>CAZEXJ010000001.1:0-19875 GCA_964516585.1 uncultured Alistipes sp.
CGTAGGTATAAAACACGCCGAATCTGCTGTCGACAGACCCGAACAGGCGTAAACGATGTGAGACCGGATAGGTTGTACTGATCGTACTACCTATTCGGTCGAACGAGCGCGCGGAAGCAAATGATGCCTTTTCACGGAAAAGAACCGCATTTTTCGTCAAAAGCGGTATTATACAACGCAAACGAAGATCCGCCGGATAGGTTGTACTTAGCGTACTACCTATTCGGCGGAGCAAGTGCGCGGCAGTAGAATGCCGCTTTTCACGGAAAACAGACAAAGCACCACGACCAAAATTTTTCGTCAAAAGGCGTCAGTTACAAGCCGCACGTGAAAAATCCGCAGATGGGCTGTACTTGGCGTACTGCCCATTTGCGGATTTGAACGAGGCGAAGTAAATGACGCCTTTTCACGAAAAATTTAGTCTACATAAACCTTCTCGCAACTGCCAAGTCGCATGGTCGTAACGGTCTCGTCCTGCGAGCGGAGCAGACGCAAAATCCATGTGCTGTCACCGCCGCCGGGATAGCATGCGGCGTCGAGAGTTCTGAGATTAAGGTTCTTAGAGATGTCTAAGCTCTCGAAGTTGCCGTTGGCAGTGAGGATCAACGTCTCCAAAGCTGCAAGGTTGTCGATGTTGAGTGTTCGCAGGTTGCAATACTCGCAATTGACGGTGGTAAGAGCTGTATTGGCCGACAGATCGAGCGCGGTAATATTCTTACCGTATTTAAGGTTGAGCTTGGTCAGCTTGGTATTCTTCGACAGGTCGATCGTCGAGAAGAGAGCATTGGTCAGCTCCAGCTCCACAAGGTTGGGGAACAGTTCGATACCGGCTGCATCGGTTACGGCGCCGGCAACGATCTTCGTCACGGCTTCGGCCTCGGCCTGCGACAGTTTGCCGTCACCGTTGGCATCGTAGTTTGCTTTGATGTAATCCTGTATGCGACTGTTGGGGATCTGTTCCATCAAATCAGGCGCTTCGGCCTCGACATATATCTTGTTGCAGCAGTGTGTCAACCACAGACTCACGGTCTCCTCCTGCGAACGCAGCATATAGAGGTCGAAAGAGCCTTCGCCGTCGCCCGGAAGGCACCGCGCACTAAGATTGGTCAGCTTGGTATTCTTCGATATGTCGAGTTTCTGTATGTTGTTATTGGCATCGATGCTCAGCGTTTTAAGTTCAGCGAGGTTGTCGGTATTGAGAGTCTTGAAGTTGCACTCGTTGAGAGAGATGCTCGTCAAGGCCGTGTTGGCCGACAGATCGAGTTCGGTAAGATTGCGGCAGGTGGTCAGATCGAGCTTCTGCAACAACGGATTGGCCGACAGATCGATCGACGATATACCGGTCTGACCTGCAAGGAGGTTGACCAAAGCCGGGTACTTGCTAACATCGAGCGACGACAATTTGGTAGCGTAGATCGTGAGGTGCCACAGCTTGGGGCTGTTGGGGGCATCGAACGATGTCAGACCGCTCGTCTGGGCACGCATCTCCTCCAAAGCGGGCATGTTAGAGGTATCGATGCTCGTCAGTTTCGTACAGCCGCTAATTATGACATCCCGAAGCACGGGGCAACCTGTCCAGTTAATCGATTCGAGATTGGTATTGGATGACATGTAGAACAGTTCGAGCTTTGTATTCTTCGACAGGTCGATCGTCGAGCAGGTCGAATAGTTGGCTCTGATTTCGGTGAGGTTGGTGAAGATACCGATACCCTCGGCCGAAGCGATCGCGGTCTCGATTTTCGTAACGGCATCGGCCTCGGTCTGCGTCAGCTTGCCGTCTTTGTTGGTATCGAAATTGTCGAGGCAATACTTTCTGAACGCCTCGTCGGTGATCATACCCGAGAGATCAGGCTCGACATATATCTTATTGCAGCAGTATCCAAGCCACAGACTCACGGTATCCTCCTGCGAACGCAGCAGATAGAGGTCGTAGGTGCTTTCGCCGTCACCCGGGTAGCACAGACAATAGAGCGATTTGAGTTTCTCGTTCTTCGATATGTCGAGGCTCTCGAAATGGTTGTTCTGCGAAAGAGTAAGCGATACAAGCTCGGTAAGATGTGCAATTTCGAGCGTTTTGAGGTCGCACGCCTCGGCACTGACATTGGTCAAGGCCGTGTTGGCCGACAGATCGAGCGAGGTAAGCAGCGGAGAGCTGTTCAGCGACAGAGAGGTAAGAGCCGTGTTGGCCGACAGGTCGATAGAGGCGAGATTCTTGCAACCGGCATTGAGTTTGGTAAGTTTCGTGTTGGCCGACAGATCGAGCGTGCTAAGTTGCGAGCTGTAAACTGTCAGCGACTTCAATTCGGTGTTCTTTGATGTATCGAGCGTGGTGATGCCGCTTGCATAGGCTATAAACTCGGTGAGCTTGGTCATACCCGAAAGATCGATCGACTTAAAGGCAGAGCACAGACCGATGTTTACCGACAGCAGCTCCGAGCAACCGGTGAAGTTGATCGATTCCAGCGTCTTACAATTGTTGAAGCCTACGGCTGTGAGTTTGGTGTTCTTCGACAGATCGACAGTCGTAAACGAAGAGTTGGGAAGTTCGAGCGTTGCCAAATTGGGGAATATCTCGACACCCTCGGCCGACGTCACGCCATCCTTGAACACGATCTCGGTAACCTCTGCGGCCTCGGCCTCGGTAAGCATACCGTCGGTGTTCTTGTCGAAGTTGGCCTTGACGAACTCGCGCAGCTTCTCGTCGGTGATGCGCATAAGCAGATTGGCATCGCCCTGCTTAACGGTTACCTGCTCCGATACCTTGCCGCAGGTGAATGTCAGAATGGCCTCACGAGCCGCACCTTCGTTCTTGGCTACATCGAAAGCGAACGACTTCTGCTCCATGGCCGACGTACCGGCAGCCGGTTTGATCCAGTCTGCGCCCTCGGCTATCGCGCACGAGGTCTCGGCATTGGCCTGAAGCGTAACGGTCAGGGTCTGAGCGCTGAAATCAAGCTCGTAGACAGACTTGTCGACGATCATACGCTCCTCGAAGCCCTGAGTGGCGGTAAGCAGAGCCGTCTCGCTGCCGCACTTGAACGTAAACTCGGCCTCGCGCGGGTCGTCGCCCTCGTTCTTGGTTGCAGTGAATACCACCTCGTCGCCATTGGCGCCCGACTTCTTCGACGGAGTGAGCCAATCCGACTCGCCCTCCAACGTCCATGCGCGGCCGCTGGTAACGGTGACAGCGATATCGCCGCCGGCCGTGACAAACACTAACTTATCCTGCGACAGCTCGATATTCTCGGCTGCGGCCATCTGACGCACCTCGACGTTGACCGTCTGCGCCTTGGCATACGACAGGGTTACGGTTGCGGTACGGGCATCGCCTTCGTTGGCTGCCACATCGAAGCGCACCTCTCCGGCAGTGGCATAGTTGAACGAGGTGATCCATTCGGCCGTGGTTGCGGCCTCGATCGATTCACCCTCGATAGGATTCTCGATCGTGTAGGCGATCTTTTCCTGATGAGCTGTGGCAGCTACACTTGCAGGAGCAGTGGCCTTGATAACCGGAGCTTTCACCTCCGGCGACTCGGTGTTGTCGTCCGAGCAACCTGCTAAGCCGAAGCAAAGGGCTGCGACAGACAGAAGACTGGCTAATTTTTTCATAGTTTATTCGGTTTTAAATGTTGTGTAGAATCTTTACTATCGGCCTGCGATCCGTCACTGCGGTCGAGTGACCGCAGTGACAGATCCAGACTCATAAATATTTATAGGGTCGGTTATCGTTTGGGTACAATCAGAATCTGACTGTTGGTTGCATGCTCCGACCAGAAGTCATAAGGCTCGGACATATTGCACAGCACGCCGTCGCGATAGGGGGTGATCTCCTCGTAGTGCCACTCTCCGTAGTTGCCGTCGGCACCCTCGGCCACATACGACAGAGAATAGGTTTCTTGGAATGCCAAACCTCCATACTGACCCCACATCCTGTCGACATGGCTTACACCGGGATTTTGGAGCAACATCAACAGATAAGATACGCCGCCGTCGTGTTCATATACCTCAACGGGCATCCACACGCCGCCATACCAGTGAACAGCCTTTTCGTTGGGCGTATAACGTATGTAGATGACGCAGTTTTCGGTGGAATCCGCCCACTTGTCGGGATCGATTTTGGCCAACTCGGCACCGTCGAAGAGTTCGTAGACAACCGATACATCGGCGTCACTCTTACCGAACGGAATCTCGGGAGCGGTGACATTGAACTCGAAGAAATCGGTGGTGTTCGATCCGGCGTAGCCGCATACGAGCAGTATGTACTCCATACCTGCCGACCATCTGAATTGGAGCTTGCGAGTGCCCTTGCGGGTGTAGTAGTTCATCTCGCCATCGTAGGCGTGCTCTATCTCCTTCATAATATCGGCCGTTTTGAGCGAGCCGTCGGGATTGCGGTAGTAGGTATCGATATCCTCCTTGTAGGCCAAATAGGGCAGATAATACTCGTCCTCGTTAGAGGGAGAGAACTGGAACATGCCGTTTTGCCAGTCAGATTCCTCGGGGAGATACTCCACTTTGATAGTCAGGGTCGACTCCTGAACGGGAGCAGTCTTTTGATCGATGCGGGCGATGCCGGTCGTGCGATTGCCGTCGTTGTCGATACCGAATGCGTAGATGCGGTACATGCGATCGGGATTGAAAGTCCATGCCATATCGGCACGTCCCCAAACCTCCTGCTCTCCGGTGAGCATGGCATCGAAGTTCGACCAGTTGACGCCGGGACCGTAGAATTCCCATAAGAAGCGGTCGTTCTCCATGTTGATGATACGCTGAGCCATCTGCTCGTCGTTGTAATTGGTGCACTTCTCCTCGTCGATGAAGGCTACATAGTAGCGGGTCTCGGGATTCGACGGTACGATCTTAACGCGCATATCCACATCCTTGACCTCGGTGACCGTCAACTCGAACGTACACGGATCGGTCACGCCCTTGGCCAGAGTGGTGAGCGAAGTCACCTCTACGGCCTCGGTCGTGGGGGTACCCATCGTATCCAAGCCCCATGCGATGATATGGTAGAGCGTGCTGTCCCACATGTCGTTGATCGACTGCTCCGAAGGACCGCGATGCACCGACTGAGCCACGGTACCGGTATCTTTCAGGTTCTTGGAAACCATAGTCATCACGGTATTGGCATTGCCGCCGGCTTTATTGATGAAATCGAAATCGCTGATATATACCCAGTAGTATGTCTCATTGTTGACCGACGGCGTTATAGTGACGTGGGCGCCGTTCGAGGTGAGATTCTCGACCTTAGCCTCGAAAGTCATTTCGACCGCACCGGTCACACCGGTCGTAAACTCTACATAGCACATGTCTGTCAGACGATTGCCGTCGCCGTCGAGACCGTAGCAATAGGCATAGTATTCGGTGTTGATATCGAGCTTCGAATAAGAGATGTTGACGGGTTCGCCGTTGAGACCGAAGATCTGCGGGGTGCGCAGGATAAGCTGTGCCAACGTAACGTTGTTTTGCGCCGCAAGATTATTCAGATAGACTAAATCCTTGGCATACCACGCTTCGAGGTTCTCATCAGAGGTGAGATAGGGATCGAGCGTATCCTTCTCTATAACGAAGAAGACGTAATGGCCTTTGTACTTGATCGGCGAATAGGTGATCTTGGCGCCGTATGCGCTTACCTCGTCGACCGAGATAACGAAATCGACATTGAGCGGAGCCTGCGAAACAGTCACCACAAAGTCGTTCGCACCCTTATACTTCAGTGTCACACGGCCGGTACGCGTTGTTTTCTCGTCGTTCTTGGCTGCCGACAACCGCACGATGTTGTTGTCGGTCGACAATATCTCGATCCAATCGACATCGGCGGCAGCCGACAATACGGCGCCCTCCACAGGATTTTTGATCGTATAGCCCAAGGCCGCCTCTTCGCCATCTGCGGCAACAGTCAGCTCGGACTGGGCTTCGATCTGCGAAGTGGCAGGCGGAGTCACATTCTCGTCGCTCTTGCACGCAAACATGCTTAGAAGCAAACCAAAAACAAATAATTTTTTCATTTTAGTAACAGAATTTAATTAACAACTATTTTTATTTTAATTTTAAGGTTCAGTTATTTTCATCGGGAATTGATGCGCGAAACGCGATAAAGCCACAGGGCTTGTCAGGCGGCAACGTTCGGCACATGATGCCCGATATGTCAGGAGTATTATATGTATAAGGGCGAGGGAGAGGAAGACTTCCCCCGTTCAAACCGCCGACCAACGTCCGGCGGCAGTATGCATGACAATAGTCCATCGCGTCTGCCGTTTCTGTTACAAATATAATATTATAATTGTTTAATCGCAAAATCAGGAATAATTATTTTCGGACACCGAGAGCTGCGCGAGAGGCGTTACAGTCGTTTTACGGCCATATAACGCATTATGACACATATATTTCTACTGGATGCCCCATATATCAAAATATTTGCATACTACATAATTATTCGAAAAATATCGTATATAACGGCCGTATACATGCACAAGCGGCATGCGGCCGGTCATACGCTGCGGCCGTCATTATTTCGGGGGAGACGGGCGGTGCAAAATACCAAAAAAACGGGATTGCGGACTCCGGATCCGCTCCATAACTTTGCACTGCAAATTAATCGGAAATATCATGTACAGACATCTTTGCGTTTTACTGTTAGCCCTGTCGACGGCCGTTTCAGCCACGCTGTCGGCACGCGAACATCGACCCGCACACACACCCGACAGCGACACGCCCGAATTGGAGAGCGTGGCGGAACACTCCCACGACAAGAAAACACCGCGTCTGACCGTAGGCGGTTACGGAGAGGCGGTCATGGCGCGCAACTTTTTCAGCGACAACTATCTGCGCTACTCGCAGGCCGACAAATACAAGGACGGCAAAGGCCACGGCCGCTTCGACATACCCCATGCCGTCATCTACATCGGCTACGACTTCGGCCGCGGCTGGTCGATGGCCACCGAAATAGAGTTCGAACACGGCGGCATCGAGGCTGCGATAGAGATCGAGCAGGAGGAGGCCGGCGAATACGAGACCGAGGTGGAGCGCGGCGGCGAAGTGGCATTGGAGCAGTTCTGGATACAGAAGAGCTGGTCTCCGGCGTTGAATCTGCGCATGGGTCACATCATCGTGCCCGTAGGAGCCACCAACTCGCACCACATGCCCACCGAATTTTTCGGCGTCTATCGCCCCGAGGGAGAAAACACCATAATGCCCTGCACATGGCACCAGACGGGCATAAGTCTATGGGGAAGCATCGCCAAGTGGCGTTACGAGATCATGCTGCTGCCGGGCATGGACTCCGACCGGTTCAACTCGCAGAACTGGATAGGCGGCAGTGCGGGCAGCCCCTACGAGTTCAAGATAGCCAATGCCTATGCAGGAGCCTTCCGTGTCGACAACCGCTCGGTAAAGGGGTTGCGCCTGAGTCTGAGCGGCTATGCGGGCAACAGTTTCAGCAACACGCTCTCGCCCACCAAGAACGACCAGCTGCAAAGCGTCAGAGGAACGATACTGCTCGGCGCCTTCGACTTGGCGTACGACGACCACAACACCGTTATCCGCGCCAACTTCGACTACGGACATCTGAGCGACTCGGGGGCGATCACGGCTTATAATAAAGGTCTGAGCAAAAATTCGCCCTCGCCCAAGCAGCCTGTGGCCTCCGATGCCATTGCCGCAGGCATCGAGTTCGGGTACGATTTCTTCTCTCTCAACGGCAAACTACACTCCATGGGGCAGCGCTTCTACCTGTTCACACGCTACGACTACTACGACTCGATGTTCGGCACCGACAGCAACGTCGGCCGCTTAGGCTGGTGCGGACGTCAGCGAATAGCCGTCGGCATCAACTACTACCCCATAAAGAACATCGCCATAAAGGCCGAATATGCCGTAGGAGTGATGAAGTCGGCCTACAACAACGAACCCTCGCTACTGTTGGGCATCGCC
Organism: uncultured Alistipes sp.; assembly: GCA_964516585.1. Lineage (GTDB taxonomy): Bacteria > Bacteroidota > Bacteroidia > Bacteroidales > Rikenellaceae > Alistipes. The sequence goes on from CAZEXJ010000001.1 coordinate 7,936, forward strand.
TATTCGGGCATATTCCGCCGATAGAGATACGAAACAGGTCAAACAACAAATATTCGACATTATGAAAAAATTTTTCTATTCAATGATCGTCGCCGCAGCCGTCGTCGCCACGGCTTGCAGCGACGACGACAGCGCCGGCGAACGTATGCACGACGCCCGTGAGCAGAGCCTCGAAGCCGCCGCCCGCAATTTCGTCGACAACACCGTCATCCCCACCTACCGGTCGTTGGCCGATCAGACCATTGCCCTCACCGAGGCGTGCGAGGCGATGCAGGCGGCCTTTGCCGAGGGACGGCTCACCACTGCGCTCGTCGCAGAGGCTTGCGACTGCTGGATCGGCGCACGCAAATACTGGGAGCTGTCGGAGGCCTTTCTCTACGGCGCGGCAGGCGACTACAACATCGACCCGCACATCGACTCGTGGCCTTTGAACCACACCGAGTTGCAATCGCTTTTGGACGATCCGGTGCGCATGGGCAAGATGGACGACGAGTATGCAGGCGCCTATTTGGGCTACGGGCTGTTAGGTTTTCACGCCTTGGAATACATGCTCTTCGAGGATGCCAAACCCCGTGCGACGGACAAATACACCGCCGAGGAGTTGGTATATGTGGTTGCCGTGGCCGGCGACCTGCGCAACCAGTGCGTGCGTTTGGAGGCTGCATGGGCGGGCATGGACAATATCTCGGCCGCGAAGCAGACGCTTTTGACTGATGCCGAGCTTGAACCCTCGTTCGACTACGGCGAGAGCATGCGTTCGGCAGGCCGTGCCGGAAGCAAGTACAAGAGCTATCTCGAAGCGGCACAGGAGATTCTGCAAGGCTCGATCGACATAGCCGACGAGGTCGCCAACCAGAAGATAGGCCGCCCGGCAAACGGTTCGAGCGCCGACGACAAGAACTACATCGAGTCGCCTTACAGCCACAACTCCCAGATCGACTTCATCGACAACATACGTTCGATCGGCAACGCCTATATGGGAAACAGCGGCAGCGCGACCGCCGCTGCCGAAGCTTCGGTCGGCCGCTACATCGCAGAGGTGGCGCCCGAGGTCGACAGCCGGGTGCGCACGGCTGTCGACAATGCCATGGCAGCCATAGAGGATGCCGAAGCGCCCTTTGTCGACAACGCGACATCGGCCAAGTGGAGACATGCGGTCGACGTGGTCAACGATTTGGTCGATGCATTGGAAGAGGCGCAGCAGGCGCTGCTTATAACGAAGTAAACGAGTAACGACATAATAATTGAATCCGAATATGATGAATTTTTATCGCATATTAGCCATAGCGACAGGGGCAGCCATGCTTCTGTCGTCGTGCGCAAACGACGACGACAACACCGACAAGCCCGACACGCCGCAGCAGCTGTCGGAGGAGTATTATGCCGGAGGCCGGCTCGGCACCACGTTCAACACCACCTCGGCGGCCTACGAGCAGCCCACGCCCGCCGTCGAGCAGGCCGGCATGTCGCAGGCCTTCCTCAACGGCGAGGCGCTCTTCGAGAAGCCCTTCACGGCAGCTCAGTCGGGCGTGCGCTGCGGTTTGGGACCGCTCTACCTGCGCACCTCGTGCCTGCACTGCCACCCCGGCTACGGCCACGGACAGCGCATCGAGGGCAAGTTCAACACCAATCAGGTGGGCAACGGCTATCTGTTGGTGGTAACCGACCGCAGCGACAACTACCTCACCTCGCTAACGGGCATGCCGCAGACCCACGCCGTAGCCCCGTTCAAGGCTCCGATCGACGAGGAGCAGATCACCGTCTCATGGCCTGAGTACACCGACGAGTGGGGTAACAAGTTTCCCGACGGCGAGAGCTACTCGCTGATCTACCCCGTTGTAACGATCCCCGAAGAGGCCTACTACGTGCCTCTGATCGGCGTCAACGGCGAGGTCGGCTACGACGATGTGGTGGTACGTTTGGAATCGACCATAGGCATCTACGGCACCGGGTTGCTCGATGCTATCGACGACGACGATCTCAAAGCCGAGTATGCGCGTCAGGAGCAGGCCGGCGCACGCATCAATCCTGCCATATTCGCCCACGGCGAGTGGGTCAAGACCTACGGCGCGACCACTCACCCGCTGCGCTTCACCTACGCCCTGAGCCGCGGTCCGTTGCAGGATGCCGCCGGCGCCAACGCCATTTGGAACATCACCAACGTGACGCGCTCCGACCGCCGCTACCACTACATGACCGCCGCCTACGCCGAAAAGGCGTCGAAAGATGCCGACGTGCAGCGAGACTTCTACCGTCTGTTCCCCGAGCGCAACATCACCGGCAACGTGGAAAAAGACATATACGACTATCTCATGGCCAAGGATCTGCCCGTGGAGATGACCGACGACGAGTACACCGACTTCATGGTATGGCACCGCGGTTTGGCCGTTCCGGCAGCACGCGATTTGGACGATGCCGGCGTGCAGCGCGGCAAGCAGCTCTTCTCTCAGATAGGCTGCGCCGAGTGCCACCGTCCGTCGTGGACTACGGGCGACGACACCTTCACCGACCCCAACGGCTTCTTCGCCGACGGCGACGCGGCTCTGCCCCGCTACCCTCACCAGAAGATATGGCCTTACAGCGACATGGTTCAACACCGTTTGGAGATGGTCAACGACATTCGCACCGGCTGGTGCCGCACTACACCGCTTTGGGGGCGCGGTCTGAGCCGCAAGTGCACGGGCGCCGACGACCGCATGCACGACTGCCGCGCCCGCACCGTAATCGAGGCGATCATGTGGCACGGCTCGAAGACGAGCGACGCACGCTGGACGGTCGAGAAGTTCCGCCAACTGAGCAAAGCCGACCGCGACGCGGTGGTAAAGTTCATCGAAGCGATCTGAATACCGGCTCTGCCGCCGCCACAGCGCGGCGGCAGAGCTTTTTCATCTATCCCAATCATATCTCCGATGATTAAAACATCAGGTGTAAGGCGAAAAAGGCGGGCGGTCATTGTGCTGATGACCCTATTGACAGCGGTGCTGGCAGCGGCGACCGTAGTGGAAAAATTCTGCGGAACGGCGGCAGTCGATGCCTGCGTCTATTCGTCGCTGTGGTTCGCCGCCCTATGGGCTGCGGCCGTGGCGGCCTCGGTCCTCTACATACTCTCGCAGTGGCGCAGCATGCGCCCGTCGGCGCTGCTGTTGCACGGCGCACTGGCCATCATCATGCTCGGCGCCGCCGTTACGCGGGCGACAGCCGTGCGCGGCGAGATACGGCTCTCGCCCGACGCTGCCGCCGACAGCTTCACCGACGACAAGGGGCGCGAGCGATCGCTGCCCTTCACGCTGCGGCTCGACGAGTTCGAGGTGGTATGCTACCACGGCACGCGTGCGCCGATGGACTACGTGAGCCGCGTAACCATATCGCACCCCGACGGATCGGCCGTGCAGAGCGAGGTGTCGATGAACAATCGGCTGTCGCACGAGGGATACCGTTTTCATCAGTCGTCGTTCGATCCGCAGAGCGGCGAAGTGACGCTCGGCGTGGCGAGCGATCAGCTTGGCACAGCTCTGACCTACACCGGATATGCGCTGTTAGCAGCCGCCATGCTGTGGCTGTTGTGCGACCCTCGCGGCGGCTTCCGGCGTCTGCTGCGCCACTCGGCGTTCAAAGGGTGCGCCGCAGCAGCGCTTCTTGTCATGCTCTGCCCCGCAGCGAGAGCCGCCGAGGAGCCTCCGCGCGTCCTGCCGCGCGACGCGGCCGACTGCATGGGCGAGTTGTGCGTGCTCTACAACGACCGTATAGCGCCGCTTTCGACCCTTGCTCACGACGTCACGCGCAAACTCGCAGGCTCCGACAAAATAATGGGTTACACGCCCGAACAGGTCGTTTCGGGGTGGCTGTTCTTCTACGACGACTGGAAACACGCCGCCGTCATACGTATCAAAAGCCCGCGTGCGCGCGAAGCGTTGGGCATCGACGGCAAGTATGCGCGACTGACCGACTTTGCCGGCGCGCTATCCTCCGGCACGCCGGCCGACCGCGGCCTGCGCGAAGCCGACGAGAAGTTCTCGATAGCAGCCATGTTGGCCTCGGCATCGATGCTCCGCATATTCCCCTGCCGCGACGACGACGGCGCTATGGTGTGGCTCTCGCCCGTCGACAATCCGCCCGCATCGATGCCCGCCGACGAGGCGCTGTTCATGCGCCGATCGTTCGACTACATGGGTGAACTTGTGGCGCAGCGCGACTGGGAGGGGTTGAAAACCGTGTTGCGCAAGCTGCAAGAGTGGCAGCGGCAGCGCGCAGGCGATGCTCTGCCGTCGCCGACACGCCTGCGAGCCGAGATACTCTCCAACCGCACCGACTGCACCATGCCCGTTATGGTTGTGCTGCTTGCGGCCGGTGTGGCCGGATTCGCCGCAGCCTGCCGCTCGATGATACGCCGCCGGCCGACAGGCCGCGCATGGCGGGCGACAGGCGCGACGGCCGCAGCCGCGGGATTCATCTACCTGTCGTTCAGACTCGCGCTGCGGACATACGTCGGCGGTCACGCCCCCATGTCCAACGGCTACGAAACCATGCAGTTCATGGCGTGGTGCACGCTGCTGCTCGCGGGGGTGATGTCGCGCCGCATACCGCTGCTGCTGCCGCTCGGCTCCGTTGCGGCGGCTTTGGCTCTATCCGTGTCGATGATGAGCGGGGCAAACCCCTCGATAACGCCGCTGATGCCCGTATTGCAGTCGCCGCTGCTGACCATACACGTGGCTTTGGTAATGACCGCCTATGCGCTGCTGGCCATGATCATGCTGTGCGGCGCGGCCGGTCTGACAGTGCTGCGGCACGACGCCGAGGGCGCCGCACGCCTGCAAATCGTCTCGCGCACGATGCTCTACCCGGCCGTGATGCTGCTCGCGGCGGGCATATTCGTCGGCGCCGTATGGGCTAATATGTCATGGGGGCGCTACTGGGGCTGGGATCCCAAAGAGGTGTGGGCATTGATCACGCTGCTGATATACGCCGCACCGCTCCACGCGCGTTCGATGCCGCGGCTCAACCGCCCCAAAGCATTCCACATATACTGCATCGCAGCCTTTGCGGCGGTCGCGATAACCTACTTCGGAGTCAATTTCCTGTTAGGAGGCATGCACTCCTACGCATGACGGGAAAAACCGGCGTTTTCGATAGGCCGAGGGCATAGCCGAACCTCTCCGCGCTATACCGGGACGAGAAAAGGTGCATGAAAATAAACGTTATTTTTGTAATAGTCCGAAAAAAAATTTACCTTTGCCGACGAGTAAAAACAATAGGTAAACTTTTATGGACGATGGCCACCATTCCGCGTATAGCCGCAGTATCGTATCTGAATACGATACCGTTCATATACGGTATCGAGCACGAGGGTAACTTCCGTGCCGATCTTTTGTTGACTCCTCCGGCGCAATGTGCAGAAAACTACATGGCAGGCAAGGTCGATATAGCCCTTTTGCCCGCCGCTGTCGTGCCCGCCCTGCGCATGACCGACATCGTCACCGACTACTGCTTGGGCGCCTCGGGAGCTGTGCGCACGGTGGTCGTCGTATCCGACACCCCCATAGAGCAGGTTCGCCGCATATGGCTCGACTCACACTCGCGCACCTCGGTGCAGTTAACAGGTTATCTCGCCGCCAACAAGTGGAGAATCGCGCCCGAGTGGCTGCAACTCGACGACTACTCGATACTCGACCGTCCGGCCGAGGGCGATGCCTTCCTGCTTATCGGCGACAAAGTGTTCGACCATGAGGGGCAGTTCCGCTACTCCTACGATCTCGCCGAGGAGTGGCACACGCTGACCCGCATGCCATTCGCTTTCGCCGTATGGGTGGCGCGCAAAGGCACCTCCTACGAAATAACCGACGCTTTGGAGCACGCGCTTACTTTCGGCGTGGAGCACATCTACGAGGCCGTCATAGCTTCGTCTTACGCGGGCGACGACGGCGGGCTGCGCGCCTACGACTACCTGACACGCAACATCGATTTCATCTTCGACGACGAGAAACACCGCGCCCTGAAAAAGTTCTGGGACGCAGGTTTGAGAATCGTTCCCCGATCCTATTGAGAGGTGTGAGACCCACGCCTTCCGACGACACGTCCCGCTGCGGGCGAGGCGATGTCCGTTGCGATACCGCACGCGTATCGTGAGTTGATTTCGAAAACAAACGTAAAACTCGGGGAGGAGAAAAGATGATAACGATCTATCTCAAACAATACAACAAGATAATACGCAACGCCGATCCCGACCTGTTCGACGAGTTGGGTTACGACGACATTCTCTGGATCGATCTGATGCAGCCCTCGATCAAGGAGCAGAAGACCGTCGAGAACTTTATGGAGATAAGCCTGCAAACGCGGCAGCAGGTCGAGGAGATCGAGTCGACCTCGAAATACTCCGAGACCGAAAACGCCATAATCTCCAACAGCAACTTCTTCGTACCCACGGGCGATACCTTCACCGTCGAACCGGTGTCGTTCATCATATCCAACGAGGGTGTGTTGGTGTCGGTGCGGCAGGCCGAGTTCCGCACGTTCCGCGAGGCCGAGAAGCGTCTGCAAATGAACTACCGCAGCTACTCCACCGGCTACCACATACTGATATCGCTGTTGGAGGTGCGCATCGACTTCGATGCCGACTTAGTGGAGGTTGTCGGCAAGCAGGTCGCGGCACTGAGCAAGGACATAAGCGCGGGCGACAAGATCGACAAAGAGGTGCTGTACCGCATCAACGCATTGCAGGAGAATACGATGTTGCTGCGAGAGAACATATTCGACCGCCAGCGCGTGCTGTCGAGCATATTGCGCAGCGAACGTTTCCCGAACGATATATATCCGCGTCTGCAACTGATGATCAAGGACGTCAACTCGCTTATCAGTCACGCCGATTTCAGCTTCCAGCGATTGGATTACATACAGGATGCGGCGTTGGGTCTGATCAATATCGAGCAGAACGAGATCGTCAAAATATTCTCTGTGGCCGCCGTCATCTTCATGCCCGCCACGCTTGTGGCCAGTATGTACGGCATGAACTTCAAGTTCATGCCCGAACTTGACTGGGAATACGGCTACCTGTGGGCCATAGGACTTATGCTCGGGCTGTCGGCTCTGACCTACTGGTTTTTCAAATTCAAGAAGTGGCTGTAACGCCGCCGCAGCGGGAATCTCTTGTCCGCCGTTGTGTCATTCTGAGGAGGCCGCTTGCGGCCGACGTGAGAATCTGATTTCCATTGTCCTGTCATTCTGAGGAGCGTTCAAAGAACGCGACGTGAGAATCTCAAACGGGGATGCCCTCCCGAGCGTAGAGACTCCCACGTCGCGCTAACGCGCTCCTCGGAGTGACAAGGTGGAGGTGTTGCGCCCTGTCATTCTGAGGAGCGTTCGAAGAACGCGACGTGAGAATCTCATCCACCGCAGAGATTGCCGAGTCCTGCTTTTCAGGAGGTTTACTGTTGTCGCTACGATATGGAAAAGTCGCGCAGAGCGTCGTTGAGCGATGTTTTCTTGTCGGTCGACTCCTTGCGGCGGCCTATTATCAGTGCGCACTGCACGCCGTATTCGCCTGCCGGGAACCGGCGCGTATAAGTGCCCGAGACGACCACCGAGCGCGGCGGAACATAGCCCTTGTACTCGACGGGTTCGCTGCCCGTGACGTCGATTATGTGGGTCGAACCGGTGATTACGGTATTCGATCCCAGCACCGCCTCGCGGCATATGTGCGCACCCTCGACCACGATCGAGCGCGAGCCTATGAAGCAGTTGTCCTCGATGATGACGGGAGCGGCCTGCACAGGCTCCAATACGCCGCCTATGCCCACGCCGCCGCTGAGATGCACTCCGCGGCCTATCTGTGCGCACGATCCCACCGTAGCCCACGTGTCGACCATCGTCCCCTCGCCCACGTATGCGCCTATGTTGACATACGACGGCATAAGTATGGCTCCCGGGGCGATATAGGCGCCGTAGCGCGCCACGGCCTGCGGCACGACTCTTACGCCCAACTTGTCGTAGTCGTGTTTCAACTCCATTTTGTCGTACCACTCCAATTCGCCGCCGCGCATCGTGCGCATGCTCTGAATAGGGAAATACATGATTATGGCCTTCTTGACCCACTCGTTGACCTGCCACTCGCCATTGTCGATGTCGATTGGTTCGGCGCATCGCAATACGCCCTTGTCGACTGCCTCCACGGTGCGGCGTATGGCCTTGCGCACCTGCTCGTCGGCCAACATTTCGCGCCTGTCCCATGCGCGCTCTATGATTGCTTTCTCTTGTTCGAACATCTTTTTGCCGGTTTGTTTCCGATCTTCAAAGGTAAGGAAAAATTCTATTTGTCATTCGCGTTTATTCGTTTTTTCATACCTTTGTCTTCGATAACGGACAAACGATATGAAAGTTTATAAATTCGGCGGGGCGTCGGTCAGGGACGCTCGCGGAGTGAGAAATCTTTTGGACATAGTGCGCGGCGAGGACGACCTGTTCATCATCGTGTCGGCCATGGGCAAGACAACCAACGCTTTGGAGCGGGTGTTCGAGTCGATGCAGCGGGGCGACAACGTCGCTGCGCAGGAGCGTGTGGCCGAGGTGCGCACCTACCACAAGCAGATCATCGACGAGCTGTATGGCGCGCCGACGAAGATAATGAGCGTCGAGCTGTTGTTCGAGCAGCTGCGCAACACGGTGCGCAATACCATATATCGTGCCGCCGATGCCGAGTTGTGGTACGATACGATCGTGGCATTCGGCGAGTTGGTGTCGACGACGATCGTATCGGATTATCTCGCGCGCGAGGGTGTCGACAACTATTGGGTCGACATGCGTCATGCCTTTCTCACGCAGCAGCGTCACAAGGATGCCGACGTCAATCTCGAAGCCACAGCCTACCGCTTGAAGCGTGCGATAAAGGATACCGACAAACGCATATTCGTCGGGCAGGGCTTCATAGGCGGCGCCCCCGACGGCACCACCACCACGCTCGGCCGCGAAGGCTCGGACTATTCTGCCGCCGTGGTGGCGTCGGTGCTCGATGCCGAGTCGATGACCGTGTGGAAGGATGTCGACGGCATACTCAACGCCGATCCCAAGATATTTCCCGACTCGCGCAAGATCGGGCGATTGAACTACATCGACACGATAGAGCTGGCTTACAGCGGTGCGCAGATCATCCACCCGAAGACGATTAAACCCCTGCAAAACAAGGGCATTCCGCTATATGTCAAATCGTTTTTCGACAAGGAGGCCGCCGGTTCGGTGATTTGCGGCGACGCCGAGCGTGTCGAGCAACCCATATTGATACTCAAACGCGATCAGGTGCTGCTGAATCTCCATTCGCGCGATCTGTCGTTCGTGTTGGAGGAGAAATTCGCCACGGTATTCGCCACGTTGGAGAACTATCGCATAAAGACCAATCTGATCCATAACTCGGCCATAAATCTCTATATGTGTGTCGATTCGTCGTGGCATATCGACGAGGCTGCGGGCGAGTTGCGCGGCGAGGGTTTCGACGTGGAGAAACAGGAGGGCGTAGAGCTGCTGACCGTGCGGTCGTACACCGACGAGCTTTACGATCGTTACGCCTTGGCCGACGACGTGATCATCAAGCAGACCACGCCGCACTCGCTGCGCTTAGTGCGGCGTTCGAAGTAAGACGCGCAGTAACAAGCCATAACGCCCCACCTTGTCACTCCGAGGGAGAAGCGCGTTAAACACTCGATCTGTCACTCCGAGGAGCGCATTAGCGCGACGTGGGAGTCTCTGTCCACACGGAACGGCGGAAATAATCGTCCCCAAATGAGATTCTCACGTCGCGTTCACAGAACGCTCCTCAGAATGACAGGGCGGTGGAAATGAGATTCTCACGTCGGCCTGCGGCCTCCTCAGAATGACACGACGGCGGGCATATCGACCACGCACATCATCCCCAACCAGATTCTCACGTCGCGTTCGCAGAACGCTCCTCAGAATGACAAAACAATGGGAATAGTCTTCCAAAGCGCCACCTTTTTTCGTCAAAAGCGGTATTATACCACGCGACGACGGAGTGAGACGATGGGCTGTACTGGCGTACTGCCCATTGCCGAGCGACAAGGCGCGGCAGCAGAATGCCGCTTTTCACGGAAAAGAGCCAAAGCACCACAACCATATTTTTCGTCAAAAGGCGTTAGTAGCGGTGCCGACATGAAATTGGCGCGGATAGGCTGTACTTGGCGTACTGCCTATTCGCGCCAATGATTGAGGTGCCGCTACTAACGCCTTTTCACGGAAAAGTCACGGAAAAGGCGCGAAAAAGCAAACTAAGGTATAACAACCACACGGAAGCCGTTATCGGCGTAGCGACCATCGGGAATATCGTAGTCCCGATTCGAAACGCGACAGAACAGCGCGTAGTAACCCCACCAGCCGCCGCGGAGGACACGGTATGTGCCCGACGAGGGACCCGTAGGGTTGTTCGTGTCATTCACATTATATGGAGAACCATACCAGTCGGAGCACCACTCCCACACATTACCGCTCATATCGTACAACCCAAGGCTGTTTGCCTGTTTGTTCTTGACCGGATGCGTGCTGTTGCCGTCGTACCACGCAACGGCATCAACCGAAGAACTGCCGCTGTATTTTGTTCCGTCGGCATTCTTGCCGCCGCGGGCGGCATACTCCCACTGCGCCTCGGTTGGCAGGCAGTAGGTGCGACCCGTAATTCGGCTCAACTCCGAGCAAAAGGCCTGCGCCTCCTCCCAACTTACATAATACATCGGATAGTCGGCGCCGGTACCTTTTGTCGAATAACCTGCCTTGCTCGCCTGCTGCTCAATAGATGTACCCATAACCTTCTCCCATTGTGCCTGTGTTACCTCACACTCCCCGATATAATAAGAGTCGAGCTTGATGCGGCGAATGACCTGTTCATCGCGTTCTGCATCCGAGCCTTGTTCCGACGTAGCCCCCATTAAGAACTCGCCGCCCTCGACCCATATCATCTTCATATGCAGTCCGGCCGCCGTCTCAACAAAATCTTGCCCGGCAGGTGTGCCGGCGGCAGGTTGCTGTGCCTCGGGAGTATCCTCGGCAGAATACTCTGACATACAGACATCGGCCATGGTCGGAAGCGATATTGTCATACATACGAGTGCAGTGAACAGACCGCCTGCAATGCCCTTTCCTCTGCGTGATACATTCTCTTTTTTCATAACTTTACAGTTTTTAGATTGCTTCGTTACACAATAAGTTTAATGATTGTAAGGTATGTAAATTTTGGGTATCGCATTTAATTATATGACGACTTTTGTGGTCGAATGACCGTGTAAATTTTCCCCATTGTCACTCCGAGGGATAAGCGCAGCTTCGACCGTGGGAGGAAACAAACGTCGACCACAGAACTACGGCTTGCGCCGTTTTACAATTCTGACCCTCCCCTAACTCCTGCAACAGGCGAGCGCAATCGCTTGCGAATTGCCGCGAAAGCAGTCACGACGCAAAAGTTGCGCAGCAACGCGGCGTAAATCCCCTCCTCGGAGGGGACTTGGGTCGCTTCGCTCCGGGTGGAGCATGGAACGGTTGGCGGGAATCCCGATAAGTGCGCTTTGCACGCCCCGCAATGTCACTCCGAGGAGCGCGAAGCGCGACGTGGGAGTCTCGACGTTCGACAAGACAGTGGGAATAGTCGTCCCCAAAAGAGATTCTCACGTCGGCCGCAAGCGGCCTCCTCAGAATGACAAATCAGAGGAAATAGTCGTTTCAAAGCACCACAACCCCCTTTTTCGTCAAAAGGCGTTAGTAGCGGTGCCGACATGAAATTGGCGCGGATAGGCTGTACTCGACGTACTGCCTATTCACGCCAATGATTGAGGTGCCGCTAATGACGCCTTTTCACGAAAAAGTATTATCTTTGTGGGCGTTTATATTTATAAGGTATGGAAAAGTACGAATCGAAACAACAACAGATACACCACTCGGCGGACAGGATATTCC
>CAZEXJ010000002.1:0-8428 GCA_964516585.1 uncultured Alistipes sp.
GTTCTGTGTGGATAGAGACTCCCACGTCGCGTTTTTCAAACGCTCCTCGGAGTGACAGACAAGGAAAGAGATTCTCACGTCGGCCTGCGGCCTCCTCAGAATGACAAGAGAGGGGAACGAGACTTGCATGTCGCATGCAAGCACGCTCCTTGGAGTGACAGACAATACAGAGACTCCCGCGGTCGAAGCGTTGCTTCTCCCTCGGGGTGACAAGTCGGAGGGAATAGTCGTCCACAAAAGAGATTGCCACGCCTAGCTGCACTCGGCTCGCAATGACATAGTACAACACACCACTATGTCACTCCGAGGAGCGCGAAGCGCGACGTGGGAGTCTCTGCGCTCGGCATGACAGTGGAAATATTTTTGCTTAGTTTTTCCTTTCCCCACCGCTTTTTGCAGGTGACCAATTTTGACTGCGTTTATTGTAAACGATTGATTATATTTTGATTATCTCCGTCGAAATTACATTGTTGGATATTGCCGCGATATTTGGATTTTTCGTTCTGCGGCACTATCTTTGGCATGCGGTTGTAAAAAAGTTATTATGAAAGTATATGTTCTGTTGGCCGACGGATTCGAGACTATCGAGGCGCTGGCTCCGGTAGATGTGATGAAGCGTGCCGGAATAGATGTGAAGACGGTGGCTGTAAGCGACTTGCCGCGAGTAGTTTCGTCGCACGGCATAGTAACGGTCGATGCCGATATGTCGCTCGGAGAGAGCGATCTCTCCGACGGCGATGCTTTGATCCTGCCCGGCGGCAATCCGGGATATGTCAACCTCGCGGCATCGGCTGCCGTAAGCAATGTCGTTCGCCGCTATTACGACGAAGGCCGCATCGTAGCGGCCATTTGCGGCGCACCGTCGGTATTGGCCGCTCGCGGCATTGCCGAAGGGCGACGCGTGACGGCTCATTCCACCGTGCGTGACAAAATGTCGGCATACGACTTTGCGGGCGGCGATGTCGTCGTCGACGGCAACCTTATAACCGGTGCCGGAGCGGGTGTCTCGGTGGCCTTTTCATTGGCCGTGTTGCGTGCCCTGACCGACGATACGACATACCGCCGCGTTGCCGCCGGCATGGAGGTGACAATAGAGTAAAAAGGCTCGTTTTGAGATGTCGATGCAGGAATCTATACAAAATTAAAAGTTTCTTAACCGACAGCACGATCGACCAGTTGTTTATCGTGTTTCATTGTCGCGTTTCGCCGCTCGGCTCCCTTTGACGAGAGTGGGAATGAGATTCTCACGTCGCGTTTGTCAAACGCTCCTCAGAATGACAGACGTCGTGTACAAACACATTCCTCAGAATGACAACGTGGGAACGAGATTGCCATGCCTCGCTGCACTCGGCTTGTGCCGTATTCGCTATATCTTTACAAAGCATTCCTGCTATATGCTTTATCGAGGGAGGCGATTCAGACATACGAATCGCGTTTTTTTGTAGAATGATTTTATAATCTACAAAATTATTTGTAGATTTGTGTTGTAGAAATCTTTTTTACGGGGATTTTACATACATATTAGTTAGCTCAATCGCAGTCTGAATCACCACCTCGGAAATAGAACGAGCTATTTTGATATTCATTGGAACGCGCTATGTACAATAGCGTGGACTTTTCCATAGAATATCAAGGCTTGTGGTGAGCCCAGACTGCGTATGGCGAAGGTCTGCGCTTCTTTTTTTATGCGGCAGTGCAGCATTTCGCCGAAACGGCAAACAAACTGCACCGCAATATGAGCAACGACAAGTCGAAAGCCCCCAAAAATGGAGCACTCCACAAGGCAAAAAAAGGAAAGAACGATGAGTTCTACACACAACTATCTGTAATTGAAAGTGAACTGGGGCACTATGAGGAGTCCTTCAGAGGCAAAACCGTCCTCTGCAACTGCGACGACCCGCGCGTAAGCAACTTTTTCAAGTATTTTGCACTCAAATTCAAAACGCTCGGATTGAAGCGCATTATTACGACCTGCTACAAAAACAACTGTCCCGACCTGTTCAGTCAAAACGCAGCCGAGCAAGCCGTCTACCTTATCTACGACGGCAACAATGGCGAGAGTATGCCCGATTGGGACAAGGTTGATGTCAAGCCGTTGCGTGGCGACGGCGATTTCCGGAGTGCGGAGTGTATCGAGCTGCTGAAACAGGCCGATATAGTTGTAACGAATCCTCCGTTTTCGTTGTTTCGTGAATATGTAGCACAACTTATGTCATACAATAAGAAGTTCCTTATCATCGGCAACAAGAATGCTATAACCTACAAAGATATATTTCCGCTTATCAAGGGTAATAGAATATGGGTCGGTGTTCAGCCGATGAGTGAAGATATGCTGTTCGATATACCCAAGGAGCAAGCCGAGGAGTTGTTAAAAGAGGGGAAAAGCGGTAGCAGGTACAGAATAGTGGACGGAGTGGTGAAAGGTCGCTCCGCTTCGATATGGTTTACGAATATAGAACACAGCAAACGCCACGAGGAGATGATACTTTACAAGCGATACAATCCCGAAGATTATCCGAAATACGACAATTACGACGCTATAAATGTGGATAAAACAAAGGATATTCCGTGCGACTACGACGGAGTAATGGGAGTGCCGATAACATTCCTTGACAAATACTGTCCCGAACAGTTTGAGATTGTCGGCGTATTCAATCACGGCTCGGACGGCGATTGGGATTTTGCTACGGCAACCATTAATGGCGTAGAAAAATATAAAAGATTGGCGATAAGAAAACGGGTAAAAAATTATGAACTGCCTTGAACATGAAAGTAGAACTGCACAAAATTACTGTTCGCGAACTTGTGAACGGCTTTAAGGACAACGACGAGGAGGGGGTTGTGGGTTACGGAGGTTTTTTAGATATTCGGCCGAAGTATCAACGCAATTTTATCTACAACGAAGAACAGGAGCGTGCTGTTATCGGCACGATACGCAAAGGATTTCCGCTTAACATTATGTATTGGGTTAAGCGTGAGGACGAAACATTCGAGGTGTTGGACGGTCAACAGCGCATTTTGAGTATCTGTCGCTATGTCGTCAAGCCGCAGCGTTTTTCCGTCTATGACAAAGATTTGGAGGAAAATCTCTATTTCGACAATTTGCGGCAAGATGCACAGAATAAGATACTCGATTATGAATTGATGGTATATTTCTGCGAGGGCGACGACACGGAAAAACTCGAATGGTTTAAGACTATCAACATCGCGGGGCTAAAACTGACCGACCAAGAGATGCGCAATGCAATTTATGCCTGCGAATGGCTAACCGATGCCAAGCGGCATTTCAGCAGAACAGGCTGTCCGGCACAAGATATAGGTGGCAAATATGTAAAGCCCCGTTATGAAGTCAATCGCCAAGGTCTGCTCGAACTTGCGCTGCTGTGGAAAAACAATGGCAACATCGAGGGATTGAAAGAGTATATGCGGACGATGCAAAAAAACGAAACGCAAAACGCCAACGAATTGTGGCTCTATTTTCAAGGCGTTATAAGTTGGGTAAAGGCGACATTCCCGCACTACCGCAAAGAGATGAAAGGGGTCGATTGGGGTATGCTCTACAACCGATACAAAGACTATCAATACGACACGGCCGCCCTTGAAGGTGAAATATCGGCCTTAATGCTCGATGAAGATGCCGAAAGCAAAAAGGGCATCTACTACTATGTGTTGACGCGCGACGAAAAATACCTCAACCTACGGGCATTCCCCGACAGCATCAAACGGGCAGTCTATGAGCGTCAGCATGGTGTATGCGCCAAATGCGGCAAAAGCTGCGATATGACGGAAATGGAGGGCGACCACATTACTCCATGGAGCGAGGGCGGCAAAACGACCATAGAGAACTGCCAAATGCTATGCAAAAGTTGCAACCGCAGAAAGTCAAATAAATAGGGGATTATCCGCGAAAAGCGGTGGGGAGAGGGAAAACCTTCAGTTATTTGTGTGGATAGAGACTCCCACGTCGCGCTACGCGCTCCTCGGAGTGACACGGTGGGGCGTTGCGCCATGTCATCGCGAGCCGAGCGCAGCGAGGCGTGGCAATCTCTTGCATGAATGTGTAAGAGAGATTCTCACGTCGGCCGCTTGCGGCCTCCTCAGAATGACATGGCGGAGGAAATAGCCTGCCAAGCACTACGACCCCATTTTTCGTCAAAAGGCGGAAAAGTCTCGTGCGTTTTTGCCTATCCGACGAGGCATTATCGATCGGTTCGGCGCCGGCGTGTCTTTAAGCGTTTGATGCCCTCGGCGCCGAGGATGGTCAATCCCCCATATTGAGCCGTCTTGGCTATCCCGAAAAAGATGAACCACAACACCCCCTTGGCCGATGCGCTTATAGGCAGCGCCATTTGCGCAAAGGAGATAATGTAAAACGGCACGCACATCGCCAGCACGATGACGCCCGTGCGGAATGAAAGCCGCGCGAGCCTCCCTTTGACGGCTTGTGCGATCTTGACGAAAAAGTCTCGTGCGCTCATCAATACTTCGTGAAGCGATACTGTTGGCGCAGCTCGACCTGCCGTTCGGGAGTCTGGGCAGTGAAGTATCCCTTCCACCCGGGGCAGAAGCCGGTATGCCAGTGCCAGATGCGACCCAACAGCGATTTTGGCGCGCGGTCGTATTTCGCCCTTAAAGGGCAGGTCTCGCAGTTGTGTTTTTTCATCACGTAAGCGTTTTATCGGTTATACATTGATGTTTATCGATTTGTCGAGCAGCGTATCGTGCCAGCATGGGTTCGCGGAACGGCACGGGGCGAAGAGATATGCCGCTTTTCACGAGAAATATGATATAATGGCGCGTGCTTTGGCTGCTCCGACGACCTCGGTTAATTGTTCCTCGGTGGCGGAGCGAACGGCCGACAGGGTGCGAAAATGGCGCATAAGCGCGGTTACGCTCTTTTCGCCGATGCCGGGTATATGGCTCAATTCGCTGTCGATAAATGCCTTGCTGCGTTTCTGCCGGTGAAATGTGATAGCGAAGCGGTGTACCTCCTCCTGAATATGCGAAAACAGATGAAATAGGGGCGACGTGGCTCTAAGCCCGATCGCTGCCGGCGGATAGCCGCAGAGAAGCTCGGCTGTGCGGTGGCGGCTGTCCTTGGCGAGTCCGGCGATCGGAATATCGAGTCCGAGTTCCTGCAACACCTCGTGTATGGCGCCCATCTGTCCCTTGCCGCCGTCGGCGATGATCAGATCGGGCAGCTCGGCTCCCTCGGCGAGCAGTCGCGAGTAGCGGCGGCGGACGATCTCGCGCATCGATGCGAAATCGTCGATGCCGACCACCTCTTTCACATTGAAATGACGATACTCCTTGCGTGAGGGCTTGCCGTCGCGGAACACGACGCACGATGCCACAGGATTGGCTCCCTGCAAGTTGGAGTTGTCGAAACACTCTATGTGGCGCGGCTGACGCGACATGCGCAGCTCTTTCTGCATAGCGTTCATCAGGCGTTCGGCATGTCGTTCGGGATTCTTGATTTCGAGATTCTTCATCGCCTCGGCACGATAGATGCGCGCACTTTTCAACGAAAATTCGAGCAGTTCGGCCTTCTCGCCGCGCCGGGGGATGGTGAACGTCACGCCGTCGAACAGCAGTGCCGCCGAGGGCATGACGGGCACTATGACCTCGCGCGACAACTCGCCTGCAATGGTCTCGACGATGTGGCTTATGGCCGCCGAGAGCATATCCTCCTCGGAGGTGTCAACGCCGGTCGACATGCGCACCGTCTGCACGGCCACGATCGAGCCGTGACGCAGACGCAGGAAATTGCAGTAGGCGACATCGTCGTCGACAAGCAGCGAGAAGACGTCGCAGTCGACGATTCGCGCGCTGACGATAACCGAGCGCGACTGATAGTTGTCGAGTGCGGCAAGACGCGACTTGCAGCGTTGCGCAGCTTCGAAACGCAGCTCCTCGGATGCCCGCATCATCTCCTCCTCGATGTGCCGGCGCACGGGTCGCAGATCGCCTTTGAGGATCGACTGCACCAATGCGATGCTCTGGGCATACTCCTCCTCGCTCTGCGCCCCGATGCACGGCGCCTTGCAGTTGCCTATATGATATTGCAGACACACGCCGTAGCGTCCGCGCGCTATGGCCTGAGGCGACAGATTGAGTTTGCACGTGCGCAGGGGTATCACCTCGCGAACGAATTCCAACAGTGCGTGCTGCGCCGAGACCGAGCCATAGGGACCGTAATACTGCGAGCCGTCGCGCACTAACTGCCGTGTCGACTGCACTCGCGGGAAAGGCTCCTTGCGCACTACGATCCACGGATATGTCTTGTCGTCTTTGAGCAGTATGTTGTAACGGGGTTGCAGACTCTTTATCAGAGAGTTTTCGAGCAGCAGCGCATCCTGCTCCGAGCCTACGACGATATGCCGTATCTCGACTATCTGTTTGACCATCACGCGCACTTTGGCCGAGTGGTCGCGGTTATGCACGAAGTAGGACGAGACGCGGCGGCGCAGCGACTTGGCCTTGCCCACATAGATGATCGTGCCGCTTCGGTTGACGAACTGATATACGCCGGGCGACAGCGGCAGCATCTCCACCTGCCGTTTGAGCGATTGCAATATGTCGTCCGAAGCATTCATCACTGCAAATATAGAGCAAAAAAGGCGACAATGAGCACCATGCGTCCAACTATTGTGCAACCGAGATTCAACAAATCGTACAAAATGTTGCCGAATCGGACAATAATTATTACTTTTGCGGCAACGTAAATATTGTATCGTCTATGAAGAAACTGTTACTACCGTTATTATTCGTCGTTTCGGCAGTGTCTGCCTCTGCGCAGGATATGAGCGCATATTTTGTCGAAGGCTCCACTCTGCGGCCATATCTCAACCCGGCATTCGCGCCACTCACAGGATATACCAACATACCCTTTGTGGGCAACATACAGGTAAGTGCGAGCGGAAACATCCCCTTCGGCGCGCTGCTCTATAACAACGACGGCAGACTCGTGTCATTTTCCAACGATGCCATATCCGCCGAAGCCGTACTCGGACAACTCGGCGAGCGAAACGATTTAGGCATCAACAGCCGTATAGGTATTGTCGGATTCGGCAAATATACACGTAACTGCGAAACGTTCTGGTCGGCCGATCTGGCGTTAAACATCGATGCCGAGATCAATGCTCCGCGCGAGCTGTTCTCGTTTCTCAAAGGCGGCGAGGCGGCCGACATACGCGACCTGCGCGTGTCGTTGCAGACCTATGCCGATGCCTCGTTCAACTACTCGTTCCGTGTAGCCAAGCGGGTATATATCGGCCTGCGCGCCAAGGTCATAGTAGGTATGTTGGGAGCCGATATAGCACTCGACCGTTTCAATGTGTCGATCGGAGATACCAATTGGTATGCCAACGTGGCGGGCAGCATCGAAATGAACGGCATAAATGAAGATCTGAAACCGGGTGACCGCATCGCGTTCGACGAGATCGGCGACTATATCGACGGAAACAGCATTGCAAAGCCGTCGGGCTACGGCGGTGCGATAGATGTGGGCGCCACATACGATCTGACCGACTGGCTGCAACTCTCGGCCTCGGTAAACAATTTGGGTTTTGTCAAATGGGGCAACAAGAGCACACGGCGTTTCTCATTCGAAGAGAGCATCACCTCCGACGACATTTCGATAGCCGACGGCAAGGTGGAGTACCCCGACGAGATCGATCTCGACAATGTCAAACTCACGGTTGTCGACGGCAAATCCTCGGCACAACGCCTTACGACGCAAATCAATGTCGGTGCCGACTTCGAGTTTCTCGATCACCGTTTAGGTGTCGGCGTACTATATAATACCCGTATCTATCCCACCAAGGCCTATCACACGCTTATGGGATCGGTTAATGCCCACCCGCTGAAATGGCTCGGCATAACGGCCGCCTACTCGGTCATCGACAACAAGGCTGGCGCCGTATCGTTCGCATTGAACCTCTGCCCGAGCTGGATCAACTTCTACATCGCTACGGACGTACTGCTGAACAAGCATATAGCCTACATGATTCCCGACCGTGGCACCAAGGCCAATGTCACATTCGGCCTTGCAATTCCTATTGGACACCGTGGCGCACGACCCTTCACCTCGCAAGGTGTAAAGCGGTAGAAATAGACCGAAATCCCGGTATCGTTTCGCCCCGAGGCTTCTTCCGCAGATGCCTCGGGGCTGCTTTATCCGCTCCGGGCGGCGAGCGGAATGCCCCGGCAGACATGACGAAAGGAATAATCGTCCCCCAAAAATGAGATTCTCACGTCGCAACTGTGTTGCTCCTCAGAATGACAGAACGGGAATGAGATTCTCACGTCGGCCGTGCCGGCCTCCTCAGAATGACAGAACGGGAATGAGATTCTCACGTCGCAACTGCGTTGCTCCTCAGAATGACAATAGCGGCAGAGATTCTCACGTCGACCGTGCCGGCCTCCT
>CAZEXJ010000003.1:0-7117 GCA_964516585.1 uncultured Alistipes sp.
CAGGAACTCACTCAATAATATCATTTGCCTCCACATGGTCGCACTTTGCGATCGTATCGATAGTTCCGTCAGGGTTATACCGACGTGAGAATCTCATCCACCGCAGAGATTGCCACGCCTCGCTGCGCTCGGCTCGCAATGACAAGGTGGGGCGTTGCGACATGTCATTCTGAGGAGGCCGCAGGCCGACGTGAGAATCTCATTTGTGGACGACTATTCCCCCTGTTCTGTGTGGATAGAGACTCCCACGGTCGAAGCTGCGCTTCTCCCTCGGAGTGACATGGGGGTGGTGTCATTCTGAGGAGCGCGCAGCGCGACGTGAGAATCTGGTCGGGGACGACTATTCCCATTGTCCTGTGTGGATAGAGACTCCCACGTCGCGTGCAAGCACGCTCCTCGGAGTGACATGGTGGTGCTGTCACTCCGAGGGCAGTTGAAAACCACACTCCCCGCAATGACAAGGCAGGGCGTTGCCCGATATATGGCAACGCCCTGTCGAGAGCCGCATATTTATATGCGTATATATTTTAGTATGAAGCTGTTATCATTAAATTACAGAGTCGATTTCGATTCGGCCTTGGCTTCGCGGTCGATCTTGGTGATAAGTCCCTGCAATACGGTGCCGGGACCGAGTTCGGTGAACTCGTCCACGCCGTCGGCTACCATGTTCTTCACGATCTGAGTCCAACGCACGGGAGCCGTGAGTTGTGCGATAAGGTTGGCCTTGATCGCTGCGGGATCGGTATAGGGCAGAGCATCGACATTCTGATATACTGGGCAAACGGGTGTCGAGAAGTTAGCTTCGGCAATGGCGGCTTCGAGTTCCTGACGTGCAGGCTCCATAAGCGGCGAGTGGAATGCACCGCCGACCGGCAGGCGCAATGCGCGGCGTGCGCCGGCAGCCTTCATGCGCTCACAGGCGGCATCGACAGCAGCATCGGCACCCGATATAACCAATTGGCCGGGGCAGTTGTAGTTGGCGCCGACAACGACACCGTCGACGGCTGCACACTCTTTCTCTACCACATCGTCGGCAAGACCGAGTACGGCCGCCATGCCTCCGGGCTGCATCTCGCAGCACTTCTGCATGGCCATGGCACGCTTCGACACCAAACGCAGACCATCCTCGAACGACAGCGCTCCCGCCACAACGAGTGCCGAGAACTCGCCTAACGAGTGTCCTGCGACGGCATCGGGCTTAACGCCGAGCGACTTGGCAAGGATGACCGAATGCAGGAATACGGCAGGTTGCGTTACTTTGGTCTGTTTCAGCTCCTCCGGAGTGCCCTCGAACATGATGTCGGTGATGCGGAAGCCGAGAATCTCGTTGGCTTTCTCGAACAACTCCTTGGCCTCGGGGACATTGTCGTAGAGATCTTTACCCATGCCTACCGACTGGGCGCCCTGACCGGGGAATACGTATGCGTGTTTCATAATTTCGTTTTTTATGTTTTAACGACGACAAAGTTACGACTATTTCGCTTAAAAACAAATTTTTCGGATATACGCCCTCTGTTCGGCGCCCCGCATGCAACGACAGCCCCGGAGCATGCCGCCCCGGCAGTCACCCGGCAGCGCGTTATACGTCGCCCGCGATTTGAGGATCAGTATCTGAGTTTTATCTCGATGTTGTCGCCCGACCACTGGTTTATCGAGAGGCGTCTGTCGTAGAGCATCTGCCCGTCACGCCCGATGCGCACATGCAGCGTGAACGGCCGTGCCTCGTCGACGATGCGTTGGCTCGGCAGAGTGTGGGGTATGACATATATATATAATGTAAGGCCGGCGCCCGCAGCCGTTACGATGCGTATGTCGCGGTCGGCGACATAGTCGGCGGGCGCGGCTTTCAGCGACGACCCTACGGGAGCGACTTCGCTCGCGTGTTTTATATACTCGATGCGGCGGCCGTTGCTGTCGGCCACCTCGCCCGTGAGCGCGATATTGTAACGCCACAGCTCCTCGAAGCCGCTGCTTATCTCTATTGAAAATCCGTCGGACATGTTAGTTTCGACTTTAATAGCGTGTAAAACTTCGATACAAAAATAGCAATTATTTGCACATTTTATGAATTTATTATAAATTTGCACACTTAATGCGCGGAAATGAGTAGTACAATGCCATACGCGATAGCCTATAAAGGACTGAAAGAGGGCGACTACGATTTCGAATTCGAGATCGGCGACGCCTTGTTCGAGAGCTACGGGCGTGTGGAGATACTGTCGGGCGAGTGCCTTGCGCGAGTGCGCATGCACCGCACCGAGCGTATGTTGGAGATTCATACCTCGATCGGCGGCAGCGTGGTCTGTCCGTGCGATCGTTGTCTGGAAGATTGCCGCATACCCGTCAAGTTCGAGGGCGATCTGGTCGTGAAGTTTTCCGATGAGATCGACGAATACGACGGCGAGGTGATGTGGATATCGCCGGGCGATGACGAGGTGGATCTGACTCAATACATCTACGAGAGCATCGTCCTCTCGCTGCCGTATCGCAGAGTACACGCCGAGGGCGAGTGCAATGCCGATATGTTGGCGCGTTTCGGAGTGATGTCGGCCGAGGAGTTCGACAACCGCGCCGAGGAGGCCGAAAAAGCCGAATCGCACGGCATAGGCGACGAGGCCATGGCTCGTCTGGCAGAGTTGAAAGAGCAGATGCTGTCGGACGAAAAGGAGGATTAAGCGTAGTGTGCGCATGGAGCGAAAACGGCAGGATTGCCCGGTCGTCTATCCGTCAGACGATCGTGCATAACCGCAAACGATATTAATAGAACTTAAAAATAACATTGTAAAATGGCACATCCTAAACACAAAGTCTCGTCTACTCGCCGAGACAAGCGAAGAACTCACTACAAGGCTGTCGTTCCGACGGTCGTTACATGCTCTAACTGCGGTTCGGCAGTTCTCTATCACCGCGTATGCCCCGAGTGCGGCTTCTATCGCGGCAAGCTGGCTATTGAGAAGAAGGCAGCAGAGTAACTCACTCAATACGGGAGCACAACTCTGTGGGTTGTGCTCCTTCGTTTCATATCCGACTTTTCGTCAAGCCCCGATGTGCATAGCCGAACCCGTATTGCGGTTCTGCCGGCAGAGGGGTATAACTCTTGAATATCAACTTAACTGTTAAACACCTGCTTTATGATAAAGATAGGTCTCGATGCAATGGGCGGCGACTTCGCCCCGGAAGCCGCAGTCAAAGGCGCCGTTATGGCACTCGACAGATTGAAAGAGCATAGCCGCATAGTGTTGTTCGGCGACAGGGAGCGTATATGCGAGATCCTCGACAAGGAGGGTTGTCCGGCCGACAAGTTCGATATCGTACACACCACGGAGGTCATCGAGATGGGTGACCACCCGGCCAAGGCTTTTCAGGCCAAGAGCGATTCGAGCATCACGGTAGGCTTCGGCTACCTGTCAAAGGGACTTATCGACGGTTTTGCAAGCGCCGGATCGACGGGAGCCATGATGGTCGGGTCGATGTTTGCAGTGAAACCAATCGAGGGTGTTTTGCGGCCGACCATATCGTCGTTCATTCCGACCATGACTTCGCGTCCGGCCGTGTTGATGGACGTAGGACTGAATGTCGATTGCAAACCCGAGGTGCTGGCGCAGTATGCGCTCATCGGTTCGATCTTCGCCAAGTCGGTTATCGGCATCGAGTCGCCCCGCGTGGCTCTGCTCAATATCGGCGAGGAGGCTGCCAAGGGCAATGCGCAGGCGCAGGCCGCCTATCAGCTTATGGAGGCAGATGCTGCTGCGGGCAAATACAAGTTTGTGGGCAACGTCGAGTCGTCATACATCTTCACCGGCAAGGTGGCCGACGTTATTATTTGCGACGGCTTCGTGGGCAACACGGTTTTGAAAATGGCCGAGGGACTCTACCAGATCAATATCCGCATGGGCTTCACCAACGATTTCTGGGAGCAGACCAATTACGAAAACTTCGGCGGTACGCCCGTATTGGGTGTCAATGCGCCTGTGACCATCGGCCACGGCAAGTCGACCCCCAAGGCTATTATGAACATGATTATCTCGACCGAACACACCGTCGAGTCAAATGCCGTAGGCCTTATCAAGGAGGCTTTCGTTGGATAAGCCGGCGTTTCGCCGCTTTTGCGACAACGTCTGTTTTTCTCGATATCATCTGCCCGAAACTCGGTTTCGGGCAGATCTCTTTTTGCGCTCACCCTCAAAACCCTGTGAAGACGCGAATGAAGAGAGATTGCCACGCCTCGCGCGCCCGGCTCGCAATGACATGCTGCAACGCCCCGCAATGTCACTCCGAGGGCACGCCTTGCTCGCCTATATGTCACTCCGAGGAGCGTTTGAAAAACGCGACGTGGGAATCTCTATCGGGCTTATAGATCAAAAACATAGTCGCACCTCAATGAGATGCGACTACTAACAAATATTACCTAACCTTTTACTAAACAAATATAGCTGTTGTCTCTCAACTATATTGTACCAAATAAACCTATGACCTTTTCTTGCCTTTTATATAACGTTACTAAAACTTGCTTATTGTCTTGTGAAACGATTGCCCGCCTGTTTTCGTTTAGACTCGCTTTTGTTTCGTTTCGCTTTTCTTTGGCAAATATACGTAAAAATCTCCGAATACAAAATTTTTTCAAGGAAAATGTGCACGAAACGAAAATTTTTACGATTTTTTCATTAACAACCGCAACTGCGGCGCTTCGGATCGACATTCTCTGTCATTGCGAGCCGGGCGCAGCGAACTTCCTGTCTGTCATTCTATCACTCTGAGGAGTGTGCCTGTCCTCACTCTGTCATTCTGAGCGGAGTGTAACGAAGCGAAGGATCTGGTTGGGGACGATTATTTCCGTTGTCATGTCGTGTGTTGAGACTCCCACGTCGCGTTCACAGAACACTCCTCGGAGTGACATACAGGCGAGCAAGGCGTGCCCTTGGAGTGGCGGGGGAGGGTGTTGTACCATGTCATTGCGATCCGGGCGCAGCGAGGCGCGGCAATCTCGGGTAGGGATGACAAGCCTGCTGTGTATTGTAAAATAATCCGGAGGACGGCACAATCTGCCACAAAAAAATCGCCATATGGCTAATACGGTACCGAAATTTTGCATATCTTTGTTATAGTAATCGTTATGCAATATTGTCAAAGAAATAACCTCAAACTTGCAGCTATGAAGAAATTTTCCAAGTCTGGTCGCCAAGTCATTGTCGGCCGCCTGTTCGCCGCACTCTGCGCAATCATTTGTATCGCGGCATTTATGCCGTCGGCAGCCAGTACACATATGCAATCCGAAGCCGCCCCCTCCCTGACAGACGATTGCATATCGGCCGCACTGCAACCCGAAACCCAAACGGCCGTCAAACACGCTTATGTCGATTTGGGACTAAGTGTCAAATGGGCGACATGCAATGTGGGCGCATCTTCACCGGGGGAGTATGGCGATTTTTTCGCATGGGGAGAGATCGCTCCGAAGTCGGAATATACGGAAGCGAACTGCAAAACCTACGGCAAAGATCTCGGCGACATATCGGGAAATCCGAAATATGATGCCGCCCGCGCCAATTGGGGCAGTTCGTGGCGTATGCCTACAAGAACGGAATGTGAAGAACTTACCCAAAAATGCGATTGGGTTCAGGCGACACAAAACGGTCATAACGGCTATAAGATTATAAGTAGAATTAACGGCAAATCTATCTTCTTGCCCGTTACTATCATTGAATCGGCTGTCGGAGGTTGTTGGTGTTCTACGCCAAACGAGGAAGATATGCAGGTGGCGAATTTCCTCTATTTTGAAATCGGCGGCAGTGCTTACGTAGGACAGTGGAAAGCACGCTATGATAAGCTGCCTATACGACCGGTAGTGTCGGCTACGGCCGATCCCGATATGATTTTCGAAGATGCACCCACAGAGAATACGGAGGCGGCATTGCAACCGGCAACCGGGACGATCGTCGGACATGGTTATGTCGACTTGGGTTTGAGTGTCAAATGGGCGACATGCAATGTGGGCGCATCTTCGCCGGGGAAGTCTGGCGATTATTTTGCATGGGGAGAGATCGCTCCGAAGTCGGAATATACGGAGGAGAACTGCAAGACATACGGCAAGCACCTCGGCGACATAGCGGGCAATCCGAAATACGATGCCGCCCGTGCCAATTGGGGCGGTTCGTGGAGGATGCCGACTATAACAGAAATATGCGAACTCTTGGACAAATGCAAATGGGACTGGATTTGGACAGACGGTAATAACGGTTACAAGGTTACCGGACCCAACGGCAACTCTATCTTTCTCCCGGCCTCCAATTTCCGTAACGGATCGTTGCTTATAACTGAGGGAGAGGTGGGCTGCTATTGGTGTTCTACGCAATACGACAGCAATTTGCGGTTCGAGTACGATGACATAGTGTGGGAGACGTGCCGCCAAGAGAACGATTCTCAGTGTGGATACAACCTCGGTTTCGACCTAACAACCAGTAGTGGCCCATACTATGTGGATTGGGCTTCCCGCTACATAGGGTTTAATATTCGACCCGTCGCGGAATAAACTTGCGCAGCACCGAGACTCCCACGTCGCGTTCACAGAACGCTCCTCGGAGTGACACTTTCACTCTGTCATTCTGAGCAGAGTGTAACGAAGCGAAGAATCTGGTTGGGGTAGACAAGACTTATCGTCCACAAACACTGTCCCAACAGAGATTCTCACGTCGCGTTCACAGAACGCTCCTCAGAATGACATTGCGGAAACGAGATTCTCACGTAGGCCTGCGGCCTCCTCAGAATGACAGGCAGGGTGTGCAAAGCGCACTTCTGGGGATACCCGTCAACCGTTCCACGCTCCACCCGGAGCGAAGCTACAACGGCCACTCTCCCAAGGGAGGGGTATGGGCTGGAACGTTGCTCCTCAGAATGACAGGCACGACAAATATTCAACGGCGGCAGACTTGCAGTCTGCCGCCGTTGAATATTTGAGCGACACTACCCTACTCCTTCCAGAATATCATCGTCGAGGCGGGTTTGCCTTCGTCGTTCAATATGATCTCGCCCTTTTCATCGATCTCGAACAGCTGCATGACATAGACATTTACTCCGTCCATGGTAGTATATTGCTTGTCGATGATGTAACCGGAGAACCGTC
>CAZEXJ010000004.1:0-3663 GCA_964516585.1 uncultured Alistipes sp.
ATGGGATCCGGCGGCGCAGGAGATTATCGGCGGCTACCGGTTCATCGTCTGCAAGGACGCTTAACCCAAGCACCTCTCGACCGAGCACTACTTCCGCTTCAGCGACCGCTTCCGCCGCAAATACCTGCCCCGCACCATCGAATTGGGACGGTCGTTCGTGCAGGTGGGCTACCAGGCACGACGCAATCCGAAGGGGCTGTTCGCTCTGGACAACCTGTGGGACGGACTGGGGGCCTTGATCCTGCTCAACCCCAAGACGCAGTACCTCTTCGGCAAGGTGACGATGTACACCTCCTACAAACAGGCCGCACGCGACGCATTGATCTACTTCCTCAGACGCTACTTCGCCGATCACGAGAACTTGGTCACGGGCATCCACCCCACCACGATCAATTTGGACGACCCCTACTACACGCAACTCTTTAACGGTGAAACCTACGAGGAGAACTACCGCATTCTGTTGCAGAAGGTGCGCGAGGTGGACGAGACGATCCCGCCGATGATCAACTCCTACATGAATCTCTCGCCGACAATGCGGCTTTTCGACACGGTGTCGAATCCCGATTTCGGCGGTGTGGAGGAGACGGGCATTTTGATCACCGTGCGCGACATCTACCCGGCCAAGAAACTGCGCTATATCCGCTGGCTGGGGTGGCGCCGCAACCTCCGCGCCCGCCGCGAAGCCTTCGAGGAACACATTCGGCAACATCTGGCCCGCATCGGCAAGCGATAAAACGACAAACCGGAGGGATCGCCGCAAAGGGATCGCCCGCAAGTCTTGCTGCGGGCGGAAAGAAGGTTCGGAAATTCATAAACGAAAAATATAAAGGGATAGACAAAAATATCGGGCTGATGGCGGTTTTACGAAAAAATTATGTACCTTT
This sequence comes from uncultured Alistipes sp., assembly GCA_964516585.1. GTDB lineage: Bacteria > Bacteroidota > Bacteroidia > Bacteroidales > Rikenellaceae > Alistipes. The sequence goes on from CAZEXJ010000004.1 coordinate 885, forward strand.
GCGCTACTGTATACGTATACGGTTTTGAAAAATAATTAACCGCCTGTATCTTTGAAAAATGACACTCAGTCCGATGAAACGACTCATTTTCATACTCCTACTCGGTGCACTGTTCGCATCGTGCGGCTCACAGGAACGGGTCCTCTATTTTCAGGATCTCGACCACAAGACCGTGATGGACATCGCCGACTCGTACCAGATCCGCATCAAGCCGCTCGACCGACTGACCATCGTGGTCAACAGCAAAGATCCCGAGCTGGCAGCGCCATTCAACACCGCATCTTCCTATAACTCACTGACAGGAAATCCTATAAGCGCCATCAACGGCACCTACGGGTCGAACACTGCCCTCCAGGTGCGGACGGTCGACGAGCAGGGTATGCTCGATTTCCCGATCCTCGGCAAGATCCAATGTGCAGGCAAGACCCGTTCGGAACTGGCCGCCGACATCGCCCGCGCAATCCGCGAGGGCGGACATATCACCGACCCGACGGTCAACATCCAGTTCGCCGATATGCACGTGAGCGTGATCGGAGAGGTGGCGCGCCCCGGTGTCTACAACATCACCAACGACCGCATCACCTTGTTTGACGCCCTCTCGATGGCGGGCGACCTGACCATCTACGCCATACGCAACGACATTACGGTGATCCGGGAAGAGAACGGCAAGCGCACGTTCGCCTCGCTCGACCTGCAATCGAAAGACCTCTTCGAATCACCCTATTTCTATTTGCAACAGAACGACCAGATCTACGTACGACCAAACCGCTTCCGCGCCAGCGCAGGCGAGGTCAACCCCAACCGCAGTTTCTATATCTCGTTAGTTTCCACATTCGTATCGGTCGCCACGCTGATCATCACCATCACCAAACTCTAAACGGATATGGCGGAACTGAACAACAATACGGGCTATTACGAAGAGGAGGAGGCTACCGCACAGCCGACCTTCTCGATACACGATCTGATGCGGATGATCCTATTCAACTGGCACTGGTTCCTGCTCTCGGTGGTTGTCTGCGTGGGGTGCGCAACACTCTACATTATGCGCGCACCCAAGGTCTACAACCGCACGGCAACCATCTTGGTCAAGGACTCGCGCAAGGGCGGCAGCGCCGACCTGACGGCATTCGCCGATATGGCCGGGTTCTCGACCGTCCGCAACGTCGACAACGAAATCTATGTGTTGCAGTCGCGACGGTTGATGGATGGCGTAGTGCGCAAGCTCAACCTCTCGGTCAACTACACCGCCAAAGAGGGGTTGCGCACACGCAACCTCTACAAACAAACCCCCGTCGAGGTGGAGTTTGTCAACAGCAATGAACGCGACCAGTTCCGGTTCGACCTCACGCCGCTCCAGAACGATAAGGCCGAGTTGTCGAAGTTCCGCTATTTCGACCCCGCAACGCGCGAAGTCGTCGAGGTCGACCAAACGATCGAGGCACCGTACGGCGACACGATCGCCACGCCGGTCGGGCAGATGATCGTGCGACCGACCTGCTACATGGATGACAGTTATGCGGGCCGCAAGATGGGAGTGGCGAAGACAGCCATCGGCCGCGCAGTCAATAATTTCCGCAAGGCCGTCAAGAGTTCCGTGGTCAACAAACAGTCCTCGATCGTCACGCTCTCCATGAACGACGCCGTACCGCAGCGCGCCGAAGACGTGCTCAACGCATTGATCGCCCTATACAACGAAGACGCCGTAACGGACAAGCAGGCCGTCACGCGCACCACGGCCGAATTTATCACCGACCGGCTGGCCATCATAGGCGAAGAACTGGGACACGTGGATGACGACATCGAGAAGTTCAAGCGGCGCAACGGAATGTACGATTTAGCCTCCGAAGCCACACGGTCGATCAGTGAAGGATCGAAATTCAAAGTGGCGAGCATCGACATCGAGAACAACGTGCAGATGGCCCGCTATATCCGCGACTATCTTTTGGACAACGACCGACGTTCGGCCCTGATTCCCGCTTCGGCCTCGATCGGCAACGCAGGCATCTCGCAGCAGATCAACGCCTACAACGAGGGCGTACTGCGCCGCGACAAACTGGCAAGCGAGGGATCGAGCAACAACCCCATCGTCCAGAATTTAGACAACGTGCTGACCGCCACGCGACGGGCCATCATCTCGTCGCTCGATTCGCACATCTCGTCGCTCGAGCTGCAATTAAAGAATATGCGCAAGGAGGAGGAACGGGCCAACTCGCGACTCCTGTCGGCCTCGACGCAGGAAAAGGAGATCCTCTCGATCGCCCGCCAGCAGAAAGTTAAGGAGGAACTATACCTCTATCTGTTGCAGAAGCGCGAGGAGAACGAACTGGCACAGGTGATCGTCGAACCCAGCGCCCGCATCGTCGACTTGGCCTACGGGCCGGCACAACCGATCTATCCGCGCACGCTGCTCATTACGCTGGCGGCCCTTCTGATCGGGTTCGCCATACCGTTCGGCCTTTTCTACCTGATGCGGATGCTCGACACCTCGATCCGCAACCGCAAGGACATCGAAGACTACACCAGCATCCCCTTCTTAGGTGATATTCCCCACGCCGAGAGAACCTCGCGAAGCAGTATCGCCGTGCGCGAGAACGGTCGCGACGCCGTGTCGGAGGCCTTCCGCATCATGCGCACCAATATGAACTTCATGGCCGTCAAGGCACAGGAAATGAAGGTGATCATGCTCACCTCCTCCAACCCCCACGCCGGCAAAACGTTCGTATCGACCAACTTGGCCATGACGCTGGCACTGACCGGCAAACGGGTTCTTCTGATCGAT
>CAZEXJ010000005.1:0-31608 GCA_964516585.1 uncultured Alistipes sp.
GTTGCTGAAGACAAAGTGGGGGCAATCAGATATCTATGGTGCATATTGCCCTAATGGCATCTCCGGCTGCGTTGCAACGGCCATGGCACAGATTATGGCATATCACAAATACCCTAACAGCATAACGACTACATATACGGGATATCCATATGCCAACAGCGTTGTGCCATTGGATTGGGATAGAATATGCAACCATATTCAGACCCATTACTCTATTGTATCATGTGATAGCTATCACTATCTGATTTCTGCGCTTATGCGTGAAATCGGGGAGAAAGTAGAAATGAATTATGATAATTCAACTAAAAGTTTGGCATATTCTGAAAATGTACCGAATGCATTCAAGGCTTTGGGATATGATTGTGGCCCTTTAACACATATAAATACAACATGTGCATCTGTTATATATTCAAACTTAAATGATAAATCTCCAATTTATATGAGTGGCGTTCGATTGTCTGACGAGAATAGCTTAACTGGTCATGCATAGGTAATAGACGGATATTATGATTATCGTCATGGAACGGAGTATTACGAATATAACTATAATTACAAACCCGGATCGGTTGAGTTTGAAGAGCAGTTCGAATATAATTTGATATCGTCGACTGTCGTTCACGAGCGAATGTTGCATTTCAACTGGGGTTATGACGGAGACTGTAACGGATATTTTAATTATAATGATTTAAATCTGTCACATGGTGTTCAATATGATAACCCCGATGCAAATAATTATTATGACAGGAATTACAATATGGAATGGGGTATAGTCCCTAATATTTCCCCTAAATAGATTTTTAAATTCAACAATATAAGCCATGAAAACGAAACTTTTTTATTTTATCGCATCAATTGCAATGTGCTGTGCGTTTGCAGCGTGCAGTACCGAAGAAGATAATGTCGAATTGACCCCAATGGAACAGGAACTGCTCGAAATAGATGAGTTGACAGCCTCTCAATCGCCCGAGGATATCGACGACAACGCTCTTGTCGCCGACCTGACGACGGGATATTTCAAGGCTAAATGGTACACTTTGAGAGACGGAAAATGGTATGATAGTTATAACATTATCGGTGGTTCTACAAGTCGGCACTTGATATTCATGGACGACAACACCGTTAGAGAACTATATGACGAAAGTACTTTGGATATTCGTCTACCGTTACTTTTGTATTTTTGTTCTCTCGGATTTACCGGCTTTTACGATGAATATAAATGGAACTACGATCCCGAAACCAATACTTTGTCTTTCGACGGCGATAGATCGTTTATGTGTTCGAAAGCAGTCGTGCGTTATTACAAAGATCATCGCATCATAATGGATGCATATGGATTTTATCCAGTGTATGATGCAATGATTATTTCGGGCAATATAGATATGAATGTGGATAATCGCAACAGGGTTTATTCGGAATACGATATCAGTTATGATGAATTGTTGGAGGGTTATCGGCTCCACAAAGACGAGTATGAAAACATCTATTAGCTTTGTTGCGACAACGGTTTTTCCAGCTGTGTAGCAACAGCCGTGGCTCAAATTCCGGATCGGTTGAGTTTGAACAGCAGTTCGAATATAATTTGATATCGTCGACTGTTGTTCACGAGCGAATGTTGCATTATAATTGGGGACATGGAGGTAAATGTGATGGATATTTTGCATGGCATAATTACGCGATGAACCAAGGAGAACGATATGACTCACCGATTAATAATAATGAAAACTATGACTTCTCAGTAAATACGAAAATGCTTGTTGATATAAAACCTATAACAGGCCAAAACTATTAACAGTAAAACGTCATATAGAACAACAATTAAAAATTATTAAACATGAGACTATTTTATATCATATTAGCAGTCGCAATATGTTGTACTGCATGCGAATCGGGTGACGGCAATGTCGAATTGACCCCAATGGAGCAGGACCTGCTCGAAATAGATGAGTTGATAGACTCTCAATCGCCCGAGGATATCGACGACGAGGCTCTTGTAGCCGACCTGACGACGGGAGTGTTCTTATCTAACTCATGGTATGCGTCGAAAGACGGGCTTTGGAGTGATATGACAACGTGGTTGGGCACAGATGTCTCCATAGATATGATATTTATGGAGGACGGTACATGCCGCAGATTAGGGTATTATTGCATGAATCCGATAGGATTTTCTTCATATTTGAATCAACTCGGATATGCAGGCGTTTACTATGAGTACAGGTGGAGCTACGACGCCGATACGCACACTATATCGACAAGCAGTGGCACTGACGAGATGAAAGCTGTGGTGCAATACTATAAAGATCATCGAATCATATTGAAGGGGAATATATGCAATTCACTTCCGGATTCGTATGATTTCACTCTTATTTCAGCAAAGACGGATATCGACAATCGCGAGGATTATTTTGCTAAAACCGATATCTGCTACGAGGAGGCCTTGGCTCTTTACGAAGAACACATGCGAGCCGAACAATAATCCAACTCGTAAAGTCGAAATTGTGGCGGTGTGATTTTTCGCTCCGCCACAATTTTTAATGTATGTGTCATGTCGGGCGAAGCGAAACAGTTGTACGCGACTATTCTCTATGACTTGTCATTCCGAGGAGGACGGAACGTCCGACGAAGAATCTCTTCCCTGCGGTGTCATTCTGAGGAGCGGTTGAAAACCGCGACGTGAGAATCTGGTTCATTGTGTCATTCTGAGGAGCAACGCAGTTGCGACGTGGGAGTCTCTGCACTCGACAATGACAACGGAAATAGTCGTCCCCAACCAGATTCTTCGTCGGCCTGCGGCCTCCTCAGAATGACAGAACGGAGGAAATAGTCACCCACGCACCACCCCATTTTTCGTCAAAAGCGGTTAGTTGCAACGCGCAACGAAAATTGCCCGGATAGGTTGTACTGAACGTACTACCTATTCGGGCAATTGAGCGAGCGGAAGCAAATGACCGCTTTTCACGAAAAATCAGAAGTTGTACTGCACCATCAAACTAACCCGATTGGCTGTATTCTTCAAATCGCTGACATCCTTGCGATAGCCGCGCAAATACTCGACGGCCAATGTGCAGTTCGACGATATGTTGCAGAACATATTGGCAAAGATATACTGACCTTTTTTATACTGCTCGGGCGAAAGATAACCGTCGCCCTTCTCGATATTGACGTTAGAGTAGCCGCCCGATGCCCAGAATACGCCGGGGACAAAGTTGATGCGGCCGGCAGCCTGCCAACCCCACATGGGCTGAGTCTCTATGCGCTCGGGGTTCTCGGGATTGGGGATAAAGTCGTAGGCGCTGCCCGTGAGATCCTGTATGTAGGGTGTGATGCCCTCGCCGTAGACACCGTTGAAGAAGATGTCGAAGAAGTCGCAGAAGGCTACGTGACCGCTGAACTGAACTCCCCAGCCGACTCTGGTCGTATTGCTGTCGGTAAGGTTGTTGTGCAGATACATGTCGCGAATGACGCCGGTGGCGCGCACGTGGCTGTTGCGATTCTCGCCCCACGCATATTGCAGATATACCGGAAAGTCGGGCACGCGCTGCGATATGGGAGAGAAGTACTCGCCGTATGTCGCATTCACACGCGGCATCTCGGCAGCCACACCGACCGTCCAGTGGTCGCGCAGGAACGTGTGTTCGAAGCGGATCATCGTGTTGAAATTGAAGTTATAGGCATTGGGACCGCGAAAATCGACCATCTGAGGACCTGCCGCCAAGTCGCAGAACGTAGTGATGTCGCGACCTATCGTAAAGCCGCCCACCTTCACGTATGCCGAACGCAGACGCGGAATATAACTGAACTCCTCGCCGCCGCGGAAGTCCATGTCGACGAATGCCACGATACGCCCCAGTCTGCTGCTGTTGATGATCGTCTTCATATAGAGGCGCGAGGTGGTTGCATCCATCATCACGCGCTGACGATTGGCGTATGTCGTCGACATCGGGATGTCGTAAGGCACGAAGTCGATGTTGTCTACGGCGCCCATAAAATCGTAGCTCGTCCGCAGATTGACGAAGCCTCCGATAGCCATCGAAAACTTGTTGTTCTTGGTGGCGAATATGAACTGAGGATTGCGCGCCTGCTGGAAGCCGCTGCGATAAGTATCGACATAGTCGGCAACGACATTGTTGCGAATCATCGACGTCGGACAGCCGCACATTGTTTCATTCTCCTGAACGGAGATCATATACACCGTTGGCGAGCCGCTGCGGCGCTTGTCCGCACGTCGCTGCGCCGAGACGTTCGCCACCGCCGCGACAGACAGAAGTAATAGAATAAAAAGTCGGAATGTTTTCATAATTCGGAATGTTTTGGTTTTTAATTTGAATACTGAATATAACATCGTTCAACGTCGTATCGGAGTCCTTTCGACGAACTTTAAGCAAGGAATATGCCAAATAATCTATTCCTATTTCGTATATTTGCGCCCGGAAATCTATGATCTGGATCGTTTCCATACTGTCGCTCATTGCCGTGTGGCTCGACTGCACGGCCTACAAACGCATATACCGCCGCAACAGACTTTCGAAACTGTTGCTTGCAGCCGCCCTGACCGACGACCTGCTGCCGCTCGCATCGGAAGCGGTGACGTTCCTGCTGCCAGACAATCCGCACGGCACGGGGATGACATCCATGTGGATCATGTGGGTGTATATGGTCACCGTTCCGCCGCGTGTTATCTATATGCCGTTCCGCCTGTGGTGTCGGCGGCGCATCTGGCGCATCGCAGGGGGCATCGCCGCGGCAACAGTCATATTTGCATTCATCTACGGCACCGTCGTCACTCGCACCGACTATCGCGTCAACCGCGTGACACTGCAATACGACTCTCTGCCCGAAGCGTTCGACGGCTACACCGTAGCCATGATCACCGACCTGCATGTCGGGTCGATGCTTTCGCCCCAAAAGGAGTGCCGGCGCATCGTCGACATCATCAATTCGCTCGATGCCGATCTGGCGGTTTTCTGCGGCGACCTTATAAACATACGCAGCGAGGAGCTGACGCCAGAGATAAGACAGACGCTCGGTTCGATTGCCGCACGCGACGGCGTCATTGCGGTCACCGGCAACCACGACACGGGCATCTACATAAACGACGACAGCCAAACGACCGAGAACGAAACCAAACGGTTGATCGCTGCGGAACGCGAAATAGGGTGGCGGCCGCTCGACAATGAGACGATATGGATACGCCGCGGCGGCGACAGCATATCGGTAAGCGGCATATCGTTTCTGTGCGAGTGGCAGGACGACCGCCACTCGGGCAATATAGGCGAAGTCGAACTCGGCCACATATACGACGGTGTCGACGAGGACTCGTTCAATATCACGCTATCGCATATTCCCCATATATGGGACACAATCATAGCCGCAGGCAAGGCCGATCTGACCCTTTCGGGACATATCCACTGCATGCAGTTCAAACTGCCGGTCGGCAGCGGCGGCATATCGCCCGCCATGCTATTATATAAAAGGTGGAGCGGACTGTATCGCCAGCATGACGCCTGCCTCTACATCAACGACGGCATAGGCTGCGTGGGTATTCCGGCGCGCATAGGCGCATGTCCTGAAATTACCCTGTTTCAACTAAAATGTTCGAGTAAATAGGACGATTACGTCCGAAATGTAATATATCCGCCTGTCGAATGTCCTATTTTGACACGCTCGTATCTTATATGTCCGATATTTGCATTCTTATTGTATCAAGATAATAATTTTAGTTCTACTTTTGCACCGTATCGAAGATATCAAAGAGTAATACAAAGATAAGATCAAGATGAAAAAAGTATTGTTATCCATAGCTCTGGCAACGATCGGCACGCTGGCTGCGGCACAGCAGCCCGGCAGTACGCTGACATTCGACGACGCCCTTAACATCGCATTGGAGAGCAACCCCTCGATCGAGGCTGTTCAACGCGAAGAGATGGCCGCCAAGCGGGAGCGTCAGGCCGCCATAGGACTCCGCATGCCGCAAATCAACGTCTTCGGGACATATAGCTATTTGGGGAAAGACGTTGGCATCGATCTCAACTCGTCGAAAGCGGCGATAGGGCAGATGGCCTCGGGCTTCATCACCGAGGGTGTGACCGGCGGATTGATCACGCCTCAAATGGCGCAGCTGCTGCAAAGCAAACTCACGCCGCTTCTCAACTCCGATCTGCAATACACGATTCAGGATCGCAGCCTCGGATTCATCGGCGGCGAGGTCACGGTGCCGATATTCTTGGGCGGCAAGATCAACGCGGCCAACCGTGCCGCACGCATCAACGAACAGAGCGCCGTCATGTCGGGCAACACCACGCGCAACGCCCTTATCTCGGAGTTGGTCGAACGCTACTTCGGATTGTCGCTCGCCATGAAGGTCGTCGATGTGCGCCAACAGGTATTGAACGGCGTGGAGGTGCATTTGCGCGATGCCGAAGCAATGGAGCAGGAGGGTATGATAGCACGCAGCGAGAAGCTCTACGTCGAATTCAAACTCGCCGAGGCGCAGCGTGAATTGGAGAACGCCCGCCTGCAAGTGGCCACGCTGCAAAGCGCGTTGGCCAATACGCTCGGACAGCAGATCGACAATGCGCAAACACCCGTGAGCGTGATGTTCGTCCTCGACCGCTTGGAGGGCGTCGACTACTACAAAGATATGGCTCGCGCGAACAACCCGCTGCTCTCGCAGGTGAGTCTGAAACACGAGTTGGCCGAACAGGGCGTGCGGGCACAGCGCGCCGATTTCTTCCCGCAGATCGTAGCCATGGGCGGCGGAACGTTCTACAACTATCAGGTGACCAACATCCTGCCGCGCTGGGCAGTCGGTGTCGGCTTTAAATTCAAGATCTTCGACGGCTTGAATCGCGAATACAAATATTCGGCGGCCAAGCAGACGGTATATCGTGTCGAATCGTTGCAGAACAAGGCGCAGCAGGATATATCGGTGCTTATCGAAAAGCTCTACAACCAGCTTGTCAATTATGCCAATCAAATGAACTCGATCGAGGCATCGATAGCCTTCGCCGAGGAGTATCTGCACATGAAAAACGAGGCCTTTCTCGAAGGCATGTGTTCATCTTCCGATCTGATCGATGCCGAGCTTAACCTCGCCAAAGTCAAAACCGAGCGCATGCAGGCTGCCTACGGCTACGACCTCGCATTGGCCAAACTGCTCGAAGCGGCCGGCATAAGCGAAGAGTTCCCGCAATATGCACGCCGAGCCGACGCGCGCCCGATAACATTCGATTTAAAATAGATAAAAACGCAATAATCAGATGAAAAAGAAAAACATTATCGCTATCGTTGTCGCCCTGTCGGCAATAGTGGTTTTAGTCTTTGTGGCCGATCGCATAATCGAGCGCAAGGAGCCGACCTGCATACAGGGAACCGTCGAGTGCAAAACCTACAAAGCCTCGTCGAAAATAGCCGGACGAATCGATTCGATGTTCGTAGAGGAGGGACAGCACGTGGTCAAGGGAGAAGTGCTCTACACGATCTCGACACCCGAACTCAATGCCAAACTCATACAGGCCGAAGCTCTTCGCAGCGCAGCCGAAGCCCTGAACAAGAAAGCTGACAAAGGTGCGCGCAAGCCTCAGTTGGAGGCGGCCAAAAGCATGTGGGAAAAGGCCGAGGCGGGACTCGATCTGGCGCAGAAGACATACGATCGTGTCAAAGCCCTCTACGACAAGGGTGTGGCGCCCAAACAGAAATTAGACGAGGCGCAGGCCAATCTCGATGCCATGCGCGCTACGGTACAGGCCGCCAAGGCGCAGTGGGATCTTGCATTGGACGGAGCCTCCAACGAGGAGAAAGACGCCACGGCCGCACAGGTGCGTCAGGCACAGGGTGCAGTCGACGAAGTGGAGTCGTATCTGAGCGATGCGCTCGTCACTTCGCCCGTAACAGGTGAAATATCGACGATCATTTCCGAAGCGGGAGAGTTGGTCGGCACGGGCTATCCCGTCGTGACGATACTCGACATGAGCGATACGTGGGTCGTTTTCAACATCAAGGAGACGATGATGCCCAAGATCAAAATGGGCAAACGCTTCACGGGCAATGTCCCTGCTCTCGGCCGCGACGTCGAGTTCGAGGTGAACTACATCGCCCCGGAGGCCGATTTCGCCACATGGAACGCAACACGCACACAGGGAGGATTCGACATCCGCACATTCGCCGTCAAAGCCAAGCCGGTTACCGACGTGAGCGACATGCGTCCCGGCATGAGCGTGATAGTCGATTGGGATACGATAGATTAGCAAACAGCGCGTATGTTCGCCTTTTTTAACAACATACTTACCGTATTCAGGCGAGAGCTGCGACAGATGGTGCAGCAGCGTATGTATCGCATGCTGGCCATCGTGCTGCCGGTGATTTCGTTTGCCTTCTTCGCCGTCCTGTTCGACAACGGAGCCATAAACAAACTGCCCATTGCCATACTCGACGAAGACCACACGCCGCTCTCGCGCAAACTGTCGATGATGATAGGCCAGACGCCCGGCGTGCTGACGGCATACGACATATGCGACATCGGCGAGGGCGAGAAGTTGATGCGCGAAGGCAAAATATCGGGCATAGTACAGATTCCCGACAATTTCGAACGCGATATATACGGCAACGAGCAGGCGCACGTCGACGCCTACATATCGGGATCGAACATATCGGTCAACGGCATGTTGTCCAAGGATATACAGACAGCCGTCCAGACATTCGCCGCGGGCATACAACTCACCAAGCTGCAATCGGCTGGACTGACGGCGCATCAGGCCATGGCGCAAATCATGCCCATCCGCTTTTCAAAACACATCATATCGAACCCCTATCTCAACTACGGGTACTATCTTGCACCGATCTTCATGATGATGATGCTTATGATATTCACCGTGTTGACCACTATCTACGCCATAGGGCGCGAACTCCGCCACTCGACCGCGGGCGACTGGATAGCCTCGGGCGGCGGCAGCGTCACGGCGGCACTGCTCGGCAAGATCCTGCCACTGACACTCATCATGACCGCCTTGGCGCAAGTGATGTTCATCATCATGTTCCGCAGTGTCGGCGTACCTCTCAACGGCAGCTACTGGGTATTGCTGGCGGGTGTAGAGATGTTCATCATCAGCTATCAGGCCATTGCCGTGTTCATCATCACCGTACTCGGCAATCTGCGTTTAGGTCTGTCAATAGGAGGCGGCTACTCCGTACTGGCATTTACCTTCTCGGGGCTTACATTCCCGATCATGGCCATGTATCCGATCATGCAGGCCGTATCGAAGATATTCCCGTTCACCTACTTTACGGAGATATTCATCGATCAGGCCATGCGCGGAGCGCCGGCCGTCTATTCCGTAATGCCCATCGTCTGCATGGCGGCGTTCGTCGTACTGCCCGTGATAACGCTGCCTCGCCTGCGCAAGATTGCAACCGACAGTAAATATTGGGGAAAATTATAGCTATGAGGAGTATAGGACACATACTGAAAACATACTGGAAGCAATTCGTTTCGGTCGCAGGCAACGAACTTCGCAACATATTCACCGACGCAGGCGTGCTGTTGGTGATCGTTTTAGCCATATTCATCTATTCGACAATCTATTCGTGCGCCTACGGCTCGCAGGTGCTGCGCAATGTGCCGCTCGGAGTGGTCGACATGAGCAAGACTCCCGAGAGCCGCGCACTGATAAACACATTCAGCTCGGGACCAAACACTGTCGTAGCCTGCGAACCGTCATCGATGGCCGAAGCCGAGGAGATGTTCTTCGCCCGAAAGATATACGGCATAGTCTATATCCCGTCGGACTATTCGAAGAATCTCTACGGCGGCATGCAGGCCAACGTAAGCCTCTATCTCGACGGCAGCTATCTGTTGATGTATCGTCAGGCGTTTCAGGAGTTGGTGGCCGGGATAGGTACAACCGGCGCCATGGTGGAGGTGCAGCGGCTCATATCGAAAGGCACCGATGCGCAAATCACCAAATCGACCGTACAGCCGATCATATATCAGACGCACAACATGTTCAATCCCTATTTGGGATACGGTTCGTTCGTCATGCCGGCAATCATAATAGTCATCATACAGCAGACGCTGCTAATCGGTATCGGCATGCTCGGCGGCACGTGGCGCGAACGCGGTCTGTACGACAAGCTGCGCCCCCAAGGCGAACGGCGAATGGCAACGCTGCCGATCGTAATGGGCAAAGCCGCGGCATACGCCATGGTCTACACCGTGACACTGTTCGTCATACTCAATGTTTTGTACAGGATATTCGGGTTCCCGATGAACGGGCGCACGGGCGACATCATAGCCTTCATGGTGCCATATCTTCTGTCCTGCATATTCCTCAGCATAGCGGTTTCGACACTGTTCCGCAGTCGCGAGAGTTCGCTGCTGCTGCTGTTATGGACATCTATTCCCATATTGTTGCTCAGCGGCGTATCGTATCCGCGGGAGGCCATACCCGACTGGCTCTACACTTTCGGCAAGATATTCCCGAGCAGCAGCGGTGTCGAGGGTTTCATCCGCTTGCAGACAATGGGAGCATCGTTTATCGATGTCATGCCGCAGGTAAAACTGTTGTGGATACTTACGATCATCTATGCGGGATTAGCCTGCATCGGTATACACATCGTCACCACAGACAATCTTAGCAGCCATATCAGGGAGCGTGTAAAACGACGCATGGCATCGTTCAAAACCAAAATCGAGATGCAGCAATAGTCTGCGGCATTCGGTGGCGACACAAAATAACCGGGAAGCCTTTTCGCTCCCCGGTTATTTGTTATTCCCGAAAGGCGGCAAGCCTATCGCCGCGGGCGCATTCCCGGAGGCATCTTCAATTTGCCGCCGGCCACAGTCTTCATCATCTTGCGCGTATCGTCGAACTGCTTCATCAACCGGTTGACATCCTGCACCGTCGTTCCGCTGCCCTTGGCGATGCGTTCACGACGGCGGGCATTGATTATTTCGGGATTCTCCCGCTCGGCGGGAGTCATCGAATCGATTATGGCCTCGGTCTGCTTGAAAGCATCCTCGGGAATATCGACATTCTTCAAAGCCTTGCCCATACCGGGTATCATTGAGGCGAGATCTTTCAAATTGCCCATCTTCTTGATCTGGGCTATCTGATCGCGGAAATCGTTGAAATTAAACTGGTTCTTGATAAGTTTCTTTTTGAGTCGGCGCGCCTCCTCCTCATCGAACTGCTCCTGTGCGCGCTCCACGAGCGAGACTACGTCGCCCATGCCCAATATACGGTCGGCCATACGCTCGGGGTGGAACACCTGCAAGGCATCCATCTTCTCGCCGCTCGAAATGAATTTCAGCGGTTTATCGACCACCGAACGAATGGATATGGCGGCACCGCCACGCGTATCGCCGTCGAGCTTGGTGAGCACCACTCCGTCGAAATCGAGCCGGTCGTTAAACTCCTTGGCCGTGTTGACAGCGTCCTGACCGGTCATCGAATCGACGACGAAGAGCGTTTCGCTCGGCTTGACGGCAGCCTTAATGGCCGTTATCTCGCGCATCATCGACTCGTCGACGGCCAAACGTCCCGCCGTATCGACTATAACCACATTGTACGACTTCTGACGGGCATATTTTATCGCGTTCTCGGCGATCTCCACAGGATTGGTATTACCCGCCTCGGTATACACCTCGACACCTATCTGCGAACCCAGCACCTGCAACTGATCGATCGCCGCCGGACGATAGACGTCGCCCGCCACCAACAGCACCTGACGACCGCGCTTGCTCTTTATGTGAGAAGCCAGCTTGCCGGAGAATGTCGTTTTGCCGGAACCTTGCAGACCGGCGATAAGTATGACCGCCGGATTGCCTTCAAGACGGATATCGGCAGCGGTACCGCCCATCAATGCGGCCAATTCGTCGCGCACGATCTTGGTCATCATCTGACCCGGCTTCACCGAACGCAATACGTCCTGACCCAACGCCTTCTGCTTTACTTCGTCGGTAAACGACTTGGCGACCTTGTAATTGACATCGGCATCGATCAACGCACGGCGAATCTCTTTGAGAGTCTCGGCCACGTTGATCTCCGTGATACGCCCCTCGCCTTTGAGTATGCGGAACGACCGTTCGAGTTTATCGGTTAAATTTTCAAACATATATCGTCATTTTTTATATTTTCGACATTTTCTGACAAAAATAGTAAAAAGCCTGCTATTTAGCAAATAAATCCGCCCGATAACATTCGCCGGCGATCTTTCCCATGGCATATTTATTGAACCCGCGCAGGATACAATCTTCGATACATGATACTCGACAAAGTGAACATGGAGACGATGCCCTTGCGTTCGGGGCATTTCCGCGTATTGATAGCAGCTTCGCTCGGGCAGGTGACAGGGGCGGCATTGTCGACGCTGATAGGCATCATACTGCCCATGATACAGGTCTTGCGACACCCGGAGCTGACATCCCTCCAACAGGGAGGCATAGCCAGCATGAGTCTTGTCGGCATAATGATCGGATCGATCGTATTCGGTGCATTGAGCGACCGGCACGGCTATCTGCTCTATTTCCGGCTGTGTCCGATCATCATATTCGCAGCATCGGTATCGGTGCTTGCCTTCGACTCCATAGCCGTACTGACCGTCGGATTGCTGGTAATGGGGCTTGGCATAGGCGGCGAATACAGTCTCGATTCCGACTACATATCGGAGATAATGCCGCGCAAATGGAGGCTGCTGATGGTCGGTGCGGCCAAAGCGACGTCGTCGATCGGCAACATTGCAGCCGCCGGCATATCACTTTTCCTGCTGCACGCATGGAACGATCCGCACGCATGGAACCGCTTGATGTGCATCGTCGCCGCGCTGTCACTGACAATGTTCCTGTGCAGTCTGTGGTTTAGGCAAAGTCCCGGCTGGTCGGTCGTACACGGACGAATGGCCGAGGCCGAGGATGCCCTGCATCACCTGCTCGGCAGCGACGTGGAGATTGCATCCGTGCCGCATAACGCCAAAACCAATCGGCACGACCGCCCGTCGCGCAGAGAGATGTTTCGCGGCGACAATCTTCGCAAGGTGATATTCAGCGGACTGCCATGGGCTTGCGAGGGATTGGGCATATACGGCATAGGCGTTTTTCTGCCCGTCTTGATAATGGCTCTCGGGTTAGCTCCCCATTCGGCAGACGGTTACAGTCACATAATCGACTCGGTAAGACTCACGACATACGTCAACATAGCGATTCTACCCGGCTTCATACTCGGATTGTATTTGGTCAACAAATGGTATCACGTCGGCACACAGACTCTCGGTTTCGTCTTATGCGCCGTCGGATTAGCCATACTGCTCGCAGCCTATAAATTGCATTGGGCGACATGGGTCGCCATAGCCGGGTTCATAATATTCGAGATCTTCATCAATGCAGGGCCTCATCTTATGACATTCATCATTCCGTCGCAGATATATCCCGTCGACGATCGCGGATCGGGCGTCGGCGTGGCTGCCGCATTCGGCAAGGCGGGAGCCGCAGCAAGCGTATTCTTAATGCCGATACTGCTCAAATGGGGAGGAGTGGAACTCGTTCTAAGCATAACGATCGTTGTACAATTGACAGGTGCGGCCGTCACATACGGCATGGGGCGCCGCATACTGCCGCGCACGCAGCGACACCGTTAAACATTGCCGCATATACGGCGGAATCGCCACGGCTGTTCCAAACCGCACGCCTCCAACAGATCGGCATCGCCAAATATCGATGCCGTATCGCCGTCGGCCGCCACCGTTCCCTCCTTCATTACTATCACTCTCTCGCACAGATCGGCCGCCATATCCATATCGTGCGTCGCGACGAGCGAGGTGTGGTCGAACGACGCCATAAGCGACATGATACGCCGCCGCGACCGAGGATCGAGACCCGCCGTAGGTTCGTCCATCACCAATATCGACGGCGACATGGCGAGCACCGCGGCTATCGCAACGCTCTTTTTCTGCCCGCCCGACAGCCTATGCGGCGACATTCGCCGCAACGCAGTCGCTCCGACGGCTGCAAGCGCCGATGCCACACGCACCTCGACCTCCTCGCCGGTGAGCTGCATATTCATAGGTCCGAAGGCCACATCCTCCTCCACCGTGGGCATGAACAGCTGGTTGTCGGCATCCTGAAACACCAAGCCCACGCTCTGCCGCACCAATCGCAGAGTCTTACGGGTCACGGTCACGCCGCCCACTACGACACTCCCCGATGTCGGCATCAACAATCCGTCGGTATGCAGCAGCAGGGTAGACTTGCCTGCACCGTTGGCGCCCAACAGCGCCACCTTCTCGCCATGCGCAATGCAAAACGATACGCCTCTCAACGCTTCGCAACCGTCGGGATAGCTGTAATGAACGTTATCGAATCGAAGATAGTGATGACTCATCGCATTATAGTGTTCAACATGGAAAACAGGCGTTCGACGGGAAATGTCAGCCGCACAGCGAGCAGCGAGACGATCCACACAGCGCAAAACACAGTATCGCGCACCTGCCATGCGCTGTGCTCGCACGGCAGGCCGGGCATATGCCCTGTAAAGCCGCGTGCCGACATGGCGCGGTCGATAAGCCGGCTGCGTTCGAAGGCGCGCATCAGCAGTTGCCCGATCATCGTGCCCCACATCTTCAACGGATAGGCGCGGCGGCCGAAACCGCGCGCACTCCGCGCACGCGACATGGCCAAAGCCTCCTCCACAAAGACATATGTATAACGATAAACCATAAGCAGCTGCGTGGATATTACCGCCGGCACGCACAGACGCTGCATGCTGCGGCACAGACGACAGTAGCCCGTGCTGCGGATCAGCAGCATGACGGCCTGCACCGACATTACGCCGCGCAGCAGTATCGAGAAGAACTCCACCCACCCGCGCGTCACCGCTATGCGGCCGACGGTCATCACCGTCTCACGGTCGCATATGACGTTCGAAAGACCTATCAACGCCACGAACGGCACAACCGTCAGCGACCGTCCAAGCAGGCGCACGTAATCGATGCCGCCCATGGCCGACATTGCCAAAGGGAATATGAAATAGAGCATCAGCTCCGACAGGCGGTCTGCCGGAACCGACAACATTACGAGCAGGAAAAACAGCGTCGTTACCAACCGCGCCCTTGCGTCGATACGGTTGAGCGGCGTCGGATCGTCGGCCGCCCGCTCCAAGCTGTCCATCCGTGCAAGCGCATATGCCAAGCGATCTTTCATGTGCGGCGACGGCGATAACGATAAATGTACGCCGCACCGAATACGACGAGCAGAATCGCCCCGCAGCCGACCACGCCGGCAAAGGAGGTGTCGTACTCGGGCATGACGGCCGTGGAGCGCTGCACGTCGGAGGCGACATCGTAGATCGTCTCTGCTGCTGCGGGCGCTATCTCCGCGCCGCCGCTCGCCTTTTCGATCGACCACTCCAATCCGTCGGGCTTCGACGATGCTATCCACGAGAACGAAGCGGCCGCAGCAAATGCCGCAACCGTCGTCACAACGATAGCGCGGCGATAACCGCGGCGGTCGGGATGCCCCGCACTGCGCGAATCGATCAGTAGCGACCGATCGTAACGATGCAGGGCTGTGATGACGGCCGCCGTAGCCAACCCCTCGCCGATGCCGACAGCAAGATGAATCGGCAGCATAAACAGCAGAAAGTCGCCGACGGGAAGCGCGGCGATCGACGACAGCGACGTCTCGGCCACAACGGCCGAGGCGCCGAGTTCGAGACTTGCCACACATGCCGCCAGCGATGCCGCGACGATGCGTCCGCGCGACATGCCGCCCCGCACCAACGGCCGGTAAATCAACGGATAGGCCACCAAACACGACACGGCTGCCATGTTGAGTATATTGCAGCCCAATGCCATAAGTCCGCCGTCGGCGAATAAAAGACATTGCAGGATCAGCACCGACGACAGTGCGACGAACGCCGGCCAAGCGCCCAATACGGCAGAGAGCAGCACTCCGCCGACGATATGTCCGCTCGACCCCGTGCCGGGTATCGAGAAGTTGATCATCTGTGCGGCAAAGACGAATGCACCCATAACGCCCATAAGCGGCACCAAATGCACGCCGCGCCGCTCGGAGACATCGTCATATCGGCACGCCCTCCCCGTATGCCTTACGGCTGCGGCAAGCAGCAGCGCAGCAGCCGCAGCGGTCACAGCAGCCGCAGCGGGCGAGACCAAAGCATCTGACATGTGCATATCGGCTACCTTTTCGATTTGGCATCTTTCGCATCCGGCCGCACGGCATCTTCCATATGCGGTTTATGTCGATCTCTCCAATCGGAGTGATCGGGGCTGCCGGCCGAATCGAGTTTCATCAACGGCAGCAGGAACAGCCATGTCGCGACACAGAACGGTGCGGTGAGCGTCGCCATGCCGAAGGGTTCGGCAGCCACATTCATCGCCGCCTGCACAAATACGGTAACGACGATACCCGTCAGCGCCCATACGGCCGAACGCAGGTTTGAACGATAGAAAACCGTAGCCAGCGCTATTGCCGTCAGCACCGAACTGAATCCGTAGAGTCCGGCAGATATGTCCGATGCAGGGGCGCCGAACAGCATCGCGACGGCCACGGCCACAGCCGATCCCGCGCCAGCCCAAACGGCAGCCCGCCAGTTGCTCACAGCCAATCCCAAGAGAAACAGCAGCCCCGTCCACCACGAATCGATCAGAAACACTTGGGAAACGCCTCGCAGCCACCCGGCTGCAACATCGGCGAAGTGCAGCGATCCGACCGTATTGACAGCATCGGGGATCGTCGGATCGGACATGTGCTCCGGCGGCATACCGTGCATGGCACGTGCGGCCAGCATAAATATCCATGTACAGAACACGAACGGGAATGTCAGCGAATTGATCTTCCACGGCGCCATAATCTTGTTCATGCCGCGGCGCACCCACACCGTCAGAGCCGAGCAGATGACCAAAGCGATCCACATCTGCACCGTATTGCCCATAAACGTCGGGAACGCGCAGCCCACAAGCACGCCATTGAAGCCCCAGAGTCCCTGATCGCCGTCGCTGCGGGGATAACCGAGCAGGTATCCCGTAAGCGTCGACACAGCAAGGCCGACCAGCGCGCCCCACGACACTGCAACGGTATGAGTCTCGTAGGCGCCCCAGAATATTCCGCACAGGAACAGCAGGCCAGTCCACACGCTGTTCTGAAACATCACCTGCCCAGCCCCTCGCAACATTGCCTTTATGAAATCGAACGACCTCTTTTCGCGACGGCCGTCATCGACGATTGTTTGTGTCATATCAATTTATAATTTAAATTACTACAATTCTCGGGTTATCTCCACGGGAACTCCCCGGGGAGTTCCCGCCCCTTGACCTGCATGCGCACCGCCGAACAGAGTTGCCGCACGAGCCGTTTCACCGGCTCGGTCTCGTCGCCAAGCACCCTGTACAGCAGGCCGCAATCGTTGGGCAGACGCGTGATGCCCGCCGCTATGCGCTGCTCACGGTCGATACAGGCCGGAATGGCATCGTAAATCCTGTCGGCATGCTCCTTCGGAGTCAGCACGATAGCATTGGCAAACACCTCGTAGCCCTCCATAACGCCCACCGTGCGCACCGGCTGCTCGCGAGGCCGCACCACGAATTTCTCGCGAAACAGCTCCTCTCCGTCTGCTCGCCGGGCGTGCGTACACACCGACAGCACATCGTAGAGGAACGACTCGCCGCCGCCGAAATATTTGCGTCCGCCCATATATATCTCCGAGTAGAACAGCGTAGCCGTCGGATCGACGACGATATTCGTATCGCAAATATAGCGCGTATGCCGGCAAGGTATTACCGGTTCGGGCAAATATTCCAAATAGGCGTTCTGTTCGAGCACTATCTGCTGCCTGAGTCCCGAGTAGTTGCAGCGCATCTCGGCCAGCTTGGTGGCCGCGCCGGTAGAGATGTGGGCATATGCGTCGCGGCGGATCACGAAGTGTTGCATGTAGCGGTCGCCGTCGACGTTGGGACCTCCCGACGAGAGGATATATACGCACGGCATCTCGGGCATGCCCTCGTCGAAGTACAACTCCTGCTGCACGATCAGCGGAGCGCGCCGGTCGAGATCGCGCATTACGCATCGCCCCTCATCGTCGATCTCGAATCCGAGATAGAGGTATCCCGACTTGCCGGGCGTGCCGACAGGCATGGCCGTCGGCTCTTCGAGATATGGACGCATCTCTTTTGCCGCCGAGAAATCGACCGGGTGTCGCGGCGCCGGCTCACGGATCGCGCTACCTGTTTTCATCGATATCGAAAAGAGCCATTGCGCGTATCATCCCGATCAGTTCCTCGATGCCCTCGCCGGTCATGCAGTTGGTAAACACAAACGGCTTGCCCTGACGCATAAGTTCGGAGTCCCGGCGCATGACTTCGAGATCGGCATGAACGTATGGGGCAAGATCGGTCTTGTTGATGACCAAGATGTCGGAGTGCGATATGCCCGGGCCGTCCTTGCGAGGGATCTTGTCGCCCGCAGCCACGTCGATCACATAGATGAAGAAGTCGACCAATGCAGGCGAGAACGTCAGCGTCAGGTTGTCGCCGCCCGATTCGATCAGCACCACATCGCCGTCGGGAAAGCGCGCCTCCATCTCTTCGACAGCGGCGATATTCATCGACGGGTCCTCCCTCACGGCCGTATGCGGGCAGGCTCCGGTCTCGACCCCGATGATACGCTCCTCAACCAATATGCCCTTCAACATCTTGCGTACATGTTTTGCATCCTCGGTCGTCACCACGTCATTGGTTATGACAAGCACCTTGTAACCCATGTCCAACAGCCGCGGCGTGACAGCCTCGATCAGCGCCGTTTTGCCCGAACCGACAGGTCCGCCGATTCCTATTCTGCAAGTATTGTTCATAGCAGCAATTATTTGTACATCAATTCATAAACATTCGTTTGGCACCCTTCTCGTGCAACGATGCCACAATGTCGGCATGCGGCGAAAAGGCGCACATGTCGTCGAGGTCCATATCACGCACCTCGGCGTAGAGGGCAGCAATGCCGCCTCCCGCACCAAACATGATGCGCTGCGTCTGATAGTGCGACACGCGCAACAATCTAAGAGCCGCCCCGAGAATCATGTTTATCACGCCGTACTGGTGGGAGCAGAACAGATCGCGCTCCGATATTCCGCAGGCGGCGAACGCCGCTGCCTGAGCCACGGGGTAGGTGCCGGGCGTCGCGCCGCGGCGAATATCCTCTGCCCAGCGCCCGAGCATTCGGTCGGAGAAGATGCGCTCCGACAACTCGGCCATTTTACGACCCATGCGCCGTGTCATCAAGCGCGCCTCGGCATTCATCTTACACCGCATCGCACTCCCGTCGGCACGCAGCAGGGCATCGTAATCGCCGGCAACGCAGCCGCGATAGGCCTGCAAAGCGGCTATACCGTCGGTAAATGCCGCCTGCCGAGCCATATCGCGAACATACTCTTCGAGCGTAGCCTCGTCGTGTACTATGCCCAAGTCGGCCGCCGTCTCCAAACCGCCCGAAAAGGCGAATGTCCCGACAGGGAATGCCGAATCGGTAAAGGCGAGCAGACGCATTACGCTCGTTGTTTCATCGTTCATAACCCCGGCCGTTAATACACATGCACACCCTGTTCGTCATGCTCATGATGACCGTGCGTATGGCCGTCGGCACCAGCAGCGCCGAACAGCCGGCGAATCTCGTGCGGAGACAGATAGGGTATGACCTGATCGCCCGGACGGAACTCGCAGTCGATATTCTCGAAGCTATGCGTGCGCATAACGCTCTCCATAACCTTGCGGTCGACCGTCAGCGGCACATACATCACCGTGCCCTTGACCACAGCCGGCCAATGTTGATTGCCTATGGCATGTCCTATTTCAACGGCAGTATGTATGACTGTCTCAGGCCGCTGCCGCGCCAAGAAGCCCAGATCGATCACCATGACCTCGTTAAGGCGTATGCGTATGGCCGCTATTCGGCGCCGCTGCGGATCGTAATCCACGATGTCGCCGTCGGCGATTTGCCGGCGACGCTCCAAAGCCACTGCATACTTGTTGTCACGGTCGCCCGTGGCCACGAAACGACTCTTTTGCGCCGTCCATTGGTCGAGTTCTATATACTCCACCTCGCAGCCGGCCATACGCTCTTTCCACTCGGGCGACGAGAGATTTCCTATGATTTCGGTATATATTTTCATCTTGTAGGTTTAATGTATTCGATTGGCCGGATGCGCATCGTATCGGCTGTCCCGAAAGCAGCATGTCAACTGAACCAGTAAAGCTGGCCGAGAGAGAACTCTCTTGCCGGTTTGACATAGGCACGGACGCCGTCGACCATTACATCGAACGTCTCGGGGTTCACCTCGATATGCGGCATACAATTGTTGCGCACCATGTTGAACTTCGTAAGCTGGCGCGTGCGCCGCACGGGCAGCACCTGCCGCTCCAAGCCTAACCGCTCCCGAACGCCCGCATGATAGGCTGCATGCGAAACGAACGATATGCCGGTCGACTGCAATACGCGGCCGAATGATCCGAACATCGGACGGTAGTAGCAGGGTTGTGGCGTCATTAGCGAGGCATTGGGGTCGCCCATATTCGACCAATTGATCATACCGCCCTTGATCACCATTTTGGGCTTGGCTCCGAAGAACTGCGGCTCCCACAGCACTAAATCGGCTATTTTGCCCCTTTCGATCGATCCGAGATAGTCGGACACTCCGTAGGTGATTGCCGGATTGATCGTTATCTTTGACAGATAGCGCAGCACGCGGAAGTTGTCGTTGTCGTCGCTGTCCTCGGCGAGTCGGCCGCAGGCGTTCTTCATAAACGAGGCCATCTGGAACGTTCGCATAAACGATTCGCCGATACGCCCCATAGCCTGCGAGTCGGACGACACCATCGACAGCACGCCCAAATCGTGCAGCACGTTCTCCGCGGCCTGCGTTTCGGGACGCACGCGGCTCTCGGCAAACGCCACGTCGGACGGGATCTTGGGATTGAGATTGTGGCAAACCATGATCATATCGAACAGCTCAGCCTGCGAATTTATGCCGAACGGCAGGGTAGGATTGGTCGACGAAGGCAGCACGCACGACATCGACGCCACCTTCAACAGATCGGGGGCATGACCTCCGCCGGCGCCTTCGGTATGATAAGTATGTATCGTGCGGCCGTCCATGGCGGCTATCGTATCCTCGACATAACCGCCCTCATTGAGAGTGTCGGTGTGTATGGCCACCTGCACGTCGTATCGGTCGGCCACATCCAACGCCGTATTTATGGCGGCAGGCGTAGAGCCCCAGTCCTCGTGGATTTTCAAGCCGCACGCACCGGCCTCTATCTGCTCTTCGAGAGGCTGCCGGAGCGAGCAGTTGCCCTTGCCCAAAAGGCCGACATTTACAGGCAGTCCCTCGAACGACTGCAATATGTGTTCGATATTCCACCTGCCCGAGGTGATCGTCGTACCGTTGCTGCCGTCGGTAGGGCCTACGCCGCCGCCGAATATGGTCGTGATGCCGTTGCTCAGACAGGCATACACCTGCTGCGGCGAGATCATGTGTACGTGCCCGTCGATGCCGGCGGCCGTCAATATCAGATGTTCGCCCGATATGGCATCGGTGGCCGTACTCGTCACCAAGTCGGGATGCACGCCGTGCATGATATTGGGATTGCCCGCCTTGCCCACACCGGCTATCTTGCCGTCCTTGACTCCGACATCGGCCTTTACCACACCGAGTATGGGATCGAGAACGGTCACATTGGTAATCACCAAATCGAGCGAGCCTTCCTTCGAGGTCATCGTATTGGCCAAGCCCATACCGTCGCGTATGGTCTTGCCGCCGCCATATACCACCTCGTCGCCATACTCGCGCAGATCCCTCTCGATCTCCACATAAAGGTCGGTGTCGCCTAAACGTATTTTGTCGCCGACGGTCGGACCGAACAGATTGTTGTACTCCTGACGTGAAATTGTTGCCATATCGCTCTATTTTTTAACGTTATTACTCTTCTTCGGGTCTGCTTTTGCAGTCGCTGCGGCCGGTTCCGGCTTCGAATGTTTGAACCCCTTCTCCTCGACGCGGTGCATGGCGCGAATACGTGCCGGATAATATCCCGGCGAATCCTCCTCGCCCGTATAGCCCATAACCAACGCATTGAAACCGATGATGCGCCGCTTGCCCGAGTAGGTGACAAGCTCCACATTCTTCATGTCGCCCGGTTCGAAACGCACGGCCGTCGTCGAGGGGATATTCAGGTGGCAGCCGAATGCCGCCTCACGGTCGAACTCCAAATAACGGTTAACCTCGAAAAAATGGAAGTGCGAGCCAACCTGTATGGGACGGTCACCCGTATTGCGCACCGCCACCTTCACTGTCCTGCGGGCGACATTGTAATCTATCGGATCGCTTTTCAGCACTACGCCTCCGACCACCACCGCGGTCTGGGGCTTGAAACCCGGTTTGTCGGGATATAAACTTTTCGGCTGCATTTTCGCAGCAGCAGATGAATCTGTTTTCATAACAATTGAATATTTGTTCTATATGACAAGCCCTGTGCGCAGTCGTGCCGACGACTCGCCGCCTTGCGACGCGACCCGGGCATACAGCTATTTAATGGGGTGATGAATACTTACAAGGCGCGAACCGTCGGTAAATACGGCCTCGACCTGCAAAAGATCGATCATGTCGGCCACGCCGTCCATTACATCGCTCCTTTTCAGCACGCTCGCCGCACATGTCATCACCTCCTCCACGGTTTTGCCCTCGCGGGCGCCCTCCAATGCGGTCGAAGTGATATAGGCTACGGCCTCGGGATAGTTGAGTTTCAAACCCTTTTTCATGCGTCTCTCGGCAATCATGCCCAAAGAAAGCAGCATCAACTTGTCGATCTCTCTCGGTGTCAAATGCATAATATTAATTATTTTACGGTTAAATGAATCCTCTGCGATAAAGAGATGTCTGGCCAATATTGTGCAAACGACTATCTCGGATTCGTACCGGCAGGAAAAACAAAGAATATGCCACACAACGGCGGCGAAGCGAGCTATGGCACCATATTTGGACTTTTCGCCGCCGAATCAGAAAAATTAGTTATTCAGTCGGATTTATGATAAAAGCCATGTTAATTGCCGGCGCAGGCGGATTTATAGGCACATGCCTGCGCTTTCTGACCGGCAAACTGTGTCATGCGATATGTGTTTCGATCTTCCCGTGGGGGACGTTCGCAGTCAACGTTATCGGGAGTTTTCTGATAGGCATATTCTTCGGAATGGCCGAAAAGGGTAATCTGATCTCGTCGTCGATGAATATGTTTCTGATAACCGGTTTTTGCGGAGGGTTCACCACCTTTTCATCGTTGGCCGACGACATGTATCTGCTGTTGCAGCAGCGTCACTGGGGCTATTTTGCATTATACCTGTCGCTCAGTTTCGCACTCGGTTTAGCGGCGGTGTGGTTCGGACGGTCGTTGATCAAATAGACACGCGGCGGAGATCTTGCCCGCCGCCGCTGCCGCTATCGGTCCCCGGTCAGGAACGACATAGTGTCGATGCCGTCGGCATAATCCCTCAGAGTGGGGTATTGCGCCCTGCCCGGCGGCACCTGCCGAGGATGAGTCGTCACGGTCGATACGACGCACTGCAACTCGTCGTCGTGCCCGGCGAGCCAATCTTCGACCTCGGCAATATCGTCGTAACGGATGTACGACACACAACTCAACGCCGACGGGAATTCCCTTTGTTCGACACATAAAAATGCGCCGCAATCGACGAAATCGCGTTTCTGCATAGTCAGCATCGCTCGTGCGGCCGCGAGATTGTGTCCCCGCTTGCCGCCGCAGAACGGCGCGGTGAGCGAATCCAACCTAAAACTGCGAGGCACGAGCAGCATCGATACGCTGCGGCATCCCAATCCCGAATACGAGGTTATGTCGTCGACAATGCCCCGCAACTCCTCTGCGCTCTGGCAGCCCGACAATACCGCCGCAGAGTGGCGGCTGCCGCGCAACAACGATCTGACGCCGGCAAACCGCGAACGGAAATATCGGTTGGCATCGTCGCCGCCCGTAGCTATGACCATATCGTAGCGGGCATCGGGATCATACTCGAAAACGGGAATCGCCGGTTCGATCTCGCGCAACAATCCGATGACGTATGACATCGTCACGCTGTCCTTGCCCGACAGCTTGACGTAGCAGGCATTGCCGCTTGCAACGACGCACAACAGATCGAAGAATCCGACGAGCGGTATATTGCCGGCCATAATGACGGCCACGCGACAGGGCGATGCCACGGGAGTATAACCGGCTAACCAAGCCGTCAGTTTCCGGCGATCGAGCATCTCCGTGCGTATGGCATCGACCGCCCGGCACACATCGCGCTCCGAGAACCAGCCGTTGGACTCGACGGCCGCAGCGATGCATCGCTGCGACTCAGGTTCGCGGCCGAACCGTTGCAATCGTCCGCCCAAAGCGGAGAATATGTCGATAGCCGATAACATGTCCATAATTACAGTATTTTCATCGCTATGACGGCACAAGCCTCGGCATCGGCCAATGCATTGTGATGATTGTTCAATATGTAACCGCACGCCTCCGAAACGGTATGGAGCTGGTGATTGGGCAACGCCCGCCCGAACACGCGCCGCGACGCACGGCACGTGCAGTAAAATTCGTAGTGCGGATAGGGCATATCGTAATACTCGTGTACGGCACGCAGACACCCCTCGTCGAACGGCGAGTTATGCGCCACCAACGACAAGCCTCCTATGTGGGGCTGTATCTCGCGCCACACTGCCGGGAAATCGGGAGCGGAATCGGTATCGCGATACGTCAGGCCGTGCACGGCCGTACAGAAAGGCGCATAATAGTTGGGCGCAGGCCGTATCAGGCGGTATATCGAATCGACTACACGACCGTCGCGCACGACGACCACACCCACCGAGCATACGCTCGACCGGTTGCCGTTGGCCGTCTCGAAGTCTATCGCCGCAAAATCTCTCATCATTCACTTCCAAATCGACGACAAAGATAATAAATCCGGAGCGAATCACATCTTCGCTCCGGATTTATTCACATATCGGATGCTGCGAGCGCTACTCGACCGCGACACCCGTATAGCTCAGCGGGAATACGCCGCAGGTCATCGACAGCTTCATTGTGCCGTTCTCTATCGTACCGCTAAGATCGGTAATGGTGTATGCGGGGAACTCGCCGCCCATAGCCAAAGGCACTATTCCGTCGCCCGAAATGTCGATCCGCCCGCCCGAGACCGTACAGTCGACGGCCGGGATGGTCATATCCAACTTGATCGGCATGCCCTCGGCGAACTTCACTTCGTACATGCAGATAGTCATCTTCAACGGAGCGTCATCGGTGTCGATCTCGTACTCAACCTTCACGTTCTGCTGTTTGAAGGTCGTTCCGTCGTTCTGGTCGACCGACAACTCGCCCACATAACATTTGTCGACAGACTCATTATTCTCCACATCGTCGTCCTTGTCGCATGCTGCCGCACACAAAGCTACGCAAGCGGCGCACAAAATCAATTTCATCAGTTTCATAATATCAATTGTGTTTATTTATATGTTTACACTCAATTTAACTCCGAAGCTCACGGGGCGTCCCTTACTGAAAAACGAGCGCGACACCGATCGGAAATAGAAAGTATCGTAGTCGGCATCGGTCAGATTGCGCCCCCACACCGCCAACGAGAAACCTCCTTTTTCAAGTTCGACATATGCCGACAGCAACGAATAAAACGGTTGTGACAGGGTGTTCTCCTCGTTCCAGTAGATGCGTCCCACGCCCCGCAGCTGCGCCCCGAAAATCACTCTGTCGAGCAGGCGGCCGCCTATATTCAAGCGATAGGCCACACTCAGCGACAGTGTGTTTTGCGGCGCATAGGGCAGGATATTGCCGTCGTAAGAGTTGCGGCCGTCGTCGTACTCGGTAAAGCACGCGTGAGTATAGCCGTAATCGGCCGTAACAGAGAGGTTGTCGAGACTGTACTCGGCAGACAACTCCGCGCCCATGCTGCGCGCACGCCCGGCATTGGACATCATCCGGCCTGTATTGTTGCCGTCGGGCAGCACAGTAACCTGCTGGTTGCGGCACTCTATAAGAAATACCGACGCGTCAGCGCGCCAATGTTCGCCGAAACGGAGATGGGCGCCAAGCTCGAAGTTCCAGCTCGTCTCGGGCTTGTAGCGGGTGGCCGTGGCCGAATCGTAGCTCGCACCGCCCACACCGGGCAGATATACGCCTAAATCGCCCATCATGTCGTTCATCATACGCACCTGCAATATGTCGGAGAATATCTGCGTGTTGAATCCTCCCGCCTTGTATCCGCGCGTAACAGTGGCATAGACATCGCCGTGGCGCGTCGAATACCGAGCCGACACCTTCGGTAAAATCTCGAAGAACGACTGCCGCTCGCGACCTTCGAACCGGGTATGAAGCGTTCGGAAGCCGGTCATTGTCATGTCGAACATGTAGCGTATCTCACTGCGCGAATCATAGTTCATCGCGGTGTATTCGTAATCGAAGCGTATGCCGGCCGCAAGCGTCCAGCGACCTAATCTGACGTCGGATTCGTGATACAGCGCCGCGCCATAGACGGGAATGCGGAAATCGCTGGCTATAAGGAAATCGTCCCCGTCGATATATATGCTGTTATCGGGGAACTGCGTATGTATGCCCGCATTGGCATTGGCGAGGATCAAATCGTCGATTCCGTCGCGTTTGAATGTCACGGGCGACGACATGTCGAGCCACTTGCCGAACAGGAATGCCCCCGACAGCCATTGCCAGCGCGCCTTGTCGTCGGCATTGCGCAGGACGATATCCTGCGTGAAGGCGTGCTCGCGCTGGCTCTGCACCAACGTGAAGAGCGACCGCGGCGTGAAGTCCTGATCGAGCGTCATGCGGTCGTCGAGATACTGATAGCTCGTCACGCTCGACAGATGCACCTTGCCGCCCCGGTATTTAACCACCAAGCCCTCGCACAGGTTCAGCCGCCGATAGCCGCACGGATCGTTATAATCGATAGGGTGGTACTCGCCCGTATCATCGTCGTACAGGCGATAGGCGTATCCGCCCTCGTCGGTAAAACCGACCGAAAGGGTGTTGTCGAGGCTCAACCGGTCGGAGGCGATCCACTGCAACCGCACACGGGCGCCGCCGTTGTCTTCGCGGTCGCACTTTTCATCGTCGTAGGTGTTGGTGAAGAATCCGTCGCTATGCGAATACGACGCCGCAACGGAATAGCCGAACCGTTCGTTTTTGGAACCGTAGTATGCTGCGCGTGCAGCATAGGAGGCAGCCGACGAATACTCCATCGACACGCGCGCCCCCTGCCACATAAGCGGCGAAAGCGTCGATATGTTCATCACGCCGCCGCTCGTATTGCGACCGTAGAGCGTACCCTGCGGCCCGCGAAGCAGTTCGATCTTGCGTATGTCGTAAAAGTCGAAATCGTAGGCGTTCTTGTTCATATACGGCACATCGTCGACATTGACCCCGACCACCGGTTGATCGATGCGCGACCCGAAGCCGCGCACATAGATCGACGAAGTCATCTTCGAGCCGTAGGCGGGTTGATAGAAGTTGGGGGCTGCGGCCGATATGTCCTTGATCGACTCCACACCCTCGCGCATCAGCCGGTACATACCCAATTCGGTCGATGATACGGGCTGTCGCCGAAGATCGTCGCGATGCTTCAACGATGCCGTAACCTCCACCTGTTCGATATGATAGAGCGTATCGACCTGCTCGGCGGGTTCGCCCGCCATAAGCGATAATGCAGCCAAAAGAATTTTCACACGACAAAAATAGGGTATTTACCCTCGCATATCAGCCCTCATTTATAATAGTTTTGCAGACAGTCGCTCCTCGCCTGCGGCGTATACGGCCGGCATAAACGATCGGGGTCGGCATATTGTGTCGACCCCGGTGCTCGAATTCGACGGACACTCCGTCGCCGGCCGTCTATTTGCCCGACTTCTTGGTGTTTTGATTGCGTCCCTCGGAATTGTTATTCTGCGTTGTACGCGATGACGGCGATTTGCCGGTCGTGGCGCCGCAATCCGTTTTTGCAGAGCCTCGCGTCGAATCGGCGGTTCGCGACGTCTTGTTGGTCTGCGAACGACTCGCAGTCTTGTTTGTCGAATCTTTCATAACTCAAAAGGTTTTAATTTTACAATAGGCCGCCATATCAGGCAGCTGCACCAAACAAAGCAAATAGCGTACAAATCCCGACCTGTTTTTACGGCCGTAGGCGTATGACGGGGCTATTGTCGGTGAGTCTCCGACAATTCGCGCACATCTTTTTTCGACACGCCGCCACGATTCGCCCGGCCGAAATTTTCGGTACGGGCTTTGCTGCTTCCCTGCATAAACAACAATCGGAACGAATATGGATCTATACGAAGGCAGGCCTTACTGGCTTATAAAAAACAGACTTTGGGACTATCACCACCCGCTGCAAAACGACACGAAGACAAGGGTCGCAGTTGTCGGGGCAGGTATTACCGGTGCGCTTGCTGCACATACGCTGCTCTGTTCGGGAATCGAATGCTGCGTCATAGATAAACGCACACCGGCCTGCGGCAGCAGCTGCGCCAGCACGGCGCTCCTGCAATATGAGATCGATATGCCTCTCTATCGCATGGTGCGCATCATGCCGCAGGCCGATGCCGTTACGGCATATCGATCGTGCCTGCAAGCTATCGACAAACTCGAAACGCTGTTCAACCAAACCGGGATCGATGTCGGTTTCCGCCGCGTGCCGAGCATATTTTATGCCGACGATCGCGAGGGGTTCAAACTCATACGCAAGGAGTACGAGAGCAGGAAACGCTATGATATACCCGTTGAGTTTCTCGACAGCAGCGAACTGAAACGCACTATGCGCATCGACGGTCGCGGGGCACTGGCCAACAATGCCTCGGCGCAGATAGACGCCTATCGTGCCGCCACCGAGCTGTTGAAGCACGACATAAAGTGTCATGGTCTGACGCTGTACACCCATACGGAGATAACGCGCTGCAAGCGTCGCGAAGATGGCTACACGCTCGTCTGCTCGGACGGGCATCGCATCGAGTGCGAATACGTAGTGGTGGCGGCAGGATTCGAGGCGGATAAGTTTCTTCCCGAGCGACTTATGCGACTGACCTCGACCTATGCCATAATATCGCAGCCGGTCGACGATAAATATATGTGGAAAGATCGCGCCCTGATATGGCAGGCGCGCAATCCGTATCTATATGTGCGAACCGACGACAACAACCGCATCATAGCAGGCGGCGAAGACACGCCGTCGAACAGCGCTTCGCTGCGGCGTTCGCGCCTGCCGCGCAAGGCCGCCGAGATAGAGCGTAAATTCCGGGAACTGTATCCCGACATACCGTTCGTCACCGAAATGGCGTGGGCGGGGACATTCAGTTCCACCCGCGACGCACTGCCGATCATAGGCAGCCGCAAAAACGATCCGCGAATGCTGTTCGCATTGGGTTACGGAGGCAACGGCATTACGTTCAGCATGATCGCAGCACGAATAATCGCGCGTCGGATATTAGGCAATCCCGATCCGTCGGAGCACATATTCAGCCCCGACCGCCGATCGCTGCGGTAAACGGTCGCAGGCCGACGCCGACGATGCCGATTTTTCGCCTCGCGCATACGATTGGAATGCAGTTTGCAAAATATCTCCATGCCATTAATTAAAATTTACTGTTATGAAAAGATTACTATTGTTCATCGCCTGCGCCGCCACTGCCTTCACCGTCGGCGCAGCACCCCAAGAGGTCGATTTCGACAAGCTGCCTAAAAGCTCTCAGGAGTTCATACAAAAGAACTTCCCGCGCGAAAAGGTAAAATCGGTGGAGCTTGACCGCGAGGCCTCTTGGGACAAATACACCGTCTACTTCAACAGCGGCAGCCAAGTATCGTTCGAGGGCGGCACGGGCGACTGCTCGCAAATAATCATGAAAAGCGGATCGGTGCCGATGACCGTTCTGCCGACCAAAGTCAAGACCTACATACTCGGCAAGTATCCCAATATGCGCATTGTATCGTGGCAGACCACTGCCGACGGCAGCAAAGTGGGGTTGTCGGACAAGACATCGATCGATTTCGACAAGAACGGCAACTTCGTCAAGGCCGCTAAATAACCGGCAAACGACGCAAGGCGATTGCCGACAGGTCGTCTCTTTCGCGGGACGGCCTCTTTTTTGCCCGCTGCGACGCTTGTTTATTCGACGAAAATTGACTATCTTTACCCTCGATTATGAAGCCTCAGATCGCCGTCATAGACAGCAACACGCTCAACTGCATGGCACTGCGCAGCATCCTGTGCGACATGTTGCCGTGGGCCGACGTGCTCACCTACAACTCTGTGGAGGAGTTCGACTCGGAGTCCCACGAAATGGTCGTTCACTTCTTCGCAGCAGCCGATGTCGTGTTTCGCAATATGCCGATGTTTCAGGCCAATATGCGCCGCACGATAGTAATAGTGGAGGGCAATAACACCACATTCTCCCTCTCGGGATTCCGCACTATCGACGCCACTCAGAGCGAATCGCAGATCGTCAGATCGATCCTGCGCATACACGAAAGCGGACACCCGGGCGGACATCACGTGCCCGCCGCACCCGGCACCGACAAGACACACACGCTTTCGCAGCGCGAACGCGACGTGCTCGCCCTGATCGTAAAGGGCTATATCAACAAGGAGATTGCCGACAGGCTCAACATCTCGACGACGACGGTCATTTTCCACCGCAAAAATATCTCAGAGAAGCTCGACACCCGTTCGATCGGCCGGCTGACTATCTACGCCGTCATCAACGGCATAGTGGATATCCGCGAGTTATAGCGCCCCGGCGAGTTCGTCGTATATAGCATCGAACGCCCGGCGTATGGCGTCGCGATCATCTATCAGACGCCGCAGCTCTTCAAGCCGGCGGGCATTGTCCGACTCGGGAATCCACAACCGCAAATAGCCGCCGCGCCCGTACTTGCGCAGCATATGCGACATACAACGCTCGAAATTCTCGTCGCGAGTCATCCCGGGGTAGTGCGCCAACGTATATTGCACCGTGCGGCGCAGCGTCGCACAGGCATCGATCTGACGGTCGGCCTCCGCCACGATGCGGCCGTATATCGTGCGCGGCTCGTGATCCGACGAGGCGCGGTGATCCTCCACCGCATCGCCCATAACAGCTATCTGCGCAGGCGCAAACCAGCGGCGCAGATTATTGTCGTCCAACACTATGCGCCGCGATACCTCATGATGATGTTCACGTCCTGCGACAAGTCCCGTATCGTGGTATGCCGCAATGGCGTAAACCATATCTTCGTCGACATCGTAATGCGCGGCCAATGCCTTGCTCTGAGCTATCACAGCACGCACGTGGTCGACATTATGCGCCGCATCGAACGCCGCATAGCGGGGTATTATCCCGGTCTCTATATAGTTTTCGAGTTCCGCATTCATACTGCCAAGTCATAAAACCGAATGTCAAAGGTAGGAAAAACATCGCGTTTCGCCGCACCATACGCAAAGTTTTGCATACCGCACACCGTTATGCAAAAAAATATTCTCTCATATATTGCATATTGCACCGACATATTATAACTTTG
>CAZEXJ010000006.1:0-6019 GCA_964516585.1 uncultured Alistipes sp.
CGGTTACGGTTCTGAACAAGTCGATGTAGCTGGCCGTACAGCTATCGACGTGGTTTTGCACGAGGATACACATCTTGTCGAAAATGTCATCGTCGTTGCCTACGGAACGGCTAAGAAAGAATCTTTTACGGGTTCGGCGGCTGTTATTAAGCCGGAAAATCTGGAGAAACGTGTCGTTTCGAACGTTACGAAAGCACTGGAAGGACAGGTCGCCGGTGTGCAGACTACATCCGGTACGGGTCAGCCCGGTTCTGGCGCTTCGATCTCAATCCGCGGTTTCGGCTCGATCACGGCCAATTCTTCGCCTCTTTATGTGGTCGATGGTGTCGCTTACGGCGGCTCGATCAATGCCATCAACCCCGAGGACATCGAATCGATCACGGTGCTCAAGGATGCATCGGCCGGCGCTTTGTATGGTGCGCGCGGTGCAAACGGTGTCATCGTTATCAATACCAAGCGCGGTCGTCAGGGCAGTGTTGAGGTTAATTTCAAGGCTACGCTCGGCGTTTCGTCGCGTGCCGTGCCCAACTACGATCTGGTCAACCAGCGCGAATATATCGAGATGAACTGGAAGTCGCTCTATAATTCGGCCTACTTCACGTCGGGTCTGAGCGATGCAGCAGCCCGCAGTTACGCTTCGTCCCGTCTGGGCGGTACGTTGGGTAACGACTACAACCCCTTCAAGAATTATTCATGGGACAACCTGGTCGATCCCGCTACGGGTAAAGTCCGTGCCGACGCTGTTTCGGCCTGGGACGAGAGCTGGATCGACGAGGTAACCGACAATTCGGCCTTCCGTCAGGAGTACCAGGCTTCGGTTTCGGGTGGCAACAACATCCACCGAGGCAGCATGTCGTTGAGTTTCCTCGACGAGGAAGGTATCCTGAAAACGACACAGTTCCAGCGTTATACGGGCCGCGTCAGCTACGACACGACGCCCAAGCACTGGTTCGCCGGCGGTATGAACATCAACTTCGCGCATACGAAGTCGAATTCGAACCGTTATACCGGATCGTCGACCTCCAACGTCTTCTATACGGCACAGCTCATGGCGCCGATCTATCCGGTCTACATGAAGGATGCCGACGGTAATGACATCCTCGACGCAAACGGCAACCGCCAGTTCGACTACGGTAAGAACCGTCCGCAGGACGCCAACAGCAACTGCATCGCCGGTTTCTACGACGACCCGACCTCGAACAAGGTGGAGAGCGCTTCGGCCCGTGCCTACCTGACCTTCGGCAGCGATGACGACAAGGCCGGCGCGCTGAAGGGTCTGAAAGCTACGATCAACTTCGGTGTCGACTATCAGGCATCGAACAACATGCAGTACTACAACCGCGAGCACGGTAACCAGGCTTCAAACGGCGGTCTGATCTACAAGTACGACTACCGTTACATGACCTACACGTTCAACCAGCTGTTAAACTACAACCGCACGTTCTGCGACAAGCACGAAGTGAACGTACTGTTGGGCCACGAGTTCTACAGCTACGAGCAGAACTACCTTGAAGCAAGCCGCTCGGGTCTTGTAGAGGGCATCTTCGAGGTGGTCGGCGCTTCGATCAACTCGGCTACTTCGAGCACGGTGGAACACCGCATCGAATCCTTCTTCGCACGTCTGAACTACGGTTTCAACAACAAATACTACATCGATGCCAGCTGGCGTACCGACGGTTCGTCGCGTTTCGCTCCGGATACCCGTTGGGGTCACTTCTGGTCGGTCGGCGCTTCGTGGCGCATCTCGCAGGAGAAGTTCATGAAGAACCTCGGCTGGTTGGACAACCTGACCCTCAAGGCCTCTTACGGTGTGCAGGGTAACGAAGATTTAACTACCTACTACGGTTGGCAGGGCGTTTACGGCATCAACTCGACCGGCAAGGACTACGGTTTCTCCGTCGCCCAGCTCGAGAACAGGAAGCTGAAGTGGGAGAAGAACGCCAACATCAACGTCGGCATCGAGGCCGCATTGTTCGGCAACCGGTTGAACGCTACGATCGAATACTACAACCGCAAGACGACCGACATGTTGCTGGCCCGACCGATGGCCTTCTCGACGGGCTTCGACTCTTATCTCGACAACATCGGCGAAATGCGCAATACGGGTTGGGAAATCTCGCTCAACGGCGTGATCATCAACCGTCCGAACGTGCGTTGGGATGTTACCGTGATGGCCTCTACGCAGGAGAACGAAGTGTTGGCACTGACGCCCGAAACGCCTGAAATCATCAGCGGTTCTTACATTACCCGCGAGGGAATGCCCATCAACACCTACTATATGCCGCGCTTCGCCGGTGTCGATCCTGCAACCGGTGTAGCACTCTACTACGCTTACAAGAATGCCAATGGTGAAGATGTGCCCGAATACATCACCTCGAATCCCAATCTTGCGAGCAGCAGCCGTTACTATTGCGGCAGCCGTATTCCCGACCTGTTCGGCAGCATCGGCACCAATTTCGCATGGAAAGGGCTCGATTTCTCGATCTTGACCACCTATTCGATCGGCGGCAAGGTGCTCGATGGAGTCTACTCCGGTCTGATGAATCCGTTCTACTACGGTCAGACCTTCCACAAGCACCAGTTGCGTGCATGGCAGAAGCCGGGCGACATCACTGACGTTCCGCGTATCGACGTGGGTTCGAGCAGCATCACGTCCGACCGTTTCCTGGTCAATGCTTCGTACTTCGCCATCAAGAACATCACGCTCGGCTACACCATTCCGAAGAGTGCTGCCAAGTACATCGGTCTCAAGAGCGTGCGCGTCTACGTCTCGTTGGACAACCTCGCCTTGTTCACCCACATGAAAGGTATGAACCCGACCGCTTCGCTGAGCGGTTCGAATGGCTACGTATACACGCCGTCGCGCAGTTTCGTCGCAGGCCTTGACATTAAATTCTAATTATTACAGCGTATGAAAAGAATCATCATATTGAGCATTATCGCAACGTTGTCGCTCGCTTGTTCGAAAGACGCGTTGGAGACCTTCCCCACCAATGCTGTTCCGGGCGAAGTCGTCTACGGCGATGCCGAGAACGCAAAGTCCGCTTTGACCGGTGCAATCTCCGGATTGGGAATGAGCGGTTGGACACAGGGTTACAGTTCGGGTATGGGCTTCGGTCTGACGGAAACCTACCTGACCGGCGACGCATTGGCCGAGGACTACGTAGTGTCCGGTGCGGGCAACGGCTGGATGTGGCAGACCTATGCCTACAACATCAAAAACTGGTTCGACGATGAGCGCTTGCAGTGCTCAACGACGTGGAACTGCTACTACACCACCATCAACGCATGTAACGAGTTGATCGGTGCTGACGAGCTGCTTTCTCAGACCGTCCAGGGTAAATATGTCTTGGGTCAGGCTTACGCTTTGCGCGCATTGTGCTACCACATGCTGGCCCAGATCTACGCTCGCGCCTACTTCTATTATCCCGAAGACCTCTGCGTGCCGATTTATACAGAGCCGACCACCTCGGAGACCAAGGGTGCTCCCCGTTCGACCAACAAGGTGGTTTACGAGGAGGTCATCTACCCCGATCTCGACAATGCGATTGCTTTGTTGAAGGAGGCTGTGGATAATAAGATCGCCCGCGCTTCGAAATCCGAAATCGACTACTTCGTGGCCAATGGTATCAAGGCGCGTGTCGCTTTGGCGATGCACAACTGGGCCGATGCCCGCACCGCAGCCGAGGAGGCTTTGAAGGGATACGCCGGTAAGGAGGCCCTCTCCGCTACGGAGATCCTCACGGGCATGAACGACATCAATGCGTTGCAGAGCGTGATGTGGGGCGAAGTCAAGACGACCGATAACTACGGTATGTACATGTCGTTCCATGCACAGATGGATGCCAGCCACGACGGTTATGCGCAGAGTGCGCGTCGTTGCTGCACCCCGTTCCTCTGGAATCGGATGAATGCCACCGATGCCCGCCGTGGCTGGTGGCTCGGCAACTTCGACAATGCGAATTATGCCGATACCGGAGAGGCCATCAAGTATTGCCAGGTGAAGTTCCAGTTCCAGGGCGATTCGTGGTTGGGTGACTACATCTACATGCGTGCCGAGGAGATGTTGCTGACCGCTGCCGAGGCCTATTGCCAGGAGGGCAACGATGCACAGGCCCGCGTCTACCTCAATAAACTTATGGACAAGCGCGACCCCGCCTATACCGGTGATTCGAAATCGGGCAAGGCGCTCAACGCTTTGACCGCCGGCAGCGACGGTGCTGCGATGACCGGTTCGTTGTTGGAGGAGATTCTCATTCAGCGTCGTATCGAGTTGTGGGGCGAGTTCGGTCGTCTGTTCGACATCAAGCGTCTGGGTCAGGGCTTCAAGCGCGTGGCTACCGAGGCGGCCGACAATCCCGACTTCGATCCGGCTTCATTGATCATGAACCACGACACCGAGACCCCGGGTTCGTTCGCTTGGGTGCTGTTGTTGCCGCAGCAGGAGCTCGACGGTAACCCCAACATCGTACAGAACCCGATCGGCGACAGCGCGGAGTAGTCTCCCGCCGTAACGTGAAGACCGATTAATAAAATAATCAATCAAACCGTTTTAGAAGAATATGAAAAAATTGAATAAAATCCTTTTGTTCGCGGGCCTCGTGTTCGCGGCAGTCGGATGTGAAAAGGATCAGATCAACGCAACCTTCACCGGCGAGGGTGAGGATGCGCAGACCGCCTATTTCACGCAGAAGACTGTTTCCGAGGAGTTTGCGGCTTCAGCTACGGGCGATCAGACCGTTCAGGTCGATATTTATCGCCAGAGTGCCAGCGACGAGCTCAAAGTGGGTATCGACTACGTGGTCGCAGCCGGCGGCGAGGAGTTCTATGAAGTGCCCGAGAGCGTAACGTTCCCGGCCGGCGAATACCATACGACCGTGCCCGTCATCGTACACGGCGTCGAGAACTTCGCCAAAGGTGCCAGCTATTCGGTAACGCTCTACGTGGGTGACTACCACGAGTTCGAGCCGGTCGTAATAGGCAATATCGAGGCGAATGCCGAGCGCGGTCTGCCCAACAAGTCGGCCGATACGCGTGCCGTGAGCATCGCCAAGAAGTACGACAAGGTCACGTTGACGACGACCTTGAGCCTCGAATGGGAGCCGTGCTATATTTTGAGCGATCCCAGCAAGTTGTTGGACGATAATCTGACCGAGGCCGACTACGTCAAGGGCGAGGACGGCAATCCGATGAAGCAAACCTGCGTCTATACCTACAATTTCTGGTGGGTCGGCCAGGATGATGAGATTGTCCTCGAACGGGCCAAAGGTACCACCGTATTCCGCATGACCAACTGGGGTGGTGGTGTAAACATTATTTTCACGATCAATCCCGAAGATAAGTCGATCGTATTGACGAATCAGAAAACGGGAGCCAGTTATGATGATGGTACGCCGATTATGGTTTCGGATGTTCCGTCGTTGTTGGGTGAACCATTTGCGAAGTATCCCAGCACTTGGGACGGTAAATACGGATTTAAGTTCTCGCTCGTTTATACATTGGAGGATGGCCGTTGGTTCGGGCAAACTTGCGAAGAGACCCTCGTATTGAACAGCGGCGTAGCTGTGATCGAAGATCCCGCACCGGCTGTGAAGATCGTTTACGACGGACTGGAAGTTTCGCAGCTGGGCGTCAAGAGCCACAAATTGAGCTTTACGCCCAACGCCGATGCTGCCAAATATTACGCTACGGTCATCAAGACCGATCCCGAATTGGCCGCTGCAACCGATCAGGCATTGCGTGATGCTTTGGCAAGCATGGGTATCGAGGAGTATTCGAGCGACTGGTTCTACCTTTATGCCAATAACTATGATGCCTTCTTTAAGGACGTTGCCGGCAGTTATGCCGCCTATCTGTTCGGTCAAATCGGCGAAGAGATGATTGCCGGTACTTTTGAAGGCGATTTCAAGACTTTCGAATTTACGAAGGCCAGCTCCGAAGTGTGGGATCTGGGTACGGAAGGCGGTTCGTTCACGGCTGTGGCCGTTTCGGTCGACAAAACCGGCGAGTTCAAGAATCT
>CAZEXJ010000007.1:0-25519 GCA_964516585.1 uncultured Alistipes sp.
CGGCATATACCCAGTCGTTCATCTTCTTCCACAGGGCATACACCTCGGGATCTTTGGCCTCCCAACGGCGCAGCATCTCCTGTGCGGCGAGCATTATCGGAGCCTTGTGCTTGGCCTCCTCCTCGCTCACGCCCGTGGCGACAAGCTCGGCTATTTCGGCCTTATAGTGTTTGTCGAACTCGACATAGTATTTGCCTACCAAATGGTCGCCCTTCATCGCCGAAGACTCGGGCGTCTCGCCGCCGCCATAGAGCTGCCATGCCAGCATCGACTTGCATATATGTATGCCGCGATCGTTGACGAGATTGACTTTTATGACATTGTGGCCATTGGCTTTCAATATGTTGGCAACAGAATAGCCCAAAAGGTTATTGCGAATGTGTCCCAGATGCAGAGGCTTGTTGGTATTGGGCGACGAATACTCTATCATCACCGTGCGCCCCGTAGGCTCGGCCTGACCGTAGTTCACGTCTGCGACGATCTCAGCAAAACGGGCTGCCCAGAATGCAGGCGAGAGCGTCAAGTTGAGAAAACCTTTTATCACGTTGAACCCTCCGATCTCGGTATTGTCGGCCACGATGCGTTCGCCTATCTCTGCGGCTGTGGACTCGGCCGACTTGCGGCTGCTTCGCAGCAGCGGATATACCACCAGCGTATAATCGCCCTCGAACTCCTTGCGGGTCTTTTGAATCTGCAACTGCGCACCGCACCCGGCACCGTACAGACTCTCGACGGCACGTGCTGCGACACTCGATATGAAATTCTCGATATTCATAATTCGATATAACGTTTAATTATCGATTTGCAAAGGTACGTTTTCTTGCGTAAATTTACCACTTCGCAACTCGAAAAAACGCAAAAAAGAGTCACCGCTGCCCATAAATTGTTGCCGGCATGCCCCTTCAATGGGCGTGTGAGGAATCCGCAAGAGAAAAACAAACGTCGATCACAGAACTGCGGCTTGCGCCGTTTTACAATTCTGACCCCACCCCTCGGGAGGGGCTGTTGTCGCTTCGCTCCGGGTGGGGCGCGGGGTGGTTGGCGATCATCCCGGGACGTGCGCTTTGAACGCCCCGTTTGTCATTCTGAGGAGCGCGTAGCGCGACGTGAGAATCTCATCGCTTGGGAACATTTTCGCAAGAGATTGCCACGCCTCGCTGCGCCCGGCTCGCAATGACACAGTACAACGCCCCACCATGTCACTCCGAGCTGTCATTGCAAGCCGAGAACAATCGCCTGCAAAAAATCGCCATATAGTAAGTACAATACCGAAAATTTACATATCTTTGTTATTGTAATTGTTAGAAATACTGTGAAACAAAATAACCTAAACTGTATAGCTATGAAAAAAGAGACTGTATCAGGCAGGGGAAAGGTAATTGCCGGCGGCCTGCTCGCTGCACTCTGTGCAATCGTATGTATGACGATATCGGTTCCGACCATGGCCGATGTCCGTATATCATCCGAAGGTTTGACCGAGTATGCCCCTGAGGCACAGCAACCCGCAACCGGTACGATTGCCGGACATGAATACGTCGACTTGGGATTGAGTGTCAAGTGGGCGACTTGCAATGTGGGCGCATCTTCGCCGTCGGATTATGGCGATTATTTCGCGTGGGGTGAAACGACTCCAAAGTCGGAATATACGAAAGAAAACAGCAAGACATGGGAGATGGATCTCGGTGATATATCGGGCAATCCGCAATACGATGCTGCGCGAGCCAATTGGGGCGGCTCGTGGCGATTGCCGACGAAAGATGAGATACAGGAGCTTGTTGACAGGTGCACGTGGACAGCGATGTCACAAAGAGGCCATAATGGCTATAAGGTAACGAGTAAGATAAATGGTAATTCTATATTTCTGCCTGCCGCCGGTGGGCGCGACGGGTCATTGCTTAAATACGAGATGGAGTACGGCGGCTATTATAGCTCTACACCCTACGATGGAAATTCGCAGCGTGCGTATGGACTCGGCTTTTATAGTGACCGCCATGGTAGAGTTTGGGGTGGACGCGAGTTAGGATTTAGTGTCCGGCCGGTCTTCAATGGGGTTGCAAATGCCGATAACACACAACCTTACTCGGCCGGAGAAAATAACAAACAGCAAGATAACGCCAAGGTTAAACCCTCTACCGGAACTACTGCTGGTCACGATTGGGTTGACTTGGGATTGAGTGTCAAGTGGGCGACTTGCAATGTGGGCGCATCTTCGCCGTCGGATTATGGCGATTATTTCGCGTGGGGCGAAACGACTCCAAAGTCGGAATATACGCAAGAAAATTGTAAGACATGGGAGAGAAATCTCAGTGATATAGCTGGCAGTTCGCAATACGATGCTGCCCGAGCCAATTGGGGTATTGCTTGGCGACTTCCGACGAAAGCAGAGATGCAGGAACTTGTCGATAAATGCGATTGGACATGGACGAGTCAAGGCGATTATAACGGCTACAAGATAACAAGTAAAGTGAATGGCAGCTCAATCTTCCTCCCTGCCACAGGCTGGCGTGACTGGTCGTCGCATCAGCTCGATTCGGATGCAGGCAGCTACTGGTGCTCTGCTCCCAACAGGAGAAGGCTGCATCGTGCGTATGGCTTATACTTCCTCAGTGGCGAATACAGCGATACTCCCGGCGTGGGTGATGACTGCCGCTTCTTCGGGCAGAGTGTTCGTCCTGTTCTCTGTGAGTCGGGAAATAACGATAACGAACAGTCTCATTTGGCCGAAGAAAAGATCGAGCAGAAGGAGACTGCGAAACTGAAAACTGCCACCGGTACGATTGCCGGACATGAATACGTCGACTTGGGATTGAGTGTCAAGTGGGCAACATGCAATGTCGGAGCATCATCGCCGTCGGAATACGGCGATTACTTTGCATGGGGAGAAACGACGACTCCGAAGTCGACATATACGCAAGAAAACAGTAAGACAAGTACAAAAACCTTTAGAGATATAGCTGGTAATCCGCAATACGATGCCGCGCGAGCCAATTGGGGCGGATCGTGGCGTATGCCGACTAAAAAAGAGATTCAGGAACTTTTAGAAAAGTGCACATGGACACTTACGGCACAAGGGGGTCATAATGGCTATAAGGTAACGAGCAAGATAAATGGTAACTCTATATTTATTCCTGCCTCAGGCTGGTATAGCGGGACGATATACGGCAATGTCAGAGTGACTGGCGGCATTTTGAGTTCCACGCCCTCCGAGAGCGACCGTCTTCACGCGTATGGTATCGGATTCAATCTCTTAGAGTACCTTATTGAGGAACGCCCGCGCCACTATGGGCATTGCGTTCGGCCTGTCTCAGAATAAAAGCGTAAGAGCATTCGATTTATTGATAAAGCTGACAGAGGAGTTCTTTTAGTCTCTACCAAGAAACTGATTATGGACAACGCTCCTCGGAGTGACATGGTGGAGTGTTGCACCCTGCCATTGCGAGCCGAGTGTAACAAGGCGTGGCAATCTCTTTTTAGTGAAAACACCGCACCAGCGTTCTCTCCTTGTCGCTCGACAATGGGCAGTATACCGGTACAGCCCATCGTCTTGCTCTGTCGGGAAGTTCATTTTTATACACTCTTTTCTCGCCTCGGCATAGCCCGAACAAATTCGGCTCTGCGCTCGGCTTATCGAAAAAGATCGACAATATGCCGCATAAATTTGGATATGTAACATAAAATATGTAAATTTACGAATACTAATGATTTTATGCCTATGCAACAAACCTTCGGTCTCTTTTTTCGAATATTCCGCGATGCCGGTCACGCGCGATAAAGGCGCTGCGGCAAACATATAATAGCGTTAGCTTTATACCTCGCTTTCTGAAAATATGGGAAATTTGACGAGCACCCGAGAAGTGACGTTTGCGTTCATGTCGTTCGACGTGGCCTTGTCACTTGTTTAGTTGCGCGGCTGTTCCGGAACTTCGGAGAGCAGATATCGGAGTTTTGCCTCACGTTTTTATATGCTTTCAAATAACCAATAACCGCCGCTGGGGCACGGCACATAAACCTATGAACAACATGAAAAATCTCTTTCTGACAGCAATTGCGCTCTTTGCATTGACCGCATACAGCCAAGCGCAGCAACCCTCCGACTATACGATCTCTCCCGACGGCATCGGCGCCATAAAGTTAGGCGCGGAGGTAACATCATTGCCCGCCTCGTGCGAAGGTCTGTACGATCGTCTCGAAACCATAACGGCGGAGGATGATTGGGGTGAGACCTACGAATACAGGAGAGCTTTTTCGGGCGACAGCACCCTATTCGACATCTATTATTGGGACAATAAGGTATATGCTATCCATATAGTATCGC
Organism: uncultured Alistipes sp.; assembly: GCA_964516585.1. GTDB lineage: Bacteria > Bacteroidota > Bacteroidia > Bacteroidales > Rikenellaceae > Alistipes. Next base: position 4,316 of record CAZEXJ010000007.1, read on the forward strand.
CGACTCTTTCGACCGAAAACGGGCTGACGTGCAACTCTGCTGCGACGGATATTTTCGACAATGGCGGTCGGGTCGAAGTGACCAACGACGGCACACTGTATGTCGTATGCGACGGGGTACGCTTCGAGGTAGAGGGTATCACCAAGCAGGGACAGGACAAACAGCAGCGTGCATACTACGGTGAGAATCCGACGTTCTCAGTTGCCGATTTCGCCGCAAATGCCAAAGCGGTAAAGATATACATATTCGAATGATCGTCCGAAACATGCTGTTGCGATATTGCTCGCCTCGGCATGTCGGGCGGAGGGAAACGACTATTCGTAGCAGTCATCGATAACTTACACATCCAGAACTTAACACATCTTGAATTATGGAGACTTTGAAAAAATATTCTAAGCAAATTATTGTTGCTCTTTCGGCACTGCTGTTCATCCTTTGCATATGGGGACCGTTCTATCATTCAGATATTAGAGGAATAGATGAAGATGGCAAAGAGTTCGAGGGGAAAAATTACTCTTTCTCGGAATTCGTTGAATATAATAATACAATGGCTAAATATGTCAAATCGGCAGAGGAAACTCCCGGTTTTGTAGTATTTATGATGTATGCACTGCCGCTTCTCTGCGTCGCCGCATCGGCAGCCGCTGCATTTATGCCGACATTCCAACCCAAAGCTGTAATTTGGACATGCCGCATCGCTGCCATTGCAGTAGCATTATGGCTGCTGATTCTTATTATTACAACCGAAGGCAGTTTACACGCCATGATATACTTCGACATTCTGATCGCAGCAGCCATTGCTGCGGGCAGTTTCAAATTTCATAAAATAGAAACGGCATAATCGTCCAAGCCGGTTACGAATAGTTGAAATGGGCTGTGCTGTCGCAAGGTACAGCCCATTGCTGTATTGCAGGGCTGCGCTGACGCAAAAATATTCCGTCCTAAGCGGTGCGACGTTTATGAAAAAAGTGTATCTTTGCAACCGGAAATATGATGTGGAAGGATTTGGACTGATTGCAAACCACAATAAAAAATTGCTAAAACAGCATCTTTTATTACGACAATCTCCCACTTCCATACGTTTAACTGTTTAATTTAAAACTTTTAAAGTATGGCTTTTTTATTTACATCGGAATCGGTGTCGGAAGGACACCCCGATAAGGTTGCGGATCAGATATCCGACGCTATTCTCGACGAATTTTTGCGTCACGATCCCGAGTCGAAAGTGGCATGCGAGACGCTCTGCACCACCGGTTTGGTGGTCGTCTCGGGCGAGGTGCGTTCGCAGGCATACGTCGACATACAGGGCGTGGCACGACGCGTCATCGACCGCATAGGCTACAATCGCAGCGAATATCAGTTCGACGCCGCTTCGTGCGGCATAATGTCGGCAATCCACGAGCAGTCGTCGGATATCAATCAGGGCGTTGTGCGCGAGGATGCCGACGAGCAGGGCGCCGGCGATCAGGGCATAATGTTCGGTTACGCCGTGGCCGAGACCCGCGAGTACATGCCCGCGACGCTGATACTCTCGCACGTTATACTCAAAGAGTTGGCCGCGATTCGCCGTCAGGGCGAAGTGATGACCTACCTGCGCCCCGATGCCAAGAGTCAGGTAACGATCGAGTATGACGACGCTCGCCGTCCGGTGCGTGTGCACACGATCGTGGTGTCGACCCAGCACGACGAGTTCATCGCATCCGGCGCCGGCCGCACGGAGAAGCAGGCCGAGGAGCAGATGCAGCAACGCATACGCGAGGATGTGCGGACGATACTCATACCGCGGGTCAAGGCTCGCTTGGAGCGCGCCGGCGACAAACTGGCCGATTTGATAGGCGACGACTACATCCTGCACGTCAATCCCACGGGCAAGTTCGTCATAGGAGGCCCCCATGGCGATACGGGTCTCACGGGACGCAAGATAATAGTCGACACATACGGCGGTCGCGGAGCGCACGGCGGCGGCGCGTTCTCGGGCAAGGATGCCTCGAAAGTCGACCGCTCGGCGGCATACGCGGCGCGTCACATAGCCAAAAACCTCGTTGCGGCAGGTGTGGCCGATGAAGCGCTCGTACAGTTGAGCTACGCCATAGGCATCGCGCAGCCGCTGTCGGTTTATGTCGATACCCGCGGAACCAACCGCCTGTCGATCAGTGACGGCGAGATAGCCGAGCACATAGGCCGCCTGTTCGACCTTCGCCCGGCGGCCATTGTACGCCGCTTCGGGTTGAAAAACCCGATATTCGAGGCTACGGCATCGTATGGTCACTTCGGCTGCCGCCCATATACCGAACGTGTCACGCTGTGGCGCAACGGTCAGCAGGAGCAGCGTGAAATAGAGTTCTTTGGCTGGGAGCGGCTCGACGAGGTCGAGCGCCTGCGCAAGGAGTTCGGCCTGAATTAGCGACCCCAAATAACGACAAATGTCAAGTGGCGAAGATTAATCTTCGCCACTTGACATTTTGGGGGTTACCAGCAAAAAGCGGAAATAATCGTCTCCAACCGAGATTCTCACGTCGCAACTGCGTTGCTCCTCAGAATGACAGGCAGGGTGTGCAAAGCGCACTTCTGGGGATGCCGGACAACCGTTCCGCGCTCCACCCGGAGCGAAGCGACAACAGCCCCTCCCGAGGGAGGGGTATGGGGTGGGGTCAGAATTATAAAACGGCGCAAGCCGTCGCTTCGTGGTCGACGTTTGCTTTCTCCCACGTCGCAACTGCGTTGCTCTTCGGAGTGACACCGCAGGAAAGAGATTCTTCGTCGGACGTTCCGTCCTCCTCAGAATGACAGCACCGCAATGACAGGGCACAGCGCCCCGCCATGTCACTCCTCCGCAATGACTCCTGTGCAATGTCTCCTCCGAAGTGACAATCGGCCGGCAGGGCGCGGTGGAGTAATTTTACGTGCGGATTATGATTTTTGCTGCAAAAAAGCTACCTTTGCAAAGTATATACCCATATTAACAGGGGTGCGCGAAGGACAATGCTCGAAAAGTTAGCGAAACAGACTGCAATATACGGCATAAGCACGATAGTCGTCAGGTTTTTGAACTATCTGCTCACGCCATACTACACACGCATATTCGACGAGGGCGCATACGGCATCGTAACCGATGTCTATGCGTTGATACCCTTTGCTTTGGTTTTGTTGTCGATGGGCATGGAGTCGAGTTACTTCCGCTTCACGACACGCGCCGAGGAGGCCGGCGGCGATGTGGCCGCGGCCAAAGGCAGGGTGTTTGCCACCACATGGGGAGTGACCTCGCTCGCCGCCGTGGTGTTCTGCGCGGCTGTGGTGTTGCTGCGCGTGCCCATATCGTCGGTCATGGGCGAGGCCTACTGCGCACACACGGAGTACATCGCCATAGTGGGCGCGATAGTTATGCTCGACGTATGCACGATGATACCCTTCTCGCGTCTCAGGGAGCAGGGGCGCGCCATGACGTTCGTGGCGTTGAAGGCGGTCAATGTGTTGTTGAACGTGGCTTTGGCCATATCTTTCGGTGTGGCGGGGCTGTACTCCACCGAGTTCGGCGTGGGTTGGGTCTTCGTGGCCAACCTCGCTGCGAGCGCAGTGACGCTGCTGTTGATATTGTTTACAACAGGGCGAACGGTGCCGCGCATCGACCGCAAGCTGCTGTGCCGCATACTCGTCTACTCCATGCCGCTGCTGATAAGCGGTTTGGCAGGCACGGCCAACGAGTTCATCGACCGGCAGATGATAAAATATCTCGCACCGGGCGGCCACGCTGCGGCAATGGCCGAGTTAGGCATTTACGGCGCCATAGTGAAGATAGCGGTGGTGATGACGCTCTTCACGCAGATGTATCGCTTGGCTGCCGAGCCGTTTTTCCTCGCCAGCTTCCGCAAGAGCGACTTTGTCGAGTCCAACGCCGCGGCGATGAAATACTTCGTTATGGTCTCGATGATGATTTTCGCCGGCATAGTGCTGTTCAAGGATCTGTTCGCGCTGATCGTGGGCGAGCGGTTCCGGCAGGGAATAGGCATACTGCCCGTGGTGCTCGCCTCGAACGTCATGAGCGGCATATGGCTTAATCTGTCGTTCTGGTACAAGCGCGAGGAGAAGACGCGCTATGCGGCCTACATCACCTTCCTCGGCTTGGGCGTGACGCTGGCTCTCAGTTTCCTGTTGGTTCCGCGCTGGGGGTACAGAGGTGCGGCGTGGGTGCGTTTCGCAGCCGAGGCGGCCATGGTGGTGTGGAGCTACACGCTCTGCCGCAAGCACTTTCCCATACCCTACGATCTGCGCCGCATGGCCGAGTATGTCGCCGTTGCGGCGGCTGTCTATGCGGTGTCGCACTTCGTGGCCGACGGTCTGCCGCGCATGGGCGCCACAGCCGTCAATTGCACGCTCTTTGCCGCAATGGCCATTTACATGGTGCGTCGCGAACATATCGACGTCAAAGGTTTGATAAGAACCATAATACACCGAGGAAAAGTATGAGATTTGCCGATATAGCAGGACACGACGAGCTGAAACGTCATTTGGTGCACAGCGTCGACGAGGGGCGCATAAGTCATGCACAGCTCTTTACGGGCGAGTCGGGTTACGGCGCGCTGCCGTTGGCCGTAGCATACGCGCAGTATGTCAACTGCCCGCACCGCTCGGGCGGCGACTCGTGCGGCGTGTGTCCGTCGTGCGTGCAGACGGCGCAGATGGCTCATCCCGACGTGCATATGGTCTTCCCGGTCAACAAGCGCGAGAAGAGGTCGGGCGAGGCGGTGCTAAGCGATCAGTTTCTGCCGCAGTGGCGCGAGATATGGCAGTCGAGCGGCGGTTACTTCTCGCCGCAGCAGTGGTTCGACAAGCTCGATCTGGGCAAGACGATGAAGGGGCTGATCACGGCCAAGGAGTCGGACGAGATCATACGCAAGCTGTCGTTCAAGAGCTTCTCGTCGGAGTACAAGGTGATGATAGTGTGGCTGCCGGAGCTGATGAACGGCGAGGCGGCGAACAAGATATTGAAGATATTGGAGGAGCCTTGGGAGAAGACTCTGTTCCTGTTGGTGGCCGAACGCCCCGACCTGCTGCTGCCGACGATCATATCGCGCACACAGGAGATATCGGTCGGCCGCATCGACACCGCATCGTTGGCGGCTGCGGCCGCGGCCGGCGGCGTGACCGACAGTGCTGCGGCGCACAACATGGCGCGGTTGGCCGGCGGCGACATGCTCGAACTGCGCAACCTGATGCGCGGCGAGACCGACGCCCTGCGCCACGAGTGTTTCGAACTGTTCTGCTCGTTGATGCGACTGAGCTACAACGACAAACATTTGGAACTGATGAACTGGGCAGACGAGGTTAGCGAGCTGTCGCGCGAGGGGCAGCGCGCATTTCTCACCAACGCGGCACGCCTGCTCAGAGAGAGTTACATCATACACGCCGGCGCTGCCGAGATAAGCTGTCTGTGGGGCGAGGAGGCCGATTTCTGCCGCAAGTTCGCACCCTACATAGGCAACGCCAACATAGAGTTTCTGACCGGACAGATCGAGACGGCCATGGCACAGATATCGCAAAACGGTTCGCCGCGCATAGTATTCACACACTTCGCGTTAGCCGTAAGCAAAACCATAAACCGATTGTGACGATGGAGCGCAGGGCGGAAATACGAGCCGTTTTGATGTTCGGCTCCGACGATGCGGCGGCCGAACAAAAGGTCGACGAGGCGATAGACCGCGTGGAGCGGAGCATAGGCCGTGTGGAGCGCATCTCCCGGAGCTATCGCAGCGAAGCATACGGCTTTTCGTCGGAGCGCGAGTTCGTCAACCGCACGGCCGTGGTTGCGACCTCGCTCACGGCAGAGGAGCTGCTCGACGGCATCAACCGCATCGAGTCCGACATGGGGCGCGACCGCAAGGCCGAGCGCGAGCGGCAGCTCTCAACGGGGGAGCGATACGCCTCGCGGCCTATCGACATCGACATAGTATTCTATGGCGACGAGACCTTCTCGACCGAGCGGCTGACCATACCCTATCACTTCCTCGACAGGAGGGAATACGCGCTGCGGCCTCTGGCCGAGGTGGCGGGCGACTATCGCCACCCGCAGTTGGGAAAGACACCGCGCGAGATGCTCGCAGAGTATGAACGCGCCGATAAAACAGAGATGAGATGAAACATTGCAGATCGATAATATCGGGAGTTGCCGCTGCGGCCTTGGCCGTTGCGACGCTGACAGGCTGCTTCAAGAAGGAGTCGTTCGATACGATATACCGCATCGCGGTTTACAGTCAGAACGTGGCGGGCGAGGCTTTGACGCGCGCCTCCGACTTGGAGGCATACGCCTTCTATGTCGACACGACGCTGTGGCGCATCGCCTCGTGGGAGGATGCTCTGGCACACGTGATAACCGACAAGGAGGATCCGTCGCGCAAGCTGTCGCAGCCCGATGTCGTCGGTGAGTTCGATGCCGCGGCCGATTTTCAGGTGTCGCTGCCGCTGACCGCGGAGATGTCGATGTTGGTGGTGGTCGACAAGGCCAATTCGATGTATGCCTACCGCAAATATCTGTCGCCCATCAACATAGAACAGATATTGACACAGCTTCACATCTATGCGTGGAAACCGACATACAATGCCAACGGCTGGCGCATCGTCAACCCCTTTCCCGATGAGCCGCGGCCGCCCTTGGTGCCGGTCGAGCCTGAACCTGACAATCCTGAACCTGACAATCCCGAACCCGACAATCCCGAACCCGACAATCCCGAACCCGACCAGCCCGGCAACCCCGACGATCCGGGACAGACGGGCGGCGATGAACAGACGGGCGGCGGCGAGACGAATAACAGATAAGAGAGTTGCGAGTTATGAAACATGGAATTGCAGATCGTTTGACCACTGTGGCCACGGCCGCGGTTTTGCTGTTGTTCGTGGCGGCGCTGTTCACCAAGTGCGCATCGACGATGACGCCTACGGGAGGGCCTAAGGACACCCTGCCGCCAGTGATCGTGGCCATGACGCCCGACAACTTCTCGACGGAGTTTCCTACGATGAACCATCCCAAGATATATGTGGAGTTCGACGAGTATGTGCAGATAAAGGATCAACAGAAGGAGTTTTACACATCGCCCGCGATGAAGAAGAAGCCTACGCTGACGCGCCGCGGCCGCGGCATCGTCATCACCATAAAGGATACGCTGCGCGAGAACACCACATATGCGCTCAACTTCGGATCGGCCATTCAGGACAACAACGAGAGCAACCCGCTGCACGCAATGCGCTACGTATTCTCGACGGGCACGCAGATCGATTCGATGTACATGTCGGGCTATACGGCCGACTCCTACAAGGCCGATTCGGTGGGCAAGTCGTTCATCTGTTTCTTCATTGCCGACTCGGTGCCCGAACCCGCGGAGTGGGATTCGACGATGTTCAACCACAAACCCGCAGTCATCGCACGCGCCGAGAACAACGGCATATTCATCGCTCAGAACCTCAAACCGGTGCCTTATCGCGTCTACGCATTCGAGGATACCAACAACAACATGGAGTATGAACCCTCGGTCGACCGCATAGGCTTCATAAAGGGCACCTACAATCCGGCCGACATGCCCGAGTTCTCGATATGGTTCGACTCGCTGCGCCACTACCCTTCGGCCGACCCGCAGCTCTATTTCCGCATGTTCACCGATCGCAAGTTCGCGCGACATACGCTCTCGCAGTCGGAGCGTCCCAAACAGCATCAGGCGATGCTCTATTTCGGTGCGCCCAATCCCGAGATCATATCGATCGACTTCGACTCGGTCCCGCGCGAGCGCGTGATAATCGATCCGCAGACGCGGGGACGCGATACGCTGGCATTGTGGTTCGATGTACCGGGCGACGAGCTGCCCGACACGATCAAAGGCACGATAACCTACATGAAACACGACTCGATCAACAATTTGGTCGAGACCACCGACCAGCTGCGGTTAGCTTGGCGCAAGGTCGAAACCAAGGAGGAGGAGAAAGAGCGCGAACGCTTGGAGAAGGAGCGCGAGAAGGCGTTGAAGGCGGGCGAGGAGTGGGTCGAACCCGAGAAACCCAATCCGTTCGTATGCAAGTTGGCGGCCAAGAGCGAGGTCAATCCGCTGAAAAGCTTGGATATGTCGTTCGACTATCCGCTCATGGAGTTCGACACGCTGTCGGTGACGCTTACCTCGAAGAGTCAGGGTGAGGAGAAACCCCGGCCGCGGCGTGTGCGCTTCAAACGCGATACGCTCAACAGTCGTCTGTGGCACATAGAGTCGGACTGGACTTTGGGCGACGAATATACGCTCACAATACCGTCGGGAGCCATGCGCAACGTAGCGGGCGAGCGCAACGACTCGATCATAGGACAATATACGGTGGCCGATCCCGACAAGTACGCCACCGTGAAGATCAACGTGCGCACGTCGAACCCCGATATGCGCTATATAGTGCAGCTGACCAACTCTTCGGGCAGCGTGCAGCAGCAGCTGCGCGACGTAGCGGCCGGCACCTACGAGTTCAAATACGTGGCCGTGGGCGACGTTATGGTGCGCGTGGTGGAGGATGCCAACGCCAACGGCGAGTGGGACACGGGCGACATGGTGCTGATGCGCCAGCCCGAGCGCACCGAGATATACAAAAACAACAAAGGCGAGGAGTTGTTCACCACAAAGGCCAACTGGGAGTTCGAACTCGACATCGACATGGACGAAGTGTTCAAACCCATTACCATGCAGTCGATAATCGACATGCTCGAAGACCGCGAGCAGGCGCGTTTGAAGAAGTTGGCCGAGGAGCAGGCCAAGAAGCAGAAGGAGAACCAGAACAAGCCCGACAACAACAACCGCGGCTCCAACACGGGCTTCGGCTTCGGCAGCATGGGCAGCACGATGCGTTCGGGCATACAGAGTACGGGACAACGCTAAACGAAAGGACAAATGAGATCGAAAACAGTCATAATATCGCTGCTTGCGCTGACGGCGTCGCTCGCCGTCCGACTGCCGGCCTCTGCCCAGCATACGCTGTCGGTCATAGGCGGTACGGGCATCTCGACGGCACGATTCTACCCGACCGAGGAGACGCGCATGCTGTGGGGTGCGCACGACTTCGGATTGTCGTGGCGTTATTACAGCCCCGCGCCGCGCTTCGTAGGCGCCATGGGCATCGACTTGGAGTATATACGCCGCGGATTCTCGTTCGGATACACCTACACCACCGAAATGGTCGACGACAAAGAGATACGCAACTACAAATACTACTCGCGCCGCGTCAATTCGCTGATGCTGCCCTTGGTGTGGCAGCCTCACTTCTACATGGCGCGCAACCATATACGCCTCTACATAGAAGCGGCGGTGGTATTCTCCTACAACCTTTCATCGACCTACGCCTACGACGACGAACCCGAAAAGGGCGGCGGCACATACGAGTTCAAAACCGTGCGCGACAACCGCTTCGGCTACGGATTGGCCGGCGGTGTAGGCTTCTCGCTGCTGTTCGGACAGGTGGAGATAGGCGTGCGCGCACGCTATTGGTTCGGCTACTCCGACCTGTTGAAGAACCGCAACAAATATTACGGTTACACCACCGACGGAGATGAGAATCCCTTCTACTACTCGCCCCTGCGCTCGCCCATCGACAACATCACCGTCGGCATAACGCTCGGCTGGCGATTCAACAAGAGGGGATTCGAAGAGTGGAACATGCGGCGTGAAAAGCGACAACGCTCGCGCGAGGCATTCAAATACAGCCTCGACTGATACGGACAATACACAAACGACTATGGATAATACAAGACAACAGAAGATCGCCCGTCAGATACAGCGCGACGTGGCGGAGATACTGCAAAAGGATGCGGCCGACGTGGTGCGCGGGACGCTCGTCACGGTGACTGCCGTGCGCATATCGCCCGATCTGGCCTACTCGAAGATATACGTAAGCATATTCCCCTTCGAAAAGAGTGCAGCCACGCTCGAAGCCATACGCGAAAAGGGCTGGTTCATACGCAAGATGCTCGGTGCGCGCATACGCAACCAGCTGAAGGCGGTGCCCGAGGTGGAGTTCTTCCTCGACGACTCGCTGGAGTATATCGACAACATCGATCATCTGCTGCACGGACAGGAGAAATAACCGCTTGCACAGTCAAACCGCCTGAGTCATGTTGTGGTCGAAATTCGCACTCCGTTATCTGCTGTCGCGCAAATCGCATTCGGTGATCAATCTGATCGCCTCGATAAGCGTGCTGTCGGTGGCTGTCCCCGTGGCGGCCATGGTGGTGCTGCTGTCGATCTTCAACGGGCTGGAACAGACCGTCGAGCAGATGTATTCGGCATTCGACGCCGACATGACGGCAACACCGGCGCGCGGGCAGACGTTCGATCTCTCCACGGTCGACTTCGAGTCGCTTCGCCGCATCGACGGCGTCGGGGAGGTGACGACATACCTCGAACAGATGGCCATGGCCTCTGCCGCAGGCCGCCGCGCCACACTCATGCTGCGCGGCGTCGATTCGGCCTATACCGCCGTTGCGCCCGTCGACGGCTATGTCGTGCGCGGCCAGTGGCGGACGCTCGGCGCATGGAGGGACGATGGAGCCGGGCGCGAAGAACACATAGTGGCGGGCTACGGCTTGGCTGCCGAATTGGGCATGCCGCAGTTGGACAGCGAGATAGAGTTGTATGCGGTCAACCGCCGGCAATTCTCGTCGCTCGTGCCGATGAGCGGCGTGGGACGGCGGCGCGCGATGCTGTCGGGGATCTACATGGTGAACGCCGATCTCGACAAGGGCTTCGCCATGTGCGACATAGGGTTGGCGCAGAAGCTGTTCAACTATCCCGGGCGCGCATCGCACATAGCCTTCGCGCTCGACGGCCGGCGCAATGCGGAGAGTGTGCGCCGCGACTTGCAGCACGCTTTGGGCGACGGCTTTAATGTGCGCACGCGCGACGAGAAGAACGTCTCGATGGTGCGGATAATGACATACGAGAAGCGCACGATATTCATCATCGCCTTCATGGTTACGCTCGTGGCGGCCTTTGCCGTGGTGGGCGCCGTGGTGATGCTGCTGACCGACAAGCGGCGCGACATAGCCACCCTGCGTGCAATGGGTGCGCCGTGGAGCATGATACGCCGCATATTCGTCGGCGAGGGGATGCTGATGACCCTTATCGGGGGCGGCGCGGGCATCGCCATAGGGTTGGCTTTGTGCTGGGCGCAGAGCCGCTTCGATCTGATAACGATTCCCGGAGGTTCGCCCGTGGGCAGCTATCCGGTAAGCGTCGCGGCCGCCGACATACTCATTACGGCTGCGGCCGTTGCAGCAGCGGGTTATGCCGTATCGTCGCTGACGGTGCGCAAAGTATTGAAACAAGAGAGTTGATATGAAACGATTTTTACAGATATTGATTGCGGCCGGAGTGTTCATCTCCGCTCTCTCGGCATGCGACCGTCCAAAAGATATCCCGGGCAGCAAGTTGGTGAACATATTCCACGATGCCTTCCTCGCCAACGCCTACCTGCGGGAGAGAAACATCGCGGCCGATTCGTTGGAGATCTACGAGCCTATATTCCGCCGCTACGGCTACACGACCGAAGACGTGCGCTACACTTTGGCGCGAATCTCCGAGCGCAAGAGTTCGCGCCTGAGCGACCTTATGATATCGGTGGGCGACTGGCTCGAAGCCGAGGCCGAGGCCGAGGCCTACAATGTGATGATACTCGACACGATCGACAATGTGGCGCAGCGCGCCTTCACCCGCACGATATACGCCGACACACTCATACGCGCCACGCGCATGGCCGACACCACGCGTTTGAAAGTGGTCGTCGACGATCTGCCGCCGGGCGAATACACCGTCACGTTCGACTACTTCATCGATTCGCTCGACAAGAACCGCATATCGCGCGCCGAACTGTGGTTGGAATGCAACGACTCGTCGGCCGTATCGCGCTACACCTCTGTGCTGTATCGCTATCGCGACGACAGCTTCACGCGCCGTCTGACGGTCGATTCGACCCACCGCCGCCTGCATCTCGACATGTATTACCACATGCGGCACGACAAGCGCGAGCAGCCCCACGTCACGATCCGCAACCTGAAAGTGGTTCGCGTACTGCCCAAGGCCGAGGCCGTCGACAGCCTCTATCGCGAGCAGTTGGGCATAAGAATATTCAACCCCCGATTGATGTCTGCACATGACAACGCGCAAGATAGCATCGCATTATCTGTTCACCGGACACAGACTCGTTAAGAGCTGCGTCGTGGAGGTCGCCGGCGACGGCCGGATAGTGGCCGTGGAGCAGTGCGGGCAGATCGATTCTGCGGCCGGCGTGGAGTTCTACTCGGGCATATTGTGTCCCGGGTGGGTCAATGCGCATTGTCATTTGGAACTGTCGTACATGCGCGGCGCGATAGCCGAGGGCACGGGCTTCGCAGGCTTCGCACGCGAAATGGGTCGGCTGCGCGGCGGTTACACCATGCAGCAGCGTCTCGATGCCGCATCGGCAGCCGATGCCAAAATGTGGGCGGAGGGCATAGAGGCCGTGGGCGACATAGCCAACGATACGTCGGCGGCACCCGTTCGTGCACGCTCGAAGATACGTTATCACACCTTTGTCGAGGCTTTCGGCCTTGCGGCCACGGCCGAACACATCGAGGAGCTTGCCGCCGAGGCTGCCGCCGACACTCGTGCGTCGCTTACGCCGCACTCGACATACTCGCTGCAAGAGGCGCCGTTTCGCCGCATAGCCGGCGACGGCAGCGCGCCGCTCTCGATACACTTCATGGAGTCGCCCGACGAGTCTGCGCTCTATTCAGGGCGGGGATCGCTCGCCGAGTGGTACGGGCGCATGGGTTGGATGTGCGATTTTTTGCACTACGGCTCGCCCGCCGAGCGCATTGCGGAGTGCGTGCCTGCCGGGCGCAGCGTGCTGCTCGTACACGACTGCTGCGTCGGCAGGCTCGATGCCGAGATCGTGTTGTCGCACTTCACCGCCCCCGTCTACTGGGTGCTGTGCCCCGAATCGAACCGCTACATATCGCGTATGCGGCCGCCTGTGGCAATGCTGCGCGAGGCGGGAGGGAATATCTGCATAGGCACCGACTCGTTGGCTTCGGCCGCCGATCTGTCGATGGTCGGGGCGATGCGGCAGTTGCAGCACGACGGCGCCGCATTGGAAGAGTTGTTGCAGTGGGCTACATGGAACGGCGCATGCGCGTTGGGCATGCAGCATGAGATAGGATCGGTCGAGGCGGGCAAGCGGCCGGGATTGGTGCTGTTGGAATCGGTCGATCTCGACACGATGACCCTTACCGAACGCACCTCTTCGCGGCGGTTGGTCTGAACGGCCGCCGGCGACAGTCGGTCGCAAATCTATCCCAAATACGATAATAGCGGGTAATGACGCAAAGTATCAGCGTGTTGTGTCAGCGACCCCACGTCTCGCGGTCGAGCGTGCGGTAGCCGATAGCCTCGGATATGTGCTGCGGCGCAATGTCGGCCGCACCCTCCAAATCGGCTATGGTGCGTGCCACCTTTATTATGCGGTCGTAGGCGCGCGACGACAGTTTGAGCCGCTCCATAGCCCTCTCCAACAGCTCTGCCGAGCGGCGGTCGAGCGGCGCGAATTCGCGCAGCATGCGGCTGTTCATCATGGCGTTGGTGTGTATGCCAACCTCGGCGAAGCGTTCGCGCTGCCGCTCGCGGGCGGCAACCACACGGCTGCGTATCTCCGCACTCGACTCCTCGCGCCGCGTCGACGACATCTCTGCCACCGATACCGGTATCACCTCCACATGTATGTCTATGCGATCCAACAAAGGTCCCGATATGCGACCCATGTAGCGATGCACATCCGCCGCCGAGCAGGTGCACTCCTTTGTGGGGTGGTTGTAGTAGCCGCACGGGCAGGGATTCATCGAGGCCACAAGAGTGAAGTTGGCCGGATAGTCGACCGCGTAGCGCGCCCGCGATATGGTTATATGGCGGTCTTCCAACGGCTGGCGCAATACCTCCAACACGCTGCGGCCGAACTCGGGCATCTCGTCGAGAAACAGCACCCCGTTGTGAGCCAGCGACACCTCGCCCGGCTGCGGCGACTGTCCGCCGCCGATGAGAGCCACCTGCGAAGTGAGGTGATGCGGCGCACGAAACGGCCGCGCGGTTATCAGGCCGTGCCGGGTGCCCATCTTGCCTGCCACGGAATGTATCTTGGTGGTTTCCAACGCCTCAGACATAGTCATAGACGGCATTATCGTGGGCATGCGCCGCGCCAGCATCGTCTTGCCCGATCCGGGTGCGCCCACCATCATGACGTTGTGACCCCCTGCGGCGGCAATCTCCAACGCACGTTTCACATAGCTCTGCCCCTTGACATCGGCGAAGTCCTCGGCATAAATGCCCTTGTCATCGTCTGCTGCCGGCAGCATGCCGCCGACTGCGGGCGTTATCGGCGTGCGGCCGTTCAACATGTCGGCCACTTCGGCGAGCGAGGCTGCGCCCACCACGTCGATTCCCTCGACGACGACACCCTCGCAGACATTGTCGCAGGGCAGGAACACGCGCTTCATGCCGCGCTCGCGAGCCATTGCCACCAACGGCAGCACGCCCTTCACGGCGCGCAGCGACCCGTCGAGCGACAATTCGCCTATGAACATCGAATCCTCGGCCAACCGGCACTCCACCTGCTCGGTAGCCGCCAGAATGGCCACGGCTATGGGCAGATCGTAGAGCGATCCCTCCTTGCGAAGATCGGCCGGAGCAAGGTTGACCACGATCTTCTTGGCCGTCATGCGGTACTCGGTGTTTTCGAATGCGGAGCGTATGCGCTGCTCGCTCTCCTTTACGGCATTGTCGGGCAGTCCTACCAAATAGAGTCCTATGCCGCCGCCCGCGACGTTGGACTCGACCTCCACCCCGACGGCATCGATGCCGACTATGGCTCCCGTATGTATTCTTGCGAACATCCTTTAAATGTTGTATTGTAAAAGCGGAGACTTGAAAATGCGGCAGCGGGATGCGGCGGCCGCATTATCGAACAATCAGAACGGCGCGTCGTCGTTGCGGCGCGTTGAGTCCGGCCGCGGAGCGCCTCCTGCGCGGTTGAAGTCGTCGAACTCGCTGCTCATGCTCGTGCCCAGCCCTCCCGCAACGGGCGCACCCATGGGCGGCATGGAGTTGGCGCTGCTCGATATGTCGTCGTACTCCTGCTGCCGCATCGGCGGCTGTCCCGCGGCCGCGGCCATGGCTGCGGCGGTCGAGTCGTCGAGATCGGTGAACTTGGCCTGATCCTTGATGAACCGCAGCGGCACATCGGTTACGGCGCCGTTACGGTGCTTGGCTATGATGATCTCGGCAAGCCCCGCCGTCGGCATACCACGCTCGTCGGTGGTGAGTCCGTAATACTCCGGACGGTGGATGAACGCCACGATGTCGGCATCCTGCTCAATGGCGCCCGACTCTCGCAGGTCGGAGAGCTGCGGGCGCTTCGATCCGCCGCGGCTCTCGACGTTACGACTCAACTGCGACAATGCGATGATAGGCACATTCAGCTCCTTGGCAATGGCCTTCAACGTTCGCGAGATGAGGGCTACCTCCTGCTCGCGGTTGCCGCGCGTCTCGGCCGTACCGGCTGTCATAAGCTGCAGGTAGTCGATAATGATAATCTGTATGTTGTTGTGTATCTTCAACCGGCGGGCTTTCGAGCGGAACTCGAAGACCGACAGCGCCGGCGTGTCGTCGATATAGAGCGGCGCCTGTCCCAAACACTTGGTCGACGATTCGATGTGCTTCCAGTCGTCGATCGACAAGCGTCCCGTTCTCAGATCGGTGCTGTTGAGCTGCGTTTCGGCCACTATAAGCCGGTTCATCAGCTGCACCGACGACATCTCCAACGAGAAGAAGGCCACGGGCGTCTGATACTCCACGGCCATGTTGCGCGCCATGGTAAGCACGAACGCCGTCTTACCCATCGAAGGGCGGGCTGCTATGATGATCAGATCCGACGGCTGCCAGCCGAGAGTCACACGGTCGATGTCGGCATAACCCGAGTGCACGCCGCTGTACTCGCCGGCCGTCTTGCTCGCCTCCTCGATCTGCGTCAGAGCCTTGGCCAGCACGTCGGCGGCACACTGCACCGAACGCTTGACATGTCCTTCGGCCACCTTGAATATCTCCTGCTCGGCATAGCCTATCAGATCGGTCACATCGACATCTTCGTTATAGGAGCGGCGCTGGATCTCCGTGGCCGAGCGTATCAGTTCGCGCTGCACATATTTCTGGGCGATGATCTTGGCATGGAACTCGACGTTGGCCGCCGAAGCCACCTTCTGCGTGAGCTGCGCCAAGTAGGCCGCTCCGCCCACCTTTTTCAACTCGCCTCGCACCTTCAGCCGCTCGGTCACGGTGAAGAGATCGACCGGCTTCAACTCGTGCGAGAGATCTTCTATGGCCTTGTAGATCAGCTTGTGCTCTTCGGTATAGAAGGCGTCGGCCGTAATATACTCCTGTACGGCTATGACGCTGTCGCGTTCGAGCATCAGCGCACCCAGCACGGCCTGCTCCAACTCGACCGCCTGCGGCGGGACGACGCCCTCGACATCGGTCAACTGACGATATGCTTCACGGTTCTGTGAAGACGGTGTGAATTGTTTTGCCATCGGTAGAAACTGTTATGGTGCGAAATTACACAATTTAGCGTTAACGGCAAACTGCCGCGCGCGATATTTATCATCGTTTATCGACAGTCGACTGTTGAAAACTCTCCTACTGCTCTATGCCTAAACCGCGGCGCGATACGGCCAATGCGGCCACCGATATGCGGCAGCGGGGCTGCGAGCGGTGCAGTGCCTCGATGCACGATATGACGGTGGCTCCCGTGGTGAATACGTCGTCGACGAGCAGTATGTGCTGCTCGCCGGACAAGCGCGCCGACCGGCACACCTCGAACAGGTCGGTCACGTTGTCCCACCTCTCGGCGGGCATGGTGCGCGCCTGCGAGGGGTTGTTGCGCTTGCGCCGCAGGATGCGCGTGCAGACCTTTACTCCCAATTCGCGGGCGATGCCCTGCGCTATGTAGGTCGACTGGTTGTAGCCGCGATGCAGCAGTTTGCGATAGTGCAGCGGCACGGGCACCACGACATCGATGTCGTCGTAGAGTCCGCCCGCTTTCAGCTCCGCACCGTAGCGGCGCCCGAGCCGGTAGGCGGCGCGCCATCGTCCGCCGTATTTGAAGCGGTGTATCACCTCGCGCCAGCCGCTGCCGCCCGAGAAGAAGAACAGAGCCGAGGCCTGCTCTACGCGCACCAAGCCTGCTAAACGCTCCTTCATCGGGTTGTCAGTCTCGCGCCAAAAGCCCGTCAGGGGCGCTTTGTAGCGACACATCGTGCATACGAAGTCGACTCCGCGCGGCAGTTCGCCGCCGCACACGGCGCACCGTCGCGGGGCGATAAGCGAACCTATCGAGCGGAATATGTCACTGAGCGTCGACATCGACGGCAATGGTAACCGATTTGTAATCGGGCGACGAGTGCATATCGGCCAACACCTCGCGCATCATCTCGCGCGCCCGGCCGAACGATGCGCCGCTCTCTATTTTGACCGCTATCTCGGCGCGATGTTCGCCGCGTATCGCCTCTACGGCCGACGACACAGGTCCCATGACCCTGCGCCCGAACTTGCGGCGCAGCTTGTCGGCCATAGCATTGGCCGCTTCGCGCAGACGGTCGTAGTCGCGACAGCGCAGCGCGAAGCGCGTCAGGCGCGAATAGGGCGGATAGTTGAACGTGCGGCGTTCGTCTAACTGCTGCCGCGCCATGGCTTCGTAGTCGCCTGCGGCCACCTGTCGCACCACAGGGTGCTGCGGCTGCGAGGTCTGTATTATCACGCGCGACCCGCCGCTGCGGCGGCCTGCACGGCCTGCCACCTGCATCATAAGCTGGAAGGCGCGCTCGGCCGAGCGGAAGTCGGGCGCATTGAGCAGGTTGTCGGCGTTGAGTATGCCCACGAGCGACACGCGGTCGAAGTCGAAGCCTTTGGTTATGATCTGCGTGCCGACCATGATGTCGGTCTCGCCCTGCTCGAACGCCGTCACGATAGTGCGGAAAGCGCGCTCCGAGGTCGACGTGTCGCGGTCGAGCCGTGCGATGCGCGCCTCGGGGAACAGCCGCGCGATCTCCTGCTCGACCTTCTCCGTGCCGAACCCCATTGCACTTATGTTCTGCGTCTTGCAGTTGGGACATGTCGCGGGAAGCGTTGTCGTGTAGCCGCAATAGTGGCATTCCAAACGCTCGGGCTGCCGGTGCAGCGTGAGGGTCACGTTGCAATGCGGGCACCGTGCCGTCCAACCACACTCGCGGCACTCGACATAGGGGGCGTAGCCGCGCCTGTTCTGAAACAGCATCACCTGTTCGCCCGCCTCCAACGCCCCGGCTATGCCGTCGAGCAGCACTTTGTTGAAGTGCACCTTGCGTTCGCCGCGCTTGACGGCGCGCATCGTGTCGGAGACCGTCACCGAGGGTAGCTCTCCCCCGCCGTAACGCTCCGTGAGATCGACCCGGCGATACTTGCCGCTCAAAGCGTTGACATAGCTTTCAAGCGACGGCGTGGCGCTGCCCAACACCACCCCGGCGCCGGTCAGACGCCCCATTATCACGGCGCAGTCGCGGGCGTTGTAGCGCGGCTGCGTGTCGGTCTGCTTGTAGCTCTGGTCGTGCTCCTCGTCGACTATGATCAACCCTATATGAAGCAGCGGCAGGAATACTGCCGAGCGTGCCCCCACAACCAACTCGCCGCCCGACGACGAGGCCATGCGCAGGAAGATTTCGGTGCGGCGGCGCGGTGTGAGTTTCGAGTGGTAGGTCGTTACGTGCGCCGAGAATACGCGCTCCATGCGCTCGACGAGCTGCGAGGTTATGACGATCTCGGGCACGAGCATCAACACATCCCTGCCCTGCGCCAGAGTCTGGGCTATGAGGTGCATGTATATCTCCGTCTTGCCCGAACCCGTAACGCCGTAGAGCAATGCGGGCTGCGATTGCCCGAAAGCCTGCCGTATCTCTCCGCAGGCACGCTCTTGCGCGGGCGAGAGCCGGGGCAGCAGGAAGTCGCCCGCCGTTTCGCCCGCCGCTTCGCGCTCGCGCAAGAGCGTGCGTATCAGGCCGCGGCTGCGCATGGCGGCCAACGTCGAGGCATCGGCATCGATCAACCTCCGTTTGACAAAGCCGTCGGCGGCACCCTTTTCGGCCGCCAGAGAGGCTATGCGGCGCATGATCGCGGCGCGCCGCGGAGCACGGCGGCACAATTGGCCGATGCACTGGTCGAGGTGCTCGTCATCGAGCGCCTGCAACTCCTCCGACAGAGCCACATAGCTCTCCACGGGCATCTTGAATATCTCTTTTGAAAACTCCTCGAACGAATTGGCCGAGGGCTTGGCCAACGACGGCAATGCCATACGCATCACCTCGCCCGGCGTGCAGATGTAGTAGTCGGCGACCCACTCCCACATGCGGCGCTGCCACTCGCCGACGAGCGGCGCGGAGTAGAGCCGGTGCGAGATGCTCTTTATGCGTCCCAATTGCGGGCGCTCCGAGGTGATCTCCCACACTATGCCCGTATAGTAGCGCCGCGCACCGAACTGCACGACCACAGCATCGCCCACGCCTATGCCCGCCGACTCATCGAAAGCATAGGTATAAGCCGGCTGTGCCAGCGGCAGTACCACCCGTGCATACAACATAATGCTATTGTTAAATATGAAGATTCGGCGCAGCATTTCCGTTGCCGCACCCGGCCGGCGCGCGTCACACTTTGGTGAGCGCGTCGAAGCCCTTGCCGTAGACGCCCATAACCGATCCGACGGTGATGAAGGCCTGAGGATCGACCTCCTTGGCCATTTTCAACAGCTGCGAGGCATCGCGCTTGCGGCACACCACCATGACGATCTTGGTCTCCTGCTGCGAGTACCAGCCCGTGGCATCGAGCACCGTCGCACCGCGATGCGCGCGGGTGACGATCATGTCGGCCATGGCGCGATAGTCCTTGCTTACGATGAACACTTGACTCGACTGCTGGTTGCCCGCCATTATCAGATCGACCGTATATCCGACCACCGTCACCATGATATAACCGTAGATGACCATGGCCATGCCCGATGCAAAGTCGGTTGCAAAGAAGAGCGACGAGCCGATTATGAACAGGTCGCTCGTGATTAATATGCGGCCGTAACTTACACGGTGATATTTGTTTATAATCATCGCCACGATGTCGGTTCCGCCCGTCGAACCGCCTTGCAGGAAACTCAACGCTATGCCGCCGCCGCACAGTATCGCGCCCAACAGCACCAACAGCAGATCCTGACTGTCGATCGAGCTTGTCAGTTCGAGCATCATGTCGGCCGGAATCATATTCTCCACCACGTCCATCGCCATCGACAACATGAAGATGCAGTATATGGTCTTTATGCCGAAGTTCCAGCCCACGATGAAACCTCCGAATATGAGCAGTATGCCGTTGATTATGAATACTAATTCGCCAATCGACAGGAACGGTATGATGTAACTGAGCAGCATAGCTAAACCGGCTGCGCCGCCGCCCATACCGCCGGCGGGCATCACGCACCCTATCCAGCCGAACGCATACATGAACATACCGAGCGCCATAAGTATGTATTCCTTAACGCCCCACAATACCATCTTCGGTGTAAGTTTGACAGTCATATCGTATCAAAATTTTTTCAAAAATACAAAAATCCCGTCAATTATTAAGGAAAAGGCATACTTTTAATATAAAAGCCCGGAAAAACTCGCAATGACAGGGCGGGAGTGTCATTCTGAGGAGCGTTGAAAAACGCGACGTGAGAATCTGGTTGGGGACGATGTGCGTGGTCGAAAAGCCTTATCTACCCCAACCGGATTCTTCGCTTCACGTTGTTTCGCTCAGAATGACAAGGTGGGGCGTTGTACTTTGTCATTGCGAGCCGAGCGCAGCGAGGCGTGGCAATCTCTTGCCGAAACGCCCACCCTGTGCACCGAGATTCTCACGTCGGCCTGCGGCCTCCTCAGAATGACATGATAGTGGAGAAATCTTACCGATTTTTATCGAGTACAGCCCGATAAAATAAAATATTTACTATATTTATAATATGTTTTACGTTTACATATTGACCAATAAGACACATACGGTTTTATATACCGGCGTTACGAACAATATCGATCGCAGGCTATATGAACACCGCAGTAAGGTA
>CAZEXJ010000008.1:0-4801 GCA_964516585.1 uncultured Alistipes sp.
ATGATCCCCGGCATGAGCGTACAGCCCAATGCAGACTATCCCAGCACGGTTCGTCCGCGCAACAATATCCGTATCCGCGGCGAAGCGTCGCTGTCCGCTTCGAACGAACCGCTGTGGATCGTCGACGGAGTGCCCATCTACACCGGAGACCGCACCAATCAGGTTACGGGATTCTACTCCTCGGTCTCCCCGCTGTCGTTCATCAACCCCAGCGACGTGGAGTCCATCACGGTGCTGAAAGACGCCTCGGAGGTCTCGATCTACGGTGCTGACGGCTCCAACGGCGTCATCCTCGTCACCACCAAGAGCGGCAAGCTGAACAGCGGCCCGACCAAGGTGCAGGCCACGCTGCGCTACGGCATCTCGGCCATCGATGAAAGCACCCGTTTCAAGACGCTCAACGGCGCCCAGTACATGGCCTACGCCAAGGAGGCGTGGGTCAACGGCGGCAACGACCCGAGGCTGTTCCCCTATCAGGACAACGACCGAAACAGCTATTCGACCACGGATACCAACTGGTCCGATCTCTACTACGACATCGGTCAGGATTTCCAGGCCAACGTTTCGATTACCGGCGGAAACAAGTATTCGGCCAACTATTTTTCCATCTCCTACTACCGCAACCAGGCCACCGTCAAGGGCAATACCCAGCAGCGCGTTTCGGCCATGCTGAACAACACCTACAAGTTGGGCAAGCGGTTTACGATCCGTCCGAAATTGGCGGTTTCGTACAACGTCAACGACATCTTCAACCTCACACACGAGTATTACGAAACGCTGCCGATCTTCTCTCCGTTCGAGAACGACGGATACACCTACCGGCTCTACAACAAATACGTAGACGGCCTGACCGAAACCGGAGAACCGATCTGGAAGGAGCGGAGTTTCACCAACAACGAAATCCCCACGCGCGACCTAAACTCGGATGTGCAGCAAACGCTCAATACCGACGCCAACCTCGTCCTGAGCTACGAAATTCTGAAAGGCCTCACCGCCACGGGTCAGTTCGGCGCCTCCTTCCAGTACGGATGGGAGAAGTTGTACGATTCACGCCATACGCTCGACGGCATGGTCGAGAAAGTGCCCCAGGGACGCTCCGAGCGCCGTGCCGTGAGCTCGCTGGCATGGACGAACATCTGGCGGGTGAACTTCGACCGCACGTTCTGCGACAAGCATCATGTCTCGGCGCTGGCCGGCGTTGAGTTGTCAAGCAAGGGGTACAATACGTTGCAGGCCTCCGGACGGGGCTTCCTGAATGACCATGTTCAGGAAATCGCCTACGCCGAGGAGAGCACCCGCAAGGGTTCAAGCTCGACGCGCACCACGCGAAAGCTCTCCTTCCTGGCACAGGTCGGATACACGTACGACTCGCGTTACAGCATTCAGGCCAGCATGCGCCGCGACGGCAACTCGGCATTCGGAAAATTCTCGCGCTACGAGAACTATTTCTCGGTGGGCGGCGCATGGAACATCCACAATGAGAAATTCTTCACCTCGAAGACGGTCGACATGCTGAAACTGAAGGCCTCTTTCGGTACGACCGGCAACTCGCGTGTCGACGGCGCGCAGATGCGCGGTTTGGGCATCTTCTCCTACGGCGACGCGTACAGCTACAACGGAGTCATCGGCGGTATCGTCTCAACACCGGCCAACCCCGGCATCACGTGGGAAAAGACCTACAAGACCAACATCGGACTGGATATTAGCCTGTGGGAACGGCTTTCACTCGGAGTCGAGGTCTATTCCGAATACACGGAAGACATGTTGAGTTCGATTCGGACTTCGAACGTCATTACCGACGGCAGCATCTACTCGAACATCGGCGAAATGTCGAACCGCGGTATCGAACTTACGATCAATTCGACCAACATCGACCACCAAAACTTCAAGTGGACGACCAATTTCCTGCTGTCGCACAACCGCAACCGGATCGAAAAGCTCTACAACGGCGATGCGATCACCGCATTCTCCAGCATCAAGGCCGAAGGTTACGACGTGAACTCCTATTATCTGGTGCGCTGGGCCGGTGTCGATCCGAGCACGGGCGACCCGATGTGGTACGACAAAGAGGGCAACCTGACCCACACCTATACCGACGCCAACCGCGTCATCGCAGGCAGCTCCTCGCCCAAGGTGATGGGCAGCATGACCAATACGTTCCGGATCCACGACTTCACGCTGAGCTTCATGCTCAACTACACGTTCGGCGGCCATGCTTACAGCTCGATTGCCGCACGCGGTACGGGTGACGGTTACAGCATCACCGATCCGAGCGGCAACGTCTCGGTCAACTCGCTCGAATACTGGCGTCAGCCCGGCGATGTGGTCGCCAACCCGCGGATCTCGACCGTCAGCTCGAACTCGTCAAGCTACTCGACGCGCTTCCTCTACAACAAGACCCACATCCGTCTGCAAAACATAGTGCTGACCTACAATCTGCCCAAGCGGATCGCCCGCAAGATCGCCATGTCGTCGTGCCGCATTTCGTTCATCGCGGACAACCTCTACCTGTGGACACCCGATCAGAAACGGGGGCGGAACTCCTACAAAACGGTCATGAACGGCTATCCCGTGCAGCGGACCTTCTCCCTAAACCTCGATCTCACCTTCTAAAATCGCAGCAAGACAATGAAAAACAAACTCAAATACCTGATTCTGTCGTTGCTCTCGGTCTCGATGTTCGAAAGTTGTTCGTTCCTCGAGGTGGAGGATTACGGCAAGAGCGATACGAACACCTTCTTCGCTGAATTGGACGGTTTGCGCACCGCTCGGGAAGGACTCTACAACGTAACTTACGACCTGTGCGAATACCTATATCAGTATGCCGAACTGGCCGGCGACTGCGTGCAGGCCTCGTCGGTCGTCACCGAATCCGAAGCCTCCTACTACCAATACAATTTCCTGACCGACGTCTCGGCGTCCATGGAGCTGACCGTAGCCGGCTACATCTGGAAAAAGGGCTGCGTCGTGCTGTCGAACGCCAACACGCTGCTCAGCTACATCGGCTCGCTGAAGGAGAGCTATCCCAACGACACCGGGGAAATCGACCGTATCGCGGCCGAAGCCCGCTATCTGCGTGCGTTCGCCCATTTCGCGTTGGTAAGCTGCTATGCACAGCCCTACAACTATACTGCCGACGCGTCGCATATCGGCGTTCCCGTCGCCGACCGTATCATCTCCCCCAAAGAGACGGTCACGCGGTCGAGTGTGGCCAAGGTCTACGAACAGATTCTCCGAGACCTCAACGACGCCCGCAAGACCCTGGGCGATGCTGCTCCGAGCGACGCGCACTACGTTTCGGGCATGGCTTGCAACGCCCTGCTGGCACGTGTTTACCTCCACATGGGCAACTACCCCGAGGCCGAGGCCTGCGCCAACCGCGTAATCGGTTCGATCCAGCTGACTCCGGCCGACAAGTATGCGGCCATGTTCACCGGTCAGGAGGTGGGTTCGGAGGCGATCTTCCGCCTTACGGGCATCTACTCGGGCAAACGGCTGCGGAAGTTCTACGACTACATATCGCCCGACTTCACCCCGGCGACCGATTTTATGAAAACATTCCGCAACGCCGACGATGTGCGTCTGACGCTGATGAAAGCACCCGACGGGCAGACGGCCTGCATGAAATATTACGATACGACCAACGCCGCAGTGGAGGATCAGTTCTACCACATCACCATCTCGCGCGCTTCGGAGATGTATCTGGTGCGCGCCGAGGCCCTCTGTATGCAGAACAACCTGAAGGATGCCGCCGCCGACATCGCCACACTGCGCGCACGGGCGCTGAATGTCACCGTAGCCGAGGCCGCCTTCAACTACAACAACAGCCAGCCCGAACTGCTGCGTCTGATCAAAGAGGAGTACCAGAAGGAGTTGTGCTTCGAGGGACACCGGTTCTTTGATCTGGCCCGTTGGAACGACGACATCGTCCGCTCGGAGGACACGAATTCGATTGTCAAGAGGCTCGCCTATCCCGATTATCGCTTCGCCCTGCCCATCCCCCGTGGCGAGATAGACGCCAATCCGGAGATGGAGCAAAACGAAGGTTACAAATAAACCCGTAGAATCATGAAAACATTAAAGAGAATTCTGTGTCTGGCCGCTGTGTTCGCGCTGTGCGCCTGCTCGAAGAACGATCCGGTCATCTTCGACGATGCGTTTGTCTATATCACGGATGCCAATAACCTCAGCTCCTCGTCCGTGGACAGCGACGCCAAGAACATCAGCACCTACTATATCGTATTGGTCGCACCTTCGCTGGGACAGGACCTGCAAGTCACCTACGACTTGATCGCAGGCGAAGGGTTGCAGCCCGACGTCGACTACCGTCCGGTGGCCTCGACCGCAAGCCCCGTAACGATTCCGGCGGGCGTCTACCGCCTTCCGATCCGGATCGAGTGGCTCGCGCACGAGCTGGATGCCACAAAAGACAACTCGCTGCAAATCGTCCTGCGCTCATGCGACAATCCGAATGTGGGAATCGGACGTCCCGGCCCGGCCCGAAACGGCGTAAAATATACGATCACAAAAAAATAAGAAGCCATTTATGAAACGAATATTTACCGATATGTTCCTTCTCTTCCTCTGCTGCGCGGTCCTTTCGACCGGATGCACGGACGCGGAGATTGGCAACGACAGACCCTTGGCAGAGGTTGCCGAACTGGAGAGTTTCGGATTCTATGCCGAAGACAACCCGGGCGTGCTGTCCGACGACTACACCACCCCGATCAGCAGCGAGATGCTGATCCGTCTGCCCGCCGAGGTCGACAAAACGGCGCTCGTGGCGCGTTTCACCACCACG
>CAZEXJ010000009.1:0-16090 GCA_964516585.1 uncultured Alistipes sp.
CAACTGCACGGGCGAAAAGGAGTATCTGTCGCAGATCACCTTCGATTTCCTCGATCCCGACAAGACCTACGTGGCGACGATCTACGCCGATGCCGAGGATGCCGACTATCTGACCAATCCTCAGGCATATACTATCCGTCAAGTGCGTTGCACCTCGCGCAGCACGCTGCGTCAAAAGGCTGTCGCAGGCGGCGGTTACGCAATTTCGTTCCGCGAGGCCACTCCGGCCGACAAGAAACTGAAAATGTTGAAGTAGCGCCCTCAGACATATCCCGATATACCACAATGCTCACGATCTCTGCCGATCGTGAGCATTGTGTTTGTTGTGGGGCGGGGAAGATTGCTTTTTCTCCGGTTGCTGCCGGTTGCGCTTGTGCCTGTTGCCGGTTGCGGTGACTTCCCGGAACATACTGTCATTCTGAGGAGCGTTTGAAAAACGCGACGTGAGAATCTCTGTTTTGGGAGATGTGTCCGCTGTGTCATTCTGAGGAGCGTACTTTGCACGCGACGTGGGAGTCTTTGGTATATTGTTGTAACCCAAACGAAAAAGGCGAGGTTGCCCCCACCTTGCATGTTTTCACAACGGAATAATCCTTATTGTGATTTGCTTTTAAATTTGTATGACAAATATAATATAAAGTCTGTAATATTCAAAATTATTTTGTATATTTACATACACTATTAACATTTTATCGAATGAAACGTATTCTTGGACTGGATTTGGGTTCCGCCAGCATCGGATGGGCAGTAATAGAGGAGAACAGCGAAGAGGTTGTCGACGAATCCGCTGCGGCCGTTAATGATGTACGATGTGACAAAATACTCGGTCTCGGGAGTCGCATTATTCCGCTCAGTGTAGATGAAACAACGCAATTCGCCAAAGGGCAGGCAATAACTAAGAATGCAGATCGAACTGCAAAACGCTCGCAGCGCAAAGGGTATGATCGTTATCAATTGCGTCGGGCGTTATTGTTGGAAGAACTTAGCCGCTTGGGTATGTATGACGGACAAACATTGAGATTTCCGAAACTCGACTTGTGGAAGTTGCGAGCCAAATCGGTTAAAGAGCAGGTGTCTTTAAAGGAACTCGGGCGCGTATTGTGTCATCTGAATCAAAAGCGAGGATATCGTTCCGCCAAATCGGATTTTGCGGATAAAAAGCAGACCGACTATGTGCGTAACATTATGGAGCATTATGCAGAATTGCAAGCACAAGGCATTACCATAGGACAATATTTTTATGATAAATTACTGGCCGATGAGGCGTATCGCTGCAAAGATACAGTTTTCCCTCGTGAGGCATACGTAGAGGAGTTCGATGCCATAATAGCATGCCAGCGTCAATTCTATCCGCACATTCTGACCCAAGAGAAGATCGACAGATTACGCAATTATATAATATTTTATCAGCGACCGCTCAGGTCGTGCAAACATTTGGTTGCCAAATGCGAACTCGAACGACATGATGCCGAGCGGAACGGTCGAATATACAATTGCGGTCCGAGAGTTGCGCCGCGCAGTTCTCCGTTGTTTCAGGTGTGCAAGATATGGGAAAGCATCAACAATCTGAACATACACAATAAGACGAATGCGACTTTGCCGATATCGAATGAACAAAAGCAGTCTATATTCAACTTTATGAATACCCATGAAAAGTTGAAGACTGCCGATTTGAAATCCATTCTCGGCATCAAATCCAAAGAGTGGCAGTTCGGTAAGGCCATAGGCACAGGCTTGCAGGGTAATACCACCTATTGCAGTATTGCCAAAGTCCTCGGTGGAAAGTATTCGGAACTGCTGTCGTTCGAACTGAAAACCGCCGACGGCAGTATGGTCGATACCGAAACGGGAGAGTTGAGTCGGATAATAGACGATTCGTTCGAACGAGAACCGTTATACAGACTGTGGCATGCGCTGTATTCAATATCCGATATGGACTATCTTCGCACTACGCTTGTAAAGCAGTTCGGCATCTCAGATGATAATACGCTTACCGAATTGTGCAAACTCGATTTCGTAAAGAGCGGATACGGCAACAAGTCGGCTCGCGCAATTCGCAAGATATTGCCATATCTGCAAGAGGGCAAGTCGTACTACGAAGCAAAGATCGCCGCCGGATACGATGATACACCTCTTACGAAAGAGGAAAATGAAGAACGACGGCTTGCTGATTATTTGCAGCAAATTCCCAAAGGAGAGTTGCGACAGCCTGTCGTTGAAAAGATTCTTAATCAGATGGTCAACGTGGTCAATGCGTTGATGACCGAGTATGGGCGTTTCGACGAGATCAGAGTGGAACTTTCACGCGATCTGAAACAGAATCGGGAGGAACGCGAATTGGCAAGCAAGGCCATGAATAGGGCCAAGAACGAAAATGAGAGAATCGCTAAAATCCTAAAAGAAGAATACAACTTAACGGCGACTCGTTCTCGCATAATAAAGTACAAGTTATGGGAGGAGAGTAAAAAGAGTTGTATCTATTGCGGTCATTTAGTCAATGTAAAAGAATTTTTATCGGGATTAGGTGTAGAGATAGAGCATATTATTCCTCGAACGATGCGCTTCGACGACAGCTTTTCAAATAAAGCATGCGCATGTCGCAAGTGTAATCAGGAAAAAAGCAATCGTGCCGCATACGACTTTATGCAAAGTCGTGGCGAAAGCGAGTTCAAAGCCTATATCGAACGAGTGAACTCGTTGGCCGATGAAGGTCAAATATCGAAAACCAAGTTGAAGAATCTGCTTACTCCTGCCGATGAACTGCCTGAGGATTTTATCGATCGTCAATTGCGCGAGAGTCAGTATATCGCCAAGAAAGCCAAGGAGATGTTGCAGTCGGTATGCCGTAATGTCTACTCGACAAGCGGCAGCATAACCGATTTCATACGCCGTATGTGGGGGTGGGACAATGTCCTCCACGACCTGAATTTCGAGCGATACCGCAATGCAGGGCTTACATATGTGCCGCAGATCGATCAGAATCCCGCAGAGCAGGAGCGTATCGTCGGTTGGAACAAAAGACTCGATCATCGTCATCATGCGATAGATGCCCTTACTATTGCTTGCACCAAACAGGGATATATCCAACGCCTCAATAACCTGAATTCGTTGAAAGACGTGTCGTTCTGTGCGTACTCCGATGAAAATCAGGACAAAACCACTAAACAGCGTCTGACGCGTCTGGAACGTTATATTGCAATGCAGCCGCATTTGTCTACGGCAGAGGTTGCACAAGCCGTCGAGGAGATCGCCGTATCGTTCAAATCGGGCAAACGTGCCGCAAGTCCCGGCAAACGCTATATATACCGCGGAGGTAAACGCATTTGCAAACAGGAGGGAATTCTTATTCCGCGAGGCGCTCTAAATGAAGAGAGCGTTTACGGCCGGATACGTGACAGTAAAACTGGAAAAGAGGAGATCGTTGTCAAATATAAATTGTCGAATATTACGACCAAAGAAGACATCGCATCCGTTGTCGATGAAGGTATCCGGACAATATTACGCAAGCGTTTGGAACAATATGGCAACGACCCGAAGAAAGCATTTGCCGAGCCAGTTCTCGATCATCAGGGGCGGGTAATCAGATCGGTGCGATGCCGCACCGGACTGAATGTCGTAGTACCGTTGCGATACGATGATAACGGCAATGCTACGGCTTTTGTCAAAACCGGAAACAATCACCATGTGGCCATTTACGAAGACGAGAACGGGAAATTACAGGAACATATCTCGACGTTCTGGCATGCTGTCGAGCGCAGAAAGTACGGCCTGCCTACAATTATTACTCGCCCATACGAGGTGTGGGAACGTATTACCGATGACATGCCGCAATCGTTTATCGACATGTTGCCGCCACGACAATGGCAGTTCCGAATGTCCATGCAACAGAACGAGATGTTTGTTCTCGGCATGAGCGACGAAGAGTACGGCGATGCCATGGAGGCAAAAGATTATGCCGCGTTGAGTAGACATTTATACAGGGTGCAGAAATTATCTGCCGGTGCATACGTATTCCGGCAGCACACCGAGACTCAAACAGATGATAAGTATCCAGATGAAAATGGTGTCAAAAAATTCCAACTCCTTGTCTCTAAACGCAAAGGTGCTGTATGCTGGGTGAGCAGTCTTAAATCATTAAAAGATTTGAATCCTCATAAAGTTTATGTAACCATAACCGGTAAAATATCGGAGATATGATAAAACGAACTCTCTATTTCGGCAATCCCGCCTATTTGAGTGTGAAACTCGGACAGTTGGAGGTACGGCTGCCCGAGGTGGAAAACAATGCCACGCTGCCCGATACATTCAAATCCTCAATGGTCAAGAGCGTGCCGATAGAGGATATAGGCGTAATCATACTCGACCATAAGCGCATAACGATAACGCAGGCCGCACTCGGCGAATTACTCGATAATAATACGGCCGTCGTCACCTGCGACAGCCATAGAATGCCTGTCGGTTTGATGCTGCCATTATCGGGAAACACTACCCAATCGGAGCGGTTCCAAGATCAGATCGATGCCTCGCTGCCGCTTAAAAAACAGCTGTGGCAACAGACCGTGCAAGCCAAAATACTAAATCAATCCGCAGTATTACGCAAACGCAGACAATTCGATAGCGGAAATATGGAGGCATGGGCGAAACAGGTAAAAAGCGGAGATTCAGATAATCTTGAAGGACGTGCCGCCGCCTTTTATTGGTCGCAGATGTTCGGACATATCTCCGGATTCCGACGTGATAGAGAAGGTGTCCCGCCTAACAACCTGCTCAACTACGGCTATGCTATTTTGCGTGCAGTAGTGGCGCGATCATTGGTCGGCAGCGGATTATTGCCTACCCTCGGCATACATCATCACAATAGATATAACGCCTATTGTTTGGCCGATGACATCATGGAACCTTACCGCCCGTATGTAGATGATCTGGTCGCCGGAATGGTAGACGGCGGTTGCGACTGTACGATTCTGACTACCGATATAAAAAGCAAACTTCTGTCTATTCCCGTTATCGACGTCGTAGTCAACGATCGTCGCAGTCCGTTGATGGTCGGGGTCGGCATGACGACGGCCTCTCTTTACAAATGTTACAGTGGCGAACAACGAAAAATAGCATACCCCATAATGGAATGATCGAACGATTCAGCGAATACCGTATTATGTGGATTTTTGTCTTTTTTGATCTGCCGACCGAGACAAAGCGCGAGCGGAAAATTTATGCCGACTTCCGAAAAAATTTGATCCGCGACGGATTCACTATGTTTCAATTCTCGATCTATTTGCGTCATTGTCCCAGCAGAGAAAATGCCGACGTACATATCAAACGGGTAAAAAAAATGTTGCCCAAAGATGGATATGTAGGAATCTTGACCATAACGGACAAGCAGTTCGGACAAATGGAACTATTCCGGGGATGCCAGTTGATAGCTCCCGATAACCCGACCCAACAGCTCGAACTCTTTTAACGGATCACATGCAAAAACCGGTGGAACGAGGGAAAAATCAGGCAAATATTTCCACTGTCATGTCGAGTGCAGATACTCCCACGGTCGGGCATGCCCTCCCTCGGAGTGAGGGGGCGTAATGGTCGACGTTTGTTTCGTCTGCCGATCAGCCGACGACGGTTTCGACGAGGTCGTCGCGGCGGAGGTAGCGGCGGGAGAGGCGCAGTATGTCGTCGGGGGTGGTTGCGAGGATGCGTTCGACGGCCTGCGAGGTGAAGTCGTTGGTTTTACCGCACAGGATGTTTTCGATTGTGACGTCGGCTATGCCGAACGGTCCGTCGAGTATGCGGAGCATCTCGCCGATCATCATGTTCTTGACGAGTCGCAGCTCCTCGTCCGATATGTGCTCGGTGCGCAGGCGTTCGATCTCGGCATATATCTCGCGCAGGGCATCGTCGGTGTGCTCCGAGGCCACCTGCGTGGCTATGGCCAAATAGCCCTCTCTGTCGAAGTTGACCATGGCGGCCATGACGCCGTAGGTGTAGCCGTTGCGGGCGCGCAGGTTTTGCATAAGGCGCGAGCCGAAGTAGCCGCCGAGGACAGTGGCCACGACCTGCATGCCGATGAAGTCTTCGTGTCGGCGGTCGAACAGCAGGCGTCCGATGCGGATAGCCGACTGCACGGCGGGTTTGTGTTCGATGTGGAGCCGGTGCGCAGTTTGGCACGGCGGGAACAGCGGCTGCTGCACCTCTCCGGCAGAGGGTATGCGTGAGGCTATGCGGTCGACGATGGAGAGCACCCGGGAGTCGATGCGGCCGCTGCATACGATGAAGCAGTTTTCGGCCACATAGAGGCGGCGGTATAGCGCGACAAGATCGTCGCGGCGCAGATCGTCGTAGAGTCGTTCGTCGGAGGAGATGCCGTAGGGGTGGCTCTGGCCGAACATTGCGCGGGCGAAGGCCTCGCGGGCTATGGTGTCGACCTTGCGGCGCTCGACGGCGAGCTGCTGCCGGCGTTTGGCACAGTAGGCGGTGACCTCCGCCTCGGGAAATGCCGGGCAGAGCATGATCTGTTCGGCCACCTCGGCCGTCGGGGCGAAGAACTTGGCGAGCGAACAGAATGTGATGTAGACGCAGTCGCGGTCGATGTTGACGTCGAACCACGATCCGTAGTAGTCGAGCCGCTCGGCGATCTGCTGTGCCGACAGGCTCGTGCTGCCTTCGCTGAGCATGTTGGCCGTGGCCGAAGCCGAGAATGCCTTGTGCTGCATGGAGGTGCCGGCATGTACGACTAACGTCATGCGCACGACCTCGAAGTCGTCTGCGGCGAGAGTGTATATTCTGACACCGTTCGAAAGCGTGTGGCAAGCAGCCTCGGGCAGCGATACGCTGTCGGGTATGACCAATGGCGGGCGGTGCGGTGTGTCGGTGTGCATATTGTTCATCTTCGTTAGGTTATATGTTTTGCTTGTCGGCCGCATGCCCGGCGGAGCGGTAGATGAGTGTCGAGGAGTTTTCGGGGCGGAATGTGCGCCGGGAGAAGTCGGCAACCTCGTCGCGCGTGAGCGAGCGGTAGATGCCTGTCTCGCGGTTGATGAGCGATATGTCGCCCGTCATGGCGTAGAAGCCGAGGTTCATGGCCTTGTTCATCACGTTTATCTCGCCCATGAGTGCGTTGGATTCGAACTTGTTTTTGACCTTCTCCAATTCGTAGTCGGTGATGCGCCCCTCGATCAGTTCGCGCATCTGCTCCCACAGAGCCTCTTCGCCCTGCTGCTCGGAGGTCGTCGGCATAAGCTGCCCCTTGAATATGAACAGTCCGGCATCGAGGCTGCCGAGTATGTAGGCGTTGACGTTGGAAAAGAGCCGGCGCTCCTTGACAAGGCGTGCCACCAACCGCGACGAGTCGCCGCCGGCCAGCAGGTCGGAGGTCATGTCGCCTGTAAAGAAGTCGTGCGAGAGTCGGTCGCCCATGTGGAAGGCAATGGTGATGCGGGTGGCCGGGACGTCGCGTTCGACCGAAAGGCGGCGCGGCGCGGTCTGCTCGGGTTCGCAGGGTATGGGCGCTGCCGTGCGGGGCGTGTCGGCGATATGGCCGAACCACTTGTCGCAGAGCGCGATCATCTGCCGCTCGTCGATGTCGGCCGAGATGGAGAGTATGGCCTGCGAGGGCTGATAGTAGCGGTCGTAAAAGGCGCGCACCTGCTCGGGCGTGGCGCGCTCGATGTGTTCGGGCGAGATGCCTATGGTCGACCAGCGATAGGGGTGCACTTTGTAGCAGAGTTCGCGCAGCAGCATGTTTTCGTCGCCGTAGGGCTGGTTGAGATAGCGTTGTTTGAACTCCTCGATGACGACCATCTTCTCCGTGGAGCACGTATCGGGGTTGATGTCGAGGTTGCGCATGCGGTCGCTTTCTATCCACAGCGCCGTTTCGATGTTCTCCTTGGGCAGTGTGATGTAGAAATCGGTGTAGTCGTTGTTGGTGAAGGCGTTGTTCTCGCCGCAGGCCATTTGCACGGGCACATCGAAGTCGGGCACCTCGCGCGTGCCGCGGAACATAAGGTGCTCGAACAGGTGGGCGAATCCGGTGCGCGAAGGCTCCTCGTTGCGTGCTCCCACCTTATATAACATGTTGACCGCCGCCAACTTCGACGATCGGTCGCGATTGACGGCAACGGTAAGTCCGTTGCCGAGTGTGGCCGTTGTGTATTTTATCATACGACAAAGATACTCATTTTTTGCCGGAACGAAACGACTCGAATCCCGATTGGGGATTCGAGCCGATAGATGATTGTGTCGGGCGGATTACTTGACGATGTTTTCCGCGAGCAGGAAGTCGGCCACAATGAAGGTGCTGCCGCCGACGAATATGGCGTCGTCGGCCGTGGCCATGCTGCGTGCCAATGCGACGGCTTCCTTGACCGTGGGTGCGCTCTGACACTGCAAACCCGCTTTTTCGGCCTCGGCGACGATCTCTTCGACGGCGCGGGCGCGATCGACCGAGGCGCGCGTGAAGATGTAGCGGGCGCGCTTGGGCAGCAGCGGCATGACTGCCGCGAGATCCTTGTCCTTGGCGAAGCCCATGATGCAATACAGCTCCTTGCACGGCAGCGCGGCGAGTTGTGCCGCGACATATTTCAGACCGTGGGCGTTGTGTCCCGTGTCGCACACCGTAAGCGGCTCGCGCGCGACGATCTGCCAACGTCCGTAGAGGTGTGTGTGACGTGCCGCACTCGCCAAGCCCTCGCGGAAGGCGCGGCGCGAAATGGTCAACGGCGTCTCCTCGTGCAGCAGGTCGGCGGCGGCGCTGACGGTGACGATGTTGCGGCGCTGGTAGTCGCCTAAAAGATCGATTCCCACGTTGTAGGGCGAGTTGTCGCGCAGGCGCCGCATGTTGAAATGCTGCATCGAGCCTTCGCGCTCTCCCGCGCCGTTACAGCGGAAACTCTTCTCGGCATAGACTATTCGCGAGTGCATGCGCTTGGCTGCCTCCTCGAAGACGGCATTGTAGCGTTCGTCCGACTCGCCGAGAAGCAGCGGTATGCTCTTCTTGATGATGCCGGCCTTCTCCGATGCTATCTTTTCGATGGTGTCGCCCAGCAGCGCCGTGTGTTCCATGCCCACGTTGGTAACGATGCTGAGTATGGGGGTGATGATGTTGGTGGCGTCGAGCCGTCCGCCCAAGCCCGTTTCGATGACGGCGACCTCCACATCGCTCTGAGCGAAGTAGTCGAAGGCCAAGGCCGTGGTCATCTCGAAGAACGACAGGTCGAGTTCCTGCATCTTTGCCTGATGCTTGTCAACGAAGTTGACAATCTTCTGCTTGGGGATGATCTCGTTGTCGACGCTGATACGCTCGCGGAAGTCGACCAAATGCGGCGAGGTGTAGAGTCCTGTGCGGTAGCCCGCCTGTTCGAGAATCGAGGCGAGCATGTGAGCAACCGAACCTTTGCCGTTGGTGCCGGCCACGTGGATCGTATAGTAGTTGCGCTGAGGGTTGCCCAAATGACGGCAAAACTCGGCTATACGCTCCAACCCCGGTTTGTAGGCGTCGCTTCCGACCTGTTGGAACGAAGGCATCGACGTGAACAGAAATTCGAGAGTCTGAGAGTAGTTCATATTGTTTATTTAATGATATTTATTCGACCAAATGATTTCGCTTGCGCACCCGGTAGGCCATGTAGTACAGAAGCGACAGGAGCGACAGGAGCGAGCAGATGCGCGCTATCCAGTCGCCGTAGACGACGTAGAATGTGTGATCGTCGCGCACCTCCAACGATTGCGTCATCACACCCCGGCGATCCCAGCCAAGCGACTCGATGACATCGCCCCGAGGCGTTATGAAGCCCGATTTGCCGGTGTTGGCGCTGCGTGCTATGGCGCGGCGCGTCTCGACGGCACGCAGCCGGCAGAAGTCGAAGAGCCGTTTGTGGCCGGGCGTGTCGCCCCACCAGCCGTCGTTGGATATGACGCCCATAACCTGCGCACCTTCGCGCACGAAGCCGGCGAAGTAGTCGGAGTATAACCCTTCGTAGCAGATTGCAGGCCCCATCTTGATGCCGCGTCCTTGGAATGTCTTGTGTTCCGTTCCCCAACCCAATTGACCCGATATGCCGCCCAAATCGACTCCCATAAGATCCCATAATCCCTTCAGCGGCAGAGCCTCGACGCCTATCACCAGACGCCCCTTGTGGTAGATGTCGGTTATGCCGCGCGGATCGATCAGCAATGCCGAGTTGAAAAGATCGTAGTGGCGCTCGCCGTCGAATCGCGCCGTTGAGGTCTTCTGCTGCGGGGTATAGTAACGTGTCGTCGTGGCGCCCGATATGATGCTCGTCGATGCGTTGCTGCGGTTGAAGACGCTCATGGTGAGGTAGTCGATGACCGGCGAGCGTTCACTCTCGCAGATGCGATAGGTGATAGCCGTCTCGGGCAGCAGCGCGAAAGCCGACTCGGAGGGCACCTCGTGCAGCAGCGATATGATGGTCTCGAAGTTTTCGTGTTCGCTCGCGCCGTCGAACTTCTCGTAGCAGGGGATATTCGGTTGTATGACCGAGGCGGTCACCTTCTCGTCCGAAGGGGTGTATGTCAGGTAGATGACGGCCGACGCGGCTATGGGCAGCAGCACCGTGGCGGCGGCCGTGGCAATGCGGCGTGCGGTGCGTCGGCGCAGAACTTCGAATATGGCTATGTTGCACAGGAGCGCCCACAGCGTGCCGCCGAAGACGCCGGTATATTCGTACCACTGCACAGCCCACAGATCGCCCGAAAAGCCGTGACCCAACAGCAGCCACGGGAACGACATGACCTGTGCCGAGCAGTAGATGTATTCGGTGGCTATCCATAGCGTTACGAGCAGCGTGTAGGCTAATGCCCGCGAGGCGCGCTTGGAGACGTAGTGGTAGGTCATGAATGCCGTGAGATTCCAGAAGGTGGAGACTATCGTGGCGACGATCGGACCCAGCGGCGAGGCTATCCACACCCACCATATCGTGAAGGCGTTCCACAGAACGAACGTCAGCGAAGCCCAGCCGCACATCTTCCACCACGAGCGGCGCGATGCGTCGTAGCGCTCGCTCAGGCATAGAAGCGGCACGAGTGCGACCATAAGCGTTAAGCCTGTCAGTCCGAGCCACCCGGCCGAAAGCAGGGCGGCCGACAATAAGACAGCCGATAACTGTTGTTTCATAAAGGGTCGATCGATAAATCCTTTGCAAAAATAGTCAACAATCGCAAATAATCAATGCCGATGCCGATTTTTTCCGTGCTTGGACGACTATTTTCTCCGATATGTCATTCTGAGGAGGCCGCACGCGGCCGACGTAAGAATCTCTGTTTTGGACGACTTTCCACCGACATGTCATTCTGAGGAGCGTGCTTTGCACGCCCGGTCAGTCATTCTGAGGAGGCCGCAGGCCGACGTGAGAATCCCTACACGCGACAATGGGAATAATCGTCCCCAACCAGATTCCCACGTCGCAACTGCGTTGCTCCTCGGAATGACAGGGCGGAGGAAATAATTGCTCCCAACCGAGATTCCCACGCCTCGGTTTCCTCGGCTCGGAATGACAGAGTGGGAGCAGATGCACTCGGCTCGCAATGACATGGCGGAGGAAATGAGATTCTCACGTCGCGGTTTACAACCGCTCCTCAGAATGACAGACGTCGCAACTGCGTTGCTCCTCGGAATGACAGAACCGGGAAAACATTGCATATCGCGCATAAATATGTGCAATATGCGGATAGTATGTGGCGGCGGCATGTGTTGAAACGAACAAAATGCTCGGATAAATAAGACTTTTTTCGGTTTGAATAATTATCGGATGTCCTTTTACAGAACATATCTTGCCGCCATAATGTTTTTTTTATTCTATTTGTGTTCTATATGGATATAATGTATTCCATTTCTCCGCTTTTTGTATATCTTTGATTAATTGATATTTTATTCATTATCATTTTAATTTAAATAGTTATGATACAATTGAGAGCCGTTGCGGCACTTTGTGCTGTCGCATTGCTGAGTGCTTGCAACGACGACACGACACCGGAACAGCCGGTGCCCGAACCGCCCTTTATCGAGCCTGTTCCCGAGTGGATCGAGTGTACCGAGGCCAATGTGGTTTACTATGGCGATGAGGGTTACACCGAGGTGTCGGATCTGTGGAGAGTGTTCCTGTATACCGATATGGAGATAGATGAAACGGGCAATCCGATAGGCCCCGGACAGATAGTCTGCATCAGTTGCAATGCCAAGTTGGCCGATGCTCCCGACGTGGCTAATTTAGTGGGCACCTATACCGCGACTGTGTCGACGTCGGATTTCCGCCCCGGGACATTCAACGAAGGATACATGCAGTCGATCGATCTGCCCGACGGAAAGGTGGAGATTCCCGATTTCTCGTTCTTCGGCGACTTGGCGGAGGGGGAGACGACGTTCGATGCCGACCTGCTACGTGAGGGCTATTGTCAGATTGAACTTAACGACGACGGCACATATACCATATCGGGCATAATGGTGGGAACGAAGTATCTCAAACGTTATTTCAGATATACGGGACCGATCGATCCGGTCGATCGCAGCGAGCAGAAGCCCGAGACGGTGCCCAACTCCAATCTGACGGAGGACATCACTTTTGAGGGCTTTACGCAGGCTCGTCTGCAAGACATGGGCGACTACTTCTTCCTGCAAGACGAGTCGTATCGTCTGTTCCGTCTGTTCATTGCGGATGAGGGCGTGGACATCTCGCAGACCAACGCCTCGGGCGACGGCCGTTATCTCAAACTCGAATTCTTCGTGGAGTGGGGCGCCGATGTGTCGCAGGGCATGCCCGTGGGCGTGTATGAGACATGCCCGCGCAACGAGGACGGCGGCATAGACCGTTCGGAGATCGTGCCGTGGCGCACGGTGCCGGGCAAACCCGATAAGTTTACCAATCCCGACGGATCGTGGTATCAGAAGATAACATCTGCGGGCGAGATGCCCGAGTATGCCCGTCTGACCACCGGCAAGGTGACCGTTGAGCAGATCGCAGGCGTGGAGGGCGGACGACGCATCGTCGTCGAACTGTTAGACTGCAATACCGAACAGCCGCACAGCGTGAAGTGCACGGTGGATATGGTCGGAACGCAGATCAGACCTTAACGCATACATTCCATTGTAAGAGATATTGCTCGAAAGAAATTAACCAAATATTTAAATATTTAAAGATTATGAAAAAATTCAGATTATTGACGCTTGCGACTCTTATCGCAACGATTTTGTCGACGGGTTGCGATAAAGACGATCCGGTGCAGGATCCTAATCCCAATCCCGATCCCGATCCCGATCCTGTTCCCGTGGAGTTGGTCAACCAGTACGAGTGGAACACGAAGGTGACCGACATAAAGTCGGTGGTGGCGGCTGCCATTCCCACCGAAATAGCGATGCCCATATATATATTCCTCTCTCCCGAGGAGGGTATCACCTCGATGGAGGAGCTTATGGCCAGCGAGAAGGAGTATGTGATGCTCGCCATCGATAGCGAGATAGGCGAATACCCGGAGATGGTCACCGAGACCGATACGAGCATGCGTATCGATCTGACCAAGGCTCAGGGCGTCGTGTATATGTGGTATATGAAGAATGGCGAGGCTGTGGCCGCATATGAGGACGAAACGCTTCTCGACGAGGGTTACATGATCATAGCCGACGATCCCGCCAATGAGGATCGCTCGACGGTCGATATGCTGTTCGATTTTGCCGGCAGCGACAACTGCCTGCGCGCCAACTTCGGG
The DNA here is from genome assembly GCA_964516585.1 of uncultured Alistipes sp. Taxonomy (GTDB): domain Bacteria; phylum Bacteroidota; class Bacteroidia; order Bacteroidales; family Rikenellaceae; genus Alistipes. The sequence continues at coordinate 13,714 of CAZEXJ010000009.1, forward strand.
CTGAACGAGTCGGATATAGTCGTTCCCACGCCCGAGTATCCCGAAAACTATATCGCCGAGGATGCAACCTCTGTCGAGGAGATACAGAGCGCGTTCGTATTCGACATGGGTCCCTACACCTTCGTGGTAATGTCGCCCACGGCGGGTTACGCATCATGGTCGGAGTGCATGGAGGGCGAGAATTACATCTCGATAGCTGTGCCTACCGCCGAATTGGGTCAGACGATCGACATGACTGCGCATCAGGATTACAGCTTCTCGAACTACACTCAGTTAGCCTCGCAGATTGTCGACATATCGCCGCTCGATCCCGAGTCGCTGACGATATTGTCGAAGGGCGAGATGCGTGTGGCCAAAGATGGCGAGTACACCGATGTATCGTTCTCGATAGAGACCACCGACGGCACGCTGTTCGAGGGCAAGGCGCTTGTAAATACGCCCGCTCCCACTAACTTCATCACATTCAACGACGGCACCAAGAACATAAACGCCGCCTTCTACTATGAGAACTACCTCTACCTCACACCGGGCGCTATCGACTACGGTCAGGATATAGGCGATTGCTCGCAGTATCTGTGTCTGACTATGCCCGTGAAGGGCGAGACGGTCGATGTGGCCACCGCCACCGACGAATTCATGGTTATCTTCACCTATGACTATGGCGAGAGTCAGATCATGTCGCAGAACGGTACGGGCGATACGGGCAGCTATACGGTGAAGAGTTTGGGCAAGAACAGCTATGAAGTGACCATGGATATAACCTTTGCCGACGGCAACCGCTTGCAGTGCAAGTATTCGGGCGAATTTAAAGACTTCCTCGCCGAGCCGGTTAAGCAGAACGAGTATAAGTTCGATGGCGTGTCGCATGCCATAAACTCGCTCGTTGTCGACACCACCTCGTCGATCTACACGTTCTACATCTCCGAGGAGGCCGGCCTGAATACGGTCGACGCCATAAAGGCTGCCTCGGATGTGATTGCGATAAAGGCCGATGCCTCGATATGCGACGGCGGAGTATGGGGCTTCTCTTCGGCGGCCAATGCCGACAAGGAGCTGTCGGTTATCTACAAGGGCGCTACCTATAACTCGGCTTCCGGATCGATCGGAACCTTCAGTGCACTGCTGTCGGGCGCCGAATTGGAACTGTCGTTTGCCGGCTACGGCGAGACGCCCGACGTCTACTTCAAGGGCGAGGCCGTGGTAGTAAAGTGACCGGTATGATGCGGATCAAAAAATTTGCCGCGATGATGCTCGCCGCTGTTGCAGCGGCGGGTATCGTCGCCTGCGAAAAGGATTCCGATTCGCCGCAGACGCCCGAACCGGATCCGCAACCCGCTGTCATAGGCACATATACCTTCGGCGACACCGAGTACGATATACGTTTCGCCTCGGTTTACGACGACGGCTATAACTGCTCGTTTATCTTCTCCCCGCTGTCGGAACGTCCGCTGACGACCTATTTGGCCGTTGCGTTAGGCAACTACTTCATGGGATCGGAGGTCGATGTGACGCAGATCTATCACAACGACGACTATTCGTTCGTATATGAAGACCCTCTGCACTTCTATTCGCGGTTTCGCGCTTTGCGCAGCGGCACGATGCTGATAAAGAGGAATAACGACGACAACTACACGGTCAATGTCGACGTGCTGCTCGCCGACGGCACTCCTGTCAGGATGAATTTTACGGGGGATGTTTTTCGTGAAGAGGAGTAATTTTTCGTGAAAAGCGGCATTCTACTGCCGCGCACTTGCTCGCCCGAATGGGAAATACGTCAGTATGTCCCATCCGGGCGATCTTCGTTTGCGTTGTATAATACCGCTTTTGACGAAAAATTAGGTAGTGGTGCTTTGGAAACGATTTCCTCCGATATGTCATTCTGAGGAGCAACGCAGTTGCGACGTGAGAATCTCATTTTATGGACGATAAGTCTTATCTACCAAAACCAGATTCTTCGCTTCACGTTGTTACGCTCAGAATGACATATCGGGAGCGTAAAGCACGCTCCTCTGAGTGACATATCAGTCACTCAGAGACTACTTCCGCAATGACACACCACTTGTGCAAGCGCGCTTCTCGCAGACATGGAGGGCGTGCAAAGCGCCTGTTTGGGCGTCATAGCCCGAAAGATTATGAAGCTAAGGCGCAGTATTGGTTGTATTTGCGCATGACTTCGCGCACGTAGCCGTTTGTCTGGCGGCTGCCGGTGAATTTGCCGCTGCGAACGGCCTCGTTCTCGTAGTACGCCGGATCGGATTTCAATTCTAAGTAACGGCTTACCGTCTCCCACGAATTGGGATTCTCTCCGTCGAGACGCGCCAAGCGTCGTGCGTCCATTACGTGTCCCACGCCGGCATTATAGCTCGCCAATATTATG
>CAZEXJ010000010.1:0-18053 GCA_964516585.1 uncultured Alistipes sp.
GGTTGTCAAGGATAAGAAAGAGTCCGATCTCTCGCCGGAGGAGAAATCGACTCGCGACGAGCTTTCGCAAAAGGTTGCCGACCTGCGCAAACAGCGCGACACACGCTTGCAGGAGATCGGCACCGCCAACGAGAAGGTGCGCCAAATAATCGATCTGGCGCTTTTGAGCAACGGCATGTTGAAGGGCAAGAGCCTTTCGGACTTCATACAGCGAAGCATATCGCTCATAGAAAAATAGGGTAGTGCGACACACTGTCCGCTTGCGGCCGCGAAACAATCAGTTTCGCGGCCGTTTTATTTAGGCGCGCATTTATTGCCCGGAAGCAAAAATTTACGTATATTTGAAAAGAAAATGAAACGAATTGCAACGCTACCGAAAACTGACCGACAGCAGACAGGAGAGCATCCGCAGATTCGACGATTGAACCGATAGTCCTATAACGAAAGGAATAAAATAATTACATATCTGAATGACTACTGTTTTCGAAAAGGCCGGATTGCCGCGTTCGCTCGCGTGGGGCTTTATAGGTGTGCTCGTCTTCATGATGGGCGATGGAATAGAGCAAACTTGGCTCAGCAAGTATATCGATTCTCAGGGGTTCGACCCGGCCGCACTGTTTAGCGTCTACGGCATCACTATCGCCATATCGTCGTGGCTGTCGGGCGTCATTGCCGAGACATTCGGCGTGAAACGCACGATGTTGTTGGGATATTTCATCTACATGGCCGGCATGGCGGGCTTCGCAGGCATAGGCATGACCGGCATGAACTACACCGCACTGATGATAACCTATGCCTTCAAGGGGTTAGGCTATCCGCTGTTCGCCTATACCTTCATGGTGTGGATCACCTATCGTGTCGACAAACAGCGGCTCAGTTCGGCGCAGGGGTGGTTCTGGTTCGTCTTCACGGGCGGTCTGAACGTATTGGGAGCCTACTACGGCGTATTTGCGATGAAGCACATCGGCGTGGTGCCGGCACTGTTCACATCGCTCATCTTCGCCTCTATCGGCGCGTTGTTCGCACTGTGGATCAACCGCTGCGACGACAAAAACCTGTTCGACGAATGCGGCAAGGCCGACGACAAGCGTTCGAAATGGCGCGAACTGTTGCAGGGGTTCTCCATAATGAAGCGCGAACCCAAAGTGCTCATGGGCGGCATCGTGCGCATCATCAATACCACCTCGCAATTCGCATTCGTCGTATTCATGCCGCTATATCTCAAAGACTACGGCATAGACGACACGGAGTGGGCATCGATATGGGGATCGATATTCATGTTCAACATCATCTTCAACCTCGTATTCGGCATTGTCGGCGACCGCATAGGCTGGAACCGCACGATCATCTGGTTCGGCGGCGTGGGCTGCGCCCTGACCGTATTGCTGTTCTACTACTCGCCGTTGATATGCAACAACTTCTGGTTCATACTCCTCGCCGGCATTCTGTGGTGCATTATGCTGGCCGGATATGTGCCGCTCAGCGCATTGGTGCCGTCGCTCGTCGACAAGGAGAAAGGTGCCGCCGTCTCGGTGTTGAACCTCGGAGCCGGACTGTCGACATTTGTCGGACCGCTGCTCGTCAAGCTCCTCAAAGAGCCGATCGGCTACGAAGGCATAGCATGGACTCTGGCAGGGCTATATCTCATAAGCGCCGTAATGACTCACTACATTGCACCCTCACGCAAATAGTTGCTGCCTATTCGGCCGAACGAGTGCGCGGAAGCAACGTTCCACCTTGTCACTCCGAGGAGCGTTTGAAAAACGCGACGTGGGAGTCTCGGCACTGGAAAACGTCAGTGTTTGAGATACTCACGTCGCGTGCAAGCACGCTCCTCAGAATAACATCGGAGGAGATAGCCTTCCAAAGCTATTACAAGAGGTTTTCGATCTTAGTCTTCAACGCATCTTTGGTCAGCTGGCCGACATGATGATCGACCGGCTTGCCATCTTTGAGGAACACCAATGTAGGAATATTGCGCACTCTGTACTGAGCCACGATATCCTCGATACCGTCATCCGCTACATCGCACTTGCATACGATAACTTTGCCGTCGTACTCCTCGGCAAGCTCGTCGACAATAGGGGCGATTGCTCTGCACGGTGCGCACCACTCTGCCCAGAAATCGATAACGACGGGCAGTCCTTTCGACAGCACCTCTTCGTAGTTCTCTTTTGTGATCTTTAAAGCCATAATTTTAAACTGTTTTATTAGTTAATAGTATAATTGATCTCATTATCATCTAAGTACGAAATAAAATCAACCGTCGTGCCGACCCGATACTGCTTGGAGAAAAATCGCAGGCGCACATCCGATTCCGGATCGAAAATGTTGAGCCGCAACGTGGTATTTCCTTTCGACGCACGTACGGCCTCCGTAAGACCCTCGATGAAGCTGTGCGTCACATCGCCGATTTTCAAATCGATATGCAGCTCCTTGATCTGCTCGCTAACCTCGGCCAATTGCATAATCGACGTGATTTTATACTCCAACTCGGCAGGCTCCTTATAGGGTCGGGGCTGCACGCGGCCACGGATAAACAGGTAGTTGTTTTGTTCGATCAAGTTGCCGAACTTCTCGAAATCCTTGCTAAACAGTGTAAATTCGTGAGTCGAGTTGTAATCCTCCAATACGAAACGCGCATAGCGGCGGCCGTCCTTGGTCGTGAGCGGCGTAACGCCCATTATCACTCCCGCCACGGCTATCTCGCGTCCGTTGAGCGGGGTAAGGTCGTTCAACTGCGACAGCTCCACCTGACACATCTTGCGCAATATCACACTGAACTGATCCAACGGGTGCGACGACATGTAGAGACCTATCATCTCGCGCTCCTTGTTGAGAATCGTCAACTGGTTCCAATCCTCACACACGGGAACCTTCGGCTGTTGAATGTCGACGGCGCTCGCCCCCATGCCGAACAGGCTCTGCTGGGCATTGCTCTTTTCGAGCTGCACGAGCTGGCCGTAGCGGATAAGCGAATCGAGGAATACCGCGCCATTGTTGTCCGCAGCGAAAAACTTGCTGCGGTTGAACGTTATGATCGAATCGAAGCCGCCGGCATACGCTATGCTTTCGAGACACTTGCGATTGATGACCGAGTAGTTGATACGCTCCATGAAATCGTAAATATCCTTGAATCGGCCGTTTTTCTCGCGCTCCTCGATCATCGACTGCGAAGCAGCATCGCCCACGCCCTTTATGGCCGCCAATCCGAAACGCACATCACCGGCCTTGTTGGCCGAGAAGTTGCGCATCGACTCGTTGACATCGGGTCCGAGCACACGGATGCCCATGTGCTTGCACTCGTTCATATAAGCAGTGATCTGCTTGATATCGTTAAGGTTGCGGCTTAACACCGTAGCCATATACTCCGACGGATAGTGGGCTTTGAGGTAGGCCGTCTGATATGCCACCCACGAATAGCAAGTCGCATGCGATTTGTTGAACGCATACGATGCGAACTTCTCCCAGTCCGCCCATATCTTCTCCAACACCTTTTCGTCGTGACCGTTGGCCTTGCCGCCCTTGATAAACTTCGGTTTCAGTTCGTCAAGTTTCGCCTTGATCTTCTTGCCCATAGCCTTACGCAGCGTATCGGACTCGCCTCGCGTGAAGCCGCCTAACAGTCGCGACAAAAGCATGACCTGCTCCTGATAGACCGTGATGCCGTAAGTATCTTTGAGATACTTCTCCATCTCGGGAATATCGTAGACGATAGGCTTCCGGCCGTGTTTACGGTCGATGAAATCGGGGATATAATCCATCGGTCCCGGGCGATACAGCGCGTTCATGGCAATAAGATCCTCGAAAGTCGAGGGTTGCAACTCGCGCAGGTATTTCTGCATACCGGGGGACTCGAACTGGAACGTACCTACCGTGCGGCCGTCGCAATAGAGCTTATATGTTTTCGGATCGTCGATCGGAATAGAGTCGATATCGATCTTCTCTCCGTGCGTCATGCGCACATTCTCCACGGCATCCTTGATGATCGACAACGTTTTCAAACCGAGGAAGTCCATCTTTATCAGACCCGTATCCTCGATAACCGAACCCTCGTACTGCGTCACGAGCATCTTCTCGCCCGTCTCCTTGTCGTCGGCCGTGCTGACCGGCACCCAGTCGGTGATGTCGTCGCGGCAGATGATCGTGCCGCAGGCGTGTACGCCCGTACCGCGCACGTTACCCTCCAACATCTTGGCATACATCATCGTATCGTGCAACACCGGATCGGTCGACTCCTCGGCCGCCTTCAACTCGGGCACGGCATTTATGGCATTGGGCAGATTGACTTTCAACAGTTTGTCCTTATCGTTGGGATCGGGTATGCGGTCGGGCACCAACTTGCACAGATTGTTCGCCTGAGCCAGCGGCAGCTTCTGCACGCGCGCCACATCTTTCAGTACCATTTTCGTAGCCATGGTACCGTATGTGATGATATGCGCCACTTTCTCCTTGCCGTATTTCTGCGTCACCCAGTTCAACACGCGGCCGCGGCCGTCGTCATCGAAGTCGATATCGATATCGGGCAACGATATACGATCGGGATTGAGGAAGCGCTCGAACAGCAGATCATAGGCGATCGGATCGATCTGTGTAATGCCCAAACAGTAGGCCACGGCGGAACCTGCGGCAGAACCACGACCCGGACCGACCGACACATCAAGCTCCTCGCGGGCGGCGCGTATGAAATCCTGTACGATGAGGAAGTAACCGGGGAAACCCATTGTCTTCATCACGTGCAACTCGAATATCAATCGCGTCTCGATATCATTCGGCAGAGGGTCGCCATATCTTTTCTTGGCGCCGTCGAAAGTGAGTTTGCGCAGATAGTCGGCCTCCAACTTTATACGATAGAGTTTGTCGTAACCGCCCAATTTGGCGATCTTCTTCTCGGCATCGGACTCGCTCATGACGACATTGCCGTTCTCGTCCTGCGTGAACTCGTCGAACAAGTCCTTCTCCGTATATCTTTTGCGATACGCCTCTTCGGTGCCGAACTCCTCGGGAATAGCGAATGTCGGCATGATAGGGGGATGATCGATCGTATAGCTCTCCACCTTGTTGCACACCTCCACCGTATTGTCCAACGCCTCCGGCACATCGCCGAATATGGCATTCATCTCGGCCGTCGTCTTGAACCACTCCTGCTTCGAGTAGAGCAGGCGCTTCGGATCGTCGAAATCCTTGCCCGTACTGAGGCATATCAATCGGTCGTGCGCCTCGGCATTCTCCTCGTCGACGAAGTGTACATCGTTGGTGCACACCAATTTTATACCGTATTTCTTCGAGTATTCCTTCAGCTTCTCGTTGACCTTCAGCTGCAACGGGTAGGCCTCGTGGTTGGCTCGCTCGACAGTGGCTTTGTGCAATTGCAGTTCCAAATAGTAATCGTCGCCGTAAAGGTCGTGAAACCACCTCACAGCATCCTCGGCCTGCTCGAATTTATCGTCGCGTATCAGACGCGGGATCTCTCCGCCCAGACATGCCGAACAGCATATTATGCCCTCGTGGTACTTCTCCAACTCCACACGGTCGGTGCGCGGACGCATATAGAACCCTTCTGTCCACGCCTTCGACACTATCTTTATAAGGTTGTGGTAGCCGACGGCATTTTTAGCCAAGAGTATAAGGTGATAACCGCTCTGATCGCTCTTGCCCTCCTTGTTGAACAGGCGGCGGTGCGCCACATAGACCTCGCAGCCGATTATGGCCTTGAAATCCTCTTTGGGCAGCGCCGCTAAATCGCGCTGCGCCTTATCGAGCGCCGCCGCAATATCGCCGCCCGCCTCCTCGGCCGAAGCCGTGCCGTTTTGCAGACGCTCGATGAGAGCGGACAAAGACTTAACAGCATCGCGACGCGCCGAATTCTTCTCCTTGACGTAGTTGAAAAACTCCTTTATGCCGAACATGTTGCCGTGGTCGGTAATGGCAACACCCGGCATACCGTCCTTGATAGCCTTGTCGACAAGCCGCTGAATGCTTGCCTGACCGTCGAGGATCGAATATTGAGAGTGTACGTGAAGATGTACGAATTCGTGCATAAAATTACCCTTCAATTTACTTTTGCAAATATAATTAAATAATCCCGTATTTATTTAGTATGAAGATTGCATTTTATCAACAAAAGAGCTAACTTTACATAAAACACGAGAGTTATGAATACCGCAACCGAAAATTTAGTAGTATTGCAATCTTACGACAATCTGATGCAAGCCGAGATTGCCAAATCGATACTCGACAGCGCAGGCATATTCTGTTCGTTACGCAACGAGTACATGTCGATGGTCTATCCCATAGGTGCAATGCCCTCGCAGTTGATGGTGCGCGAGGAGGATTTGGAGCAGGCGCAACGGCTGTTGATGTCCGACCGATGTTAGCCCCGGTCGTTCCATATCCGCCACGAAGCCTCGGCCTGCACGCGGAACATCTCCCAACCGCCCGCAACAGCGGCTCCGCGCTCCGAGGCCAGTCGCATCATGGCAGTCTGCTCGGGATTGTATATCAAGTCGAACAGCATGTTGTTCGCGCTTAGCATATCGTATGGCAGCCGGGGCGCCGCATCCGCCCTCGGCCACATGCCTACGGGCGTGGCGTTGACTATCAGTTCGTGCGAACGAATTATTTCGGCATCGACATCGGCATAAGTCATATTGCCCTTGGCCGCATCGCGCGATACAAGAGAGTAGGGTATATCCCATTGCGCCAATACGAACTGCACGGCATGCGAGGCTCCGCCGCTGCCGAGAATCAGCGCCGCCCGTGGCGTGCGGCCTGCAAGCAGCGCAGCCAATGCCGCCCTTATGCCCTCCACATCGGTATTATAACCTCTCATGCGGCCGTCGCGTATATCGACGCAATTGACCGCGCCTACGGCCTCCGCCTCCGGCGATACAGAATCGAGATAGGGCAGTATGGCCTGTTTGTAGGGGATCGTAACGTTTAATCCGCGCAATTCGGGCACAGACGACAACAGCGGCACGACATCGGCAATACTCTCCAACTCGTATAACCGGTACTCGGCATCGGCGATATGTTCGTGCGCAAATTTACGCTCGAAATACCGCTGCGAAAACGAGTGCGCCAAAGGGCGTCCTATAAGGCCGTATTGTCGCATGGAGCGGGGAGATCTGTGCCGTATTCGATTGCAGCGCCGGCATCGGACGGTTCTGCGGCCGGCACTACCTCTTCCGTGGTCGTCGGCGCCGCATCGTCTTCCGCATTGTCGCCGTCGCCTATCAGATAGAACGCCAGCACGGTAAAGCCGATGAGTATTACCGTAAACAATGTAGCCAACAAATTGAAATATTTGTCGATAAACGACTTGATCGGCGCGCCGAATCGCCATATAAGCCAAGCTATCAGGAAGAAGCGCATGGCGCGAGACACTAACGACGCGAGTACGAACATCGGGAAATTGATATCGAAGACACCCGCCGATATGGTAAACAGCTTAAACGGCAGAGGGGTAAAACCGGCGGTATAGACTATCCAGAAATTGTACTTGTCGTACATTTCGCCGATATTTACAAAACTCTCCTCACTGAATACGTGGTCGAAAAAGAAGTTGGCGATAGAGGTGTAGTCCCCGGCGGAATTGCGCCACAGGAAATAACCTATGCCGTAGCCTATCATAGCGCCGATAACCGACCCGACAAGACAAATGGCGCCGAATCGGAACGACTTCTTGGTCGCGCCCAAACACAAGGCTATCAACAGAATATCGGGAGGAAGCGGAAACCAGCTGGCCTCGAACAAGGCAATCACAAACATGGCGACCCAGCCCCAACGACTTTCGCTCCATGAAAGCACCCAATCGTACAGTCGCTTGAATATCTTCATTACCTGACTAATTTTCGGCAAATATACAAAAATTGGAGATACTTTGTCACTATATTTCGTAAAATACGGTATTATAGACTCACCTGCAAAATCCGGCGGGGAGTCATTTTTCAGTCGGGTACCGAGATTCCCGCGTCGCGACTGCGCGTTTTACAAAAGGTCTACAACCTGTCGAACACATCGTCGACCGTCACCTCACCACGATCGGCATCGTCGTGTTCGAAAAACTCGGGTTTATGCAGCTTGATATAATCGATCATCTCCGACAGGCCGTTCATAAACTTCTTGAAATCCTCCTTGTAGAGGTATATCTTGTGCCGGCTGTACACACTCGATCCATCAGAATCGATCTTCTTGCGCGATTCGGTAATGGTCAGATAATAGTCGTCGTTGCGCGTGGCCTTGACATCGAAGAAATATGTCCGCTTACCGGCACGCACCGCCTTCGTGTAGATTTGTTCGCCGTATTCGTCTCCGTCGCGGCGAGACATGGTATCCGATATCATAATTGTCCCAAGATTTATCTTGTTAATTGCATTTCTTTAACGAAAGTTACGAAAAAAAATACAACTATCCAAATTTCACCTCGAAATAACGATTCATCGGCAAATGCTTACGGCAGACAAATCGGCATATCGCTGTTCGCCCCGGCACACAATCGGGTTATGATGTCGACAGCTTCGGAATACACATTATCGTATCGACGATTGTAGATGTAATAAAATGCTCCGCGAGGATATATGCGTTCGGCGATGAGAGCCTTTACATAGAGTGCAAGCAGATCTTTCGACGTGTCGTATTCGCCATCGTCAAGCTCCGCCCCGCGCTCGCGCGCCATGTCGATCAAATCGGCAATATCTTCGTCCGTCAGAGAGAATCGCTCGTCATAATCGGAAAGATCGGGGTATCGCCGCAGCAGCGAGTCGCGATGCGAAGCGACGTATGCCAACTGATAGTCGCCTATCGCACCCGAAGCGGCCAAGCGGTGAAAATATTGCGTCTGCGCCGCGGTATCCGCCTCCACGATGATATCGGGCGCAATACCGCCGCCGCCATAGACCTTGCGGCCTAATTTAAGCGTATAAAACAGCAATGAATCGTTCACAGGCACGGTATCGGCCGCGAAGGCGTATCTTTCATAATGCGATTGATAATACTCGCTGCTGTGCCCGTTGCGATAGGGACGCTGAATGATGCGCCCCGACGGCGTTCGGTAGCGTGCCACCGTAAGGCGCATGGCCGAACCGTCGCCGAACTCCACCTGACGCTGCACCAATCCTTTGCCGAAACTCGGCCGGCCGATAACGACAGCACGGTCCCAATCCTGCAACGCGCCGGCAACGATCTCGCTCGCCGAGGCCGACTCTTCGTCGATCAATACGGCCAACGGCAGCTCTGTCAACTCGCCGCCGCCCGAGGCGCGATAATGTCTGTCGCCGCCGGCGCGTCCGCTTGTCGATACGATCTTCGCACCGTCGTGCAAAAACATCCCGGCCATGCCCAAGGCCGCCTCCAACACTCCGCCGCCATTGCCGCGCAAATCGACTATCAACCCTTTGATCGCCCCCAAATCCGATACGGCACGCGCAAACTCGCTCACTGTCGTGTGGGCGAATCTGTCGACGCGGACATATCCGATCGACCCGTCGCGATACGATGCCGCGACGGTATTCAACGGGATATTGTCACGCTTCAACGTAAACGCGGGCAGATGACGGCCGCCACGCACCACATCGAGCCTGACAATCGAACCGCGCTCGCCGCGCAGCCGCCGCGGCACATCGGCACGCGATATGCCGACAACCGATTCGCCGTCGACAGACACTATGCGATCGTCGGGCAATATGCCGGCAGCCGATGCGGGAGATCCGCAGATCGTATTGACCACGATGACCGTATCGCGATAAACAGCATACTCCACGCCTATGCCGCTGAACTCCCCGTTCAGACTCTCCTTGGCAGCCGTCATCTCATCGGCCGTCAGATAGACCGAGTGGGGGTCGAGCTGCGAAAGAGTGTTGATTATAGCTTGCTCGACAACCTCGTCCAATGCGACATCGTCGACATAGTTGTTGTTTAGAAACCGATAGAAGTAATTGAGTTTCTGTATCTGCTCCACATCGCTGCGCGACATTGACGCCGACTGTGCAACGACAACCGGCGAAGTAAACGCCATACAGGCGGCAGCGGCTATGCAGACCAGACCCTTCATCATCTAATGCTGCTTGACAAAACTCCGGGCAAGCATGTCGAAACCGACCTTGCGCTGCTCGCCGGTGCGCATATCCTTCACGGTCGCCTCGCGCTGCTCGACCTCCTGCGAGCCGATGATGACAACGTGGGGTATGGCGCGACGGTTGGCATACTCCATCTGTTTCTTCATCTTGCTGTTTTCGGGATATATCTCGGCAGCTATGCCGGCATTGCGCAACTCTCTGAGCAACTGCAACGACACAGCCTGCTCCTGCTCGCCCAAATTGACGAACATCACCTGCGTCGAGCAGTCGACCTCCTCGGGGAAGAGATCGAGTCCCACCATGACGTCGTAAATGCGATCGGCTCCGAACGATATGCCCACACCCGAAGTGTCGGGCATGCCGAATATGCCGGTCAGATCGTCGTAGCGGCCGCCACCGCAGATCGATCCGATCTGGAAATCGTCGGCCTTGACCTCGAATATCGCACCGGTATAGTAGTTGAGTCCGCGCGCCAGCGACAAATCAAGCTCGATCTTCAATTCGATGCCCAATCGCGACACATGGTCGAATATGGTCTGCATCTCTCCGATGCCTTTCAAGCCCGTTTCCGAGCCTCCTATTATCTCGCGCAACTTCGCAAGTTTCTCGTTGTTCGAGCCGCTTAGTTCGAGTATAGGTTGAAGTCGCGCAATAGCTTCGTCGCCGATACCTCTGTCGCGCAGTTCGGCCTTGACATTGTCTATGCCGATCTTATCCAGCTTGTCGATAGCAACCGTGATGTCGATCATCTTGTCGGCATGGCCTATGGTCTCGGCTATGCCGTACAGTATCTTGCGGTTGTTCATCTTCAACGTAACCGAAATGCCGAGTTTGCGGAACACGCGCTCGACGATCTCCACCAACTCCACCTCGCCTAAAAGCGAGCGCGAGCCTATCACGTCGACGTCGCACTGATAGAACTCTCTGTAACGCCCCTTCTGCGGACGATCGGCGCGCCACACGGGCTGTATCTGGTAACGCTTGAACGGGAACACTATCTCGCTCTGATGCTGCACCACATAGCGGGCGAACGGGACGGTCAGGTCGTAACGCAGACCCTTTTCGCATATCTTCGAGGCCGTGCGCACCTCGCCGTCGGCAAGGCCGGCGGCATAGTCGCCCGAATTAAGTATCTTGAACAGCAGCTTGTCGCCCTCGTCGCCATACTTGCCGAGCAGCGTCGACAGGTTCTCCATCGACGGAGTCTCCAACGGGGCATATCCGAACAATCGGAACACGCCCTTTACGGTTTCGAATATATATCCGCGACGCATCATCTCCGCCGGAGAGAAGTCGCGCGTACCTTTGGGAATAGACGGTTTTTGTGCCATATCTTCACTTGTTTTATTCCATCAACTTCTTATACTTCACGCGGTGCGGCGTCGAATCGTCGCCCTGCGCCTTTTTCCATGCCTCGTATTCGCTGTACGATCCCTCGTAGAACACAACGCGCGAATCGCCTTCGAACGACAATATGTGAGTAGCGATACGGTCGAGGAACCAGCGGTCGTGCGAGATGACCACGGCACAGCCGGCGAAATTCTCCAAGCCCTCCTCCAAGGCTCGCAGCGTATTGACGTCGATGTCGTTGGTCGGCTCGTCCAACAGCAGCACGTTGCCCTGCTCCTTCAACGCAAGTGCCAAATGCAGGCGGTTGCGCTCGCCGCCCGACAGCACGCCGCACTTTTTCTCCTGATCGGCGCCGTTGAAATTGAACCGGCCGACGTATGCACGCGCAGGCACCTGCCGGTTGCCGAGCGTTATCAAGTCGCTGTTCTGCGATATGACCTCGTAGACCGTCTTGTCGGGATCGATCGACTTGTGCTGTTGATCGACGTATGCCAATTTTACTGTACTGCCCACATGAAAACTGCCCGACGTAGGCTGCTCCAACCCCATGATCATACGGAACAGAGTGGTCTTGCCCGTACCGTTGGCGCCGATGACGCCGACTATGCCGGCAGGCGGCAGCGAGAAATTGAGATTCTCATAGAGCACCCTGTCGCCGAAAGCCTTCGTAACGTTCTGCGCTTCGATGACCACATCGCCCAAGCGCGGGCCGTTCGGTATATAGATTTCCAACTTCTCCTCGCGCTCCTTGGCATCGGCATTCATCAATTTGTCGTAGGCCGAAAGACGCGCCTTGCTCTTGGCGTGACGACCCGAAGGAGACATGCGCACCCACTCCAACTCGCGTTCGAGCGTTTTGCGGCGTTTGCTCTCCTGCTTCTCCTCCATGGCCATGCGCCGGGTCTTCTGTTCGAGCCAGCCCGAATAATTGCCCTTCCACGGAATGCCCTCGCCCCGATCGAGTTCGAGGATCCAGCCTGCGACATTGTCGAGGAAGTAACGATCGTGCGTTACGGCTATAACCGTACCCTTGTACTGCTGCAAGTGCTGCTCCAACCAATCTATGCTCTCGGCATCGAGGTGGTTGGTAGGCTCGTCCAACAGCAACACGTCGGGCTGCTGCAACAGCAGGCGGCACAACGCCACGCGTCGACGCTCGCCTCCCGACAATGTGCTGACGTTTTGATCGGCGTCGGGGCAGCGCAGCGCGTCCATGGCGCGCTCCAACACGCTGTCGATCTCCCAGCCGTTGACATGGTCGATCTGCTCGTACAGCTCGCCCTGCCGCTCTATCAAACGCGCCATTTCGTCGTCGTCCATAGGCTCGCACAGCTTCATGTTGATATCCTCGTACTCCTTCAACAGAGCCATTGTCGAGGCACAACCCTCCTCGACGACCTGCTTCACCGTCTTCGAGGCATCGAGCTGCGGCTCCTGTTCGAGATAACCCACCGTGTAACCCGGCGAGAATACCACCTCGCCCTGATAGCTCTTGTCGATTCCGGCGATGATCTTCATCAACGTCGATTTGCCCGAGCCGTTGAGACCGATGATACCGATCTTTGCGCCGTAAAAGAACGACAGATAGATGTTATTGAGAATCTTTTTGTTATTGTTGAGCACTTTGCTCACGCCAACCATCGAGAAAATAATCTTTTCGTCCGCCATATGTAATTAAGTTATATTCGCTTCAATCGTACAAAGATAGGAAATTTATTCCGAATATAACAATTCGCGGCGCTTTGGTCTGCATTTTGCGTCCTCACAGCCGCAGATAATCGGACAACACATGGAAACAAAGAGCATCAAGGGAACGCGCACCGAGGAGAATCTGTTGAAGGCATTCGCCGGAGAGAGTCAGGCGCGCAACCGTTATACGTTCTTCGCATCGGCGGCACGCGAAGAGGGCTACGAGCAGATCGCCGCACTATTTGAGACCACGGCCGATCAGGAGAGGGCGCACGCAAAACGATTTTTCGAGTTCCTCGAAGGGGGACAAGCCACGATCCGCAACGCCTCATATCCGGCCGGGCGCATAGGCACGACCGCAGAAAATCTGTTGGCCGCAGCCGAGGGCGAACACGAGGAGTGGGATATGCTCTATTCCGACTTCGGCCGCACGGCCAAGGAAGATGGCTTCACAGAGATAGCTTCCGTATTTGCGGCCATAGCGAAGGTCGAGGCGGAGCACGAACGCCGCTATTTAGCGCTTCTCGGCCGCATGACCGACGGCAGTTTCTTCGTTCGCGACGGCGAGACCGTCTGGCAGTGCCGCAACTGCGGCTTCATCTGCAAGGCGAGCGAAGCTCCGCTCAAATGTCCGGCCTGCGGACATCCTCAGGCATTTTTCGAGCCGCGAGCCGACAACTATTGACGACTAAACCAAGAGCCGCTCTCTGCAAGCGGCTCTTATCGTTCATCGGTATAACAACTCCTCAGTATCGGCCATGAACCGCTCGTATCGGCGGCGTGCATCGGCCGGCATCGGCAGCGTGTCGGCCACCTCCGGCGGCAGGATACGATAACCCGGACACAACACCCACACCGGCGTGGCCTCGACTTCATATTTCAAAGCAGGCAGCGTATCGCAGCGGATGACATCGATTGCCGCCACTAATCCGCCGTCGCAATAGCGTCGCTGCTGATTCGACACCAAATTGCCTAACGAATAGAACACAACGCCCGCGGAATCGACCTCAAACGGCTGTATGACATGCGGGTGGCTGCCTATGACTATGTCGACGCCGCAGCGGCGCAAAAAGCCTGCCAGCCGCCGCTGTTCGGCGCTCTCGCGACGTTCATACTCGTTGCCCCAGTGCATGAACGCGATGAGACAGTCGACGCTGTCGCGGTCGGCCGCCGAGATATCGCGCGCGATGACCGCCGTATCGATCAGATTGACGATGCGATCTTTCGGCACAGGTATGCCGTTGGTGCCGTAGGTATAGTTTATCATGGCGAAACGCACGCCCCGATGATCGAAGCGCAGGATGTTGTTGCGGCGATAATCCGCCGAATCGACATATACGCCCGTATGACGTATGGCGCAGCTGTCCAACGCCTCCACCGTAGAGGCTATGCCGCGGCTCGATCTGTCGCAACAATGATTATTCGCCATGACGGCTATGTCGATGCCCATGTCGGCCATGGCTCCGGCCACCTCTGCCGGCGACTTGAAGCACGGATAACCCGTATAATGGCCGTCGGGCGACAGGGTGGTTTCGAGATTGACCACGGCAATGTCGGCATCACGAAAATAATGCGCCACATGCCCGAACGAACGTCCGTAGTCGTAACCGCCGTCGGCTGTTCGCGCCGCCGACACCTGAGGCAGATGCTGCATCAAATCGCCGCCGAAGACTATGCGCACGGTGTCGCACCCGACAACCGGTTGCGGCACATCGGCCGCTGTTGGTACACTCCGGGCGGCATCGAATGCTATCCACGCACATACCGACACGGCAGCTGCTATGTAGATCAATCGTTTCATTTGCCGGCGCAAATATAGTCAAATTAAGCATATCGTGCAACACAGGGCTTATCCTGTCACAACCGACGGCAGAATACGCGATGTATCCTGCCGTCGGAAAAACCTAATATTTTAACTAACTGTGTTTATGCTTATTCGGTCGACAAATTGAGTTGCGAAATCTGCTTCATGGTCAAATCTCCCACCACATCGACAACCACCACCGAGGATGATGAAAATGTCATGACGATCACCTCCTTTATACGGCCATCAACCGTCCGGGTATAGATGTTAACCGAGTCTCCGCCGTCATTGGCCGACATCATCACCGACAATCCCGACTGCCCGATCATACGGTCGCACCTTTTGCGGAATTCCGCGATAGCAGAGGCATCGGCCGAATCCAACGTGATCGACATCACACCGTCGATCGAAGCCAATGTCTGGTTATAGCTGCTGTCCATCATGCGCAGCATCTGTTTGGTGACCTGCACGGTAGAGTAGCCCTCACGTCCTACACAACTGTCGAATAGAGCCTTGTAGGCATCATTCTGCGCCACGGCCGCCAAAGGCGACAACATCAGCAGCAATACTATCAAACGTTTCATACGCTACATCTTTTATTTTGTTTAAAACCACAAGCTTACACCGAACGACATGCGACGCGCCTTCGGGCCGCGATCCTGCTTGAACATCTCGAAGAACGAGTAGTTGCCGTAGACATAGAAGCGGTGGAATCCCAAACGGACAGTAGCGCCTATATCGAACGGATTGAGATTGCAGTTGCGATACTTCTCCTTGGGGAACTTTATCTTCGTGTGGCCTCCGATATTGAGGTCGAAGTTAAGGCCTGCGGCAAGAAACAGCCCCTTCTTTATATTCCAGTCGAGCATGACAGGCATGTGCAGATAGGTGGCCACGAGTTTCGATTTTTTATACGACGCATCGATAGGTTCGGGGCGCATCATGCCGTCGGCATACTTTATCGTCAGATCGTTCGAAAACGTAAAGTTGTCCACCTCCAATCCCAAACCGATCGACAGACCCAGCGTGCGGCTCTTGTTGAGCAGGGTATTGAAGGTAAACAGGTTGAATGTCATCTGTATCGACTTGCCGTTGTTCAGATCGAGAAAGCCGCTATCTGCGGCGGCATAGGCTCCGTAATCGGTGTTGACTATCTGACAGAAACCAAGCTCCACGAGCGCCAAATGGTTGTACGATACGCTGTCGATTCCGGCGAACGATACTTTGCAGCGGTTCTTCGTCTTGCCGAATTCACCGATCGACAGCACCGGCTGCGGCTCTCCGAAAGTCAACGACACGCCGCCTACCGACAGCGTGGCGTCGCTGCCGTTTACACTTAACGAAGATTTCTGCGAATCGTTGAGATAGATCGTTTGGGAATCGACCTGCTGTGCTCCGGCTGTCGCAAAGACAGTGGCCGACATCAATAACAAAATGGTATGTTTCATACACTGCAAATATTTGGAATTATTCTAATTATGGTTATTTTACTTGGTGAATATCGGCAACGAGGCCAACAGCTCCGACGAGTGTGCCAAGTCGGCCTGCACGCCGTCCAACACGCGGCGCGTCACCCGTTCGGCCTCAGCCCGATCGGTTATGGCACGACCGTCGAGATAACAATATACCTCGTTCGAGACTGCGTCCTGTCGAAAATCGCCGCCGCGGAATACGATCACAGCTCCTATCGCGATACAGGCCGCCGCCGCTGCCGTCGCCGCCGCAAACACTCCGAATCTGCGGCGCGGCAGCCGGCTGTGTTCCGTCTTAGCCGCCACAGGACGCGTCTGCGCGCGTTTTTTGGCTGCATAGGCGAACATAGGAGCAGCATAACGCAGGTCTGCCGGAATATCGGCGGCCGATGTGAAGTAACGTCGCAGCGTCTGCTCCTCGTCGAGAGTCGTCTCGCCGTCGAAATAGCGGTCTAACAATCGTTTGATCTCATTGTACTCCATAGTTCATAATCTTTAAAAATTCTTCGCGAACCGTTCGTCGCGCCCGCGACAAATTCATCCTCACGCTCGTCTCGTCGCTCTGCATCACCTCGGCTATCTCATCGATCTCCCATTGCTCAACATCGCGCAAATGTATTGTCAGACGTTGACGTTCGGGCAACTGCGATATGATGCGTTCGACGATCTGACACTCATCCGCGGCATCGTATTGCGCTCTGTAATCGGCACTGCATTCGCTTGCATATCCGACCGCCGCCAACGATCGTTCGTGCCGGTCGACCGCACGGAACCTGTCGAAGCAGAGATTTCTGACCGACCGCAAGACATACGCACGAGGGTTGCTCATTCTCAATATCTCGTCGCGTCTGCGCCACACCATTTCATAGATGTCTTGTGTCACGTCTTCGGCATCGGCAGCATTGCCGACAAGGCTCAAAGCCACGCGATACACCACATCTTTGGTAGAGAGCATCAACTCGTTGTAACGGTCGATCTTCATCGGTCAATCAATCTTTTTTGTCGCATTTCAACTATATGACGAACAACGGCGGCAGAATATAACATCTGCCGCCGAATATTTTTCATTTTCGCTTCGGCTCGCGCTTGGGAAACCATCCCTTCTCGACACGCTTGCGCTGCTCGAACACCTCGCCGATACTCCAAAACGACGATGTTCCCCACACGGCCAACAGCGTCGACCACAAGACATCGGCCACAAACAGCGATGCCGCCACCGACACGATGCCCATTACGAGGAATGCCCGCCAGCACTTCACGCCGAAATAATACTCGCCCTTGATGACCATGGGGTGGAACACTCCTATTATGCCGAACGTCGCCACACCGATGATAAGACCCGTAAAGTATAAATCCATAATTCCAAATATTAATCAGACAAATGTACGAATAAGTAGGGGCAATGCAAAATTTATTTGAATATTGCCGGACGATAACAGATTTCTTGGTGGTATTCCGAGGAGCGTGCTTTGCACGCGACGCGGGAGAAAACGAACGTCGGCCACAGAACTACGGCTTGCGCCGTTATACAATTCTGACCCCACCCCTCAATCCCCTCCCTCGGGAGGGGCTGTTGTCGCTTCGCTCCGGGTGGGGCGTGGAACGGTTGGCGGTAATCCCGATAAGTGCGCTTTGCGCGCCCCACAATGTCACTCCGAGGAG
>CAZEXJ010000011.1:0-8945 GCA_964516585.1 uncultured Alistipes sp.
CGGTCCCACCACGGCCGGACGCATGGATCCATACGTCGATCTGTTCCAGAAACATGGCGGTTCGATGGTCATGGTGGCCAAGGGCAACCGCTCGAAAGCCGTCACCGACGCCTGCAAGGCCAACGGAGGCTTCTATCTTGGTTCGATAGGAGGCCCGGCAGCCATACTCGCCAAGAACTCGATAAAGAGCGTCGAGGTGGTCGACTTCCCCGAGTTGGGCATGGAGGCCGTAAGAAAGATCTATGTCGAGAACTTCCCGGCATTCATCATCGTCGACGACAAGGGCAACGACTTCTTCGCCGACTTCGCTCATTAGAGCCTCGGCGCACGCCGCACTGCGGAGAGGCTGCCCGGAGGTCGGGCAGCCCTCTCCGCAATATGATAAAAATCAGGCCGCCGTATAATAATATGACTGCCGCAGCGTTTTATTTTATCGATGACCTTTCCCAATAGGCCGAGCGCAGAGCCGAACCTGTTCGGACTATGCCGAAGCCAGAGAAGGGCATGAAATTGACCGTTTATAACATCGCAGAGATGAAAGGATACTTTTTACGCAGAGTCGTCGCATTGGCAACTGTGTTGTGGTGCATGCTCGGCACGGTGCAGGCCGACGGCGGAGTCGCCAACTTCAGGGTCGACGCGCCGACCATAACGCCGTTGGGCGAATACCTGCGTGTGGAGTTCGAAGTCGACGCGCGTCCCGACGACGACTCGTTCGAGGCTCCCGATTTCGCAGGATTCGACATTCTTGCAGGCCCCACCGTGGCAAGACGCCAGCAGGTCTATTCGATCAACGGCAAAGAGACCTCCTCGGAGAGTTACACCTACACCTACGTGCTTATGCCGCAGGCAGCAGGCACCCACACCATCGGTGCGGCGCACATAAGCGTCGGCGGACGGAGGTATTCGACCAAGCCGCTGCCCGTGGAGGTCGTCGATGAGGGCGGCGGGCAGGCCGCACGCGGCAGCGACAGCAGTTCATCGCCCGAGGCTCAGGTGGCCAAGGACGACATACTGCTGCGCATCAAGCTGTCGTCGGCATCGGTCTACAAGGGCGAAGCCGTCCGCGCCTCGATCGTGCTCTACACCCGCACGTCGATAGCTGCGATCAACAATGTCAAACTGCCCTCTTTCGAGGGTTTCTGGTCGCAGGAGCTGCCGGCGGGCGAGGACAACTCCTCGCGCGAGGAGCTTGGCGGCAAAGTCTACAACACATATCTGCTAAAAGAGTATCTGCTCTACCCGCAACAGTCGGGCGCGCTCCGCATCGAGCCGGCCGAACTTACGGCCGTGGCGCAGATCGTCACGCAGAGCAGCCGCGGATTCGACCCCTTCTTCGGAGGGCAGGAGATACACAACGTCAACCGCAAGGTGGTCACTCCCGAGATAACACTCAACGTCAAGCCTCTGCCCGAGGGTGCGCCGAGCAGCTTCAACGGAGCCGTCGGACAGTTCACCATGCAAGGCTCGATGCCGCCGTCGAAGATCAGCGTCAACTCTGCCGCGAGCATCTCGCTCTCCATATCGGGTCGCGGCAATCTGAAATTCATCGACGCCCCGAGCGTGGCGATGCCCGAGTCGTTCGAGATATACGACACCAAGACCTCCGACTCGATAAAGGTCTCGGCAGCAGGCACCTCGGGAACTATAAAATATGAATATCCGTTCGTGGCGCGTTCTTCGGGCGAGTTCCGCATAGCCCCCGTCGAATTTTCGTTCTTCGACCCCTCGAAGCAGCAATACGTGACGCTCTCCACCGAGGCTGTCACCCTAAGCGTCACCAACGACGGCTCCGCAGCCGACATCACGGCCGATACGCGTCAGGTGACCTCCTACGGCGAGAAGATGAAGCAGCTCGACCGCGACATACGCTTCATACACACCGACAGCGGCAAGCTGCGTCGCGAACAGCGGCTGTTCATGTTCTCTCCGCTCTACTTCCTCTTGGTAGTGGTCATCGTGGCGGCGTTCGTGGTCGTCTACGCCGTCATGCGCCAGCGCATACGCGAGAACCGCAACATCGTACAGCGTCGCATCAAGCACGCCAACAAAGTGGCCGTACAGCGTCTGCGCATGGCCGAACGCTACATGAAGCAGCAGCAGCGGCATCCGTTCTACGAGGAGATGCTCAAAGCCTTGTGGGGCTACATAAGCGACAAGTTCAACATCCCGGTGGCCAACCTCACCAAGGAGACCATTCGCGAGGAGCTGTACCGTCGCGGGGTGTCGGCCGCCGACGCCGAGCAGTTCTGCGAGATCATATCGCGCTGCGACGAGGCGCAATACGCACCGTCGACATCGAACTCAATGGAGACAGTCTATGCCGACGCCATGGAGATAATCTCCAAAATCGAATCAATCGTAAAACGTTAGTGCGCATGAAACAGATAAAAATTCTGCTGCCGGTCGTCACGGCCGTCGTAATGATGCTGCCGACATCGCTCGGCGCACAAGACAACGCCTCGACCGACGATGCCGCCCGGGCGCTGTGGCAGCACGCCACCGAGGCCTACTCCGACAAACGCTTCGCCGAGGCGGCCGAGACATTCACCCGCATAGCCGACCAAGGCTACGTCTCGGCCGAACTCTTCTACAACCTCGGCAACGCATGGTTCAAGGCCGGACAGAACAACGTCGGCGCAAACGGACGGCAGTTTGCCGGAGGCGAATTGGGACGCGCCGTACTCAACTACCGGCGGGCATTGAAGATCGACCCCTCGATGAGCGACGCCCAATACAACCTCGATCTGGCCGTCGACTACACCAACGACACCGACGGCGTGCCGGAGTTCGTCATGGCGCGCGTATGGCGTTCGCTGCGCGACATGCTGTCGAGCAACGCATGGGGTGCCGTATCGATCGTTATTCTCGCCGCCATGCTCGCCCTGACCATACTCTACCTGCTCTCGCGCAACATATCGCTGCGCAAGGCGGGATTCTACGGCGCCCTGCTGTTGGCTGTGCTGTTCATCCTCACCACATTGCTGGCCGCCTCGCAGCGCGCTGTCGAAAGCCGCGACAACATGGCCGTGGTCGTATGCCGCGACACTGCGCCCGTACACTCCTCGCCCGACAGCGAGACCAAGATCATACGCGAGCCAAGCCAAGGCGTCACGGTGACAACGGGACGCACCCTCAACGAGTGGACGGAGATCACCTTCGCCGACGGCGAAAAGGGGTGGATACGCACCGGCGACATAGAGTCAATACGATAAAAACGCCCGCGACGTGTCGAAACTGTTGGATAATGTCACCTGCGAGTTGCAACGCCTGCCCGGCATAGGCCGGCGCACGGCGCTGCGATTGGCCATGCACCTGCTCAAAATGGATAGCTCGACGGTCGACTCGCTTGCTGCGAGCATAGCCTCGTTCCGCCACGACATACGCTACTGCCGCAGCTGCAACAACCTCTCCGATACTGACATGTGCCCTATATGCACCGATCCGCGGCGCGACCGCTCGACGATATGCGTCGTCGAGCAGGTGGCCGATCTGATGTCGATCGAGAATACGGCGCAGTACCACGGTCTGTACCATGTGCTTGGCGGAGTCATATCGCCCATGCAGGGCATAGGTCCGTCGGATCTGAAAATCGATCTGCTGTGCGACAAACTCACAGCCGGCGGCATACGCGAGGTCATCATCGCCATATCGGCCTCGGTGGAGGGCGAAACCACGCTTTTCTATCTTCTCAACCGCCTGAAACCCTTCCCCGAAGTGAAGGTGACCACCATAGCCCGGGGCATAGGCTTCGGCGACGAATTGGAATATGTCGACGAGCTGACCATCACCCACGCACTGATGAACCGCCGCGAGGTGGAGCGATAGAGCCGCCGCAGGGCAGCAAACGACGAACACGGCGAAATATTTCGCGCCCGACGAAAAAAATATTTGCAAAACCGATATTTTAATCCCGATTTAATTGTATATTTGTAAGGTGGATAGAGTCCCCCGACGACGAGAATATGCCGTCGCGGCGTAATATTCGATCGGTGCGACTCGCCACAGCGCCGCAGCTATATTGGCAGCATTAGCGATATTATTGACTACTAAATATTTTTACGATGAGCATTGCCGAAAGATACAAGTATATTCAGGAGCAGCTTAACAAGTACGGCTATATACGCGTTGCCGACATAGCCAACGAACTGAACGTCACGAAAGCTACTATCCGCAAGGACCTGCGTTTCTTAGAATCGCAGAAGGTTTTGTACCGTACCCATGGCAGTGCATCGCCCGCCAATCCGCATGTGGTCGACATCAGCGTACACGTCAAGAGCCATATCAACACCGAACTGAAACGCATCATAGCCCGCGAAGCGGCCAAATTAGTGTGCGACAACGACTCGATAATAGTGGCATCGGGTTCGACGCTCTATGCCTTCGCCGAGCAGATCCCCACAGACGTTCACCTCAATGTCGTAACCCCCGACCTGCGCGTGGCCGTACTGCTCAACGAGAACGAGAAGATCGACATCATACAGCTGGGCGGCCGCATCTACAAGAATACGCTTTCGGTGCGCGGCGACATGGCCGCCGCCGAGTTGAAAGACATACACTGCACCAAGGTATTCTTCGGCGCCGACGGCATCGATGCCGAATCGGGCATCACCTGCTCGACATTGGAGGAGGCGCGTCTGACCAACGAAATGATGGACGCAGCCTCGCAGGTCATCGTGCTGCTCGACTCGACGAAGTTCGGCCGCCGAGGATTCGCCAAAATATGTTCGTTAGATCGCATCGACATGATAATCACCGATGACGGCGTATCGGAACAGGTTCGCAAATACATCGAGGAGTCGGGCGTGGAACTCATTATCGCCAAAGAGTAACAACCGCAGCAACGAGCGCATGCCGAGATGATCCGCATGCGCTCGTTGTTGTCGGATGCCGGTCTGCGGCGGCAAAATATGGCTTATTGGTCAAAACATTCAAACCGTTTACCTAACCTATCATGAAAAAATTCGTTTTATCGCTTCTGGCATTAGCCGCAATCGGCAGTGCAGATGCACAGGAGGCTCTGTGGGGAGGCCAGCAGATCATTTCGCCCGAGGTGCGCGCCGACGGCACGGTAACGTTCCGCTTCATAGCCCCGGCAGCAGACAAAGTGGAGATCACGGGCGACTTCCTGCCTGCGCAGAGAGTAACAACCCCCTACGGAGAGTTCGACGCCCCGGGCGTTACGGAGCTGACCCGCGGCAGTGACGGCATCTGGGAGTACACCTCCGACAAGCTCGCATCGGAGCTATACAACTACTCGTTCATCGTCGACGGACTCAAAGTGACCGATCCCAACAACGTCTATCTCGTTCGCGACATAGCCTCGCTGACCAACATATTCATCGTCGGCGGCGAGCGCGGCGACCTCTACGGCGTGCAGGACGTGCCGCACGGAACCCTCGCCCAATGCTGGTATCCGTCGCCCGCGCTCGGCATGGAGCGCCGCATGACGATATACACTCCGGCCGGCTACGAGACCTCCGGCAAACGCTACCCCGTGCTCTACCTTCTGCACGGCATGGGCGGCGACGAAGAGGCATGGATAACCTTGGGACGCGCCGCACAGATCATGGACAACCTCATCGCCGCCGGCAAGGCCGAGGAGATGATCGTCGTCATGACCAACGGCAATGCCGACCAGCAGGCCGCCCCGGGCGAATCGAAAGAGGGACTCTATAAGCCCACCACGCAACTGCCCCGCACGATGGAAGGCTCGTTCGAGCGATCGTTCCGCGACGTCATCTCGTTCGTCGACGCCAACTACCGCACCGTGGCGGCAAAACAGGGACGCGCCATAGCCGGTCTTTCGATGGGCGGATTCCACTCGATGCACATCTCGCGCATCTATCCCGACACATTCGACTACGTCGGACTGTTCTCGGCCGCCATAATGCCCGACAAGCAGCGCGCCGCCGGCGTAGAGATGTATGCAAATATCCCCGAGACGCTCGCCAAGCAGCGCGACAACGGACTGAAACTATACTGGATAGCCTGCGGCAACAGCGATTTCCTGTGGCAGGCCAACCTCGACTACCGCAACATGCTCGACTCGATGAATTTCCCCTACACATTCCGCGAGAGCGACGGCGGCCACATCTGGCGCAACTGGCGCATCTATCTCTCCGAGTTCGTACCGCAGCTATTCAAATAGCGGCGACTCCGATTCATCGTTGCACAAATATGCAACCGTAGCGCGCGTTTCCTCAGGAACGCGCGCTTACCATTTTAAATACGACCAAGAATGACAGACAGACTTTGCTCCCGTTCGCCCTGTCATTCTGAGGAGGCCGCAGGCCGACGAAGAATCTCTGCGCTTGGGAGCGTTTCAGCAAGAGACTCCCACGTCGTGCTAACGCACTCCTCGGAGTGACATTGTGGGGTGTTGTACCATGTCATTCTGAGGAGCAACGCAGCGAGGCGTGGCAATCTCTTCATTCCCTCCTCCACCGGGTTTTGAGGATGAACCTCCAAAAAGCATCGGCAGTCGGAGATAATCCCCGACTGCCGGCCGAAAAAATGATCCGGAATTATTTATGCAAGCATAGTGTTGATCCGACCAACCCTATTACTCATTATCGCATAACCCCATAGCATATTCCCGTGTGGCGGGATCCGGATCGATCTCAAATGTCATACGAGTTTTGAAAACAATATCATCACGTCGGTATACACAAAAGAACGATCCTTCAAGGATCAAAAAATGATCCTCGCTGTTATAATAGAGCACCTTGGCCGAGCACTCGTCATAATAGATTCCAGCCATATCATATCCTTGTCGGTGTGTGATTAACGAGCCGGTAGAGCTATCGTATCGCCATGTAAAATTACTACAATGATAGGTGTCACCCGGTATACAGGAGGTATAATAGTCCTTGCCGGTACCATTTTCAAAAAATATAATTTTTTCGTCTATTGCGCCGCCGTTAATATACAAATCACCTAACG
This sequence comes from uncultured Alistipes sp., assembly GCA_964516585.1. Classification (GTDB taxonomy): domain Bacteria; phylum Bacteroidota; class Bacteroidia; order Bacteroidales; family Rikenellaceae; genus Alistipes. Next base: position 6,946 of record CAZEXJ010000011.1, read on the forward strand.
GTCCCTCGGACGAATAGTAATAATTTTTCTTTGTTATCATAGTTCCGCTTGTCAGATCGGCAATCAGAGCCGCCTCGTCGAAATCCGATTGCGAAGCTATCAACTTGTCGAGTTCAAATATCTCCTGCTCATAAGGAGTCAGTTCATGATTGTCCTGATCGTTATCGCACGACCAAAGCGATATGCTGCATACGACAGCGGCTGCAAAAAATATTCGTTTCATAATATTCTGAATTTAATAGTGTTATTGTAAAGAGTATGTTATCATCTTAAAGTTGCTATTGAATATATAATTATCGCTGCCTCCGGCAATACCAGCATAATCGCCGGCCGATTGATCTATGTCATCGGCAGATAGTCGTTTTGTAGTGTCGAACAGATTGTATGTGTAATAACCGTCACACAACCCTCCCCAACCGAAGTTGCAATGCACTTTTCTTACATTGGTAGTTAAAAGCTGTTGACGGGAAATTTCGCGGAAAGGACGACCGAACTGAACGCCGGTAGTATCATAAGTTACTTCCCAATCCTCGACATCATATGAATTCAAGCCGTCGACCACCCATGCATGACCAGATTCCGCACCGGAATGCTCTCCCCGCATAAAGAATGCCAACTTATTATTCAATATCATTCTCAATGTAGCCGGATATGAAAACTCCGTCAAATTAACAGATTTATATCCGACATGCTTAAACATGTTGACTGCATCAGAAGAGTAAGTTCCTCCATTCTCATTGACATTCATATAGGTACCTATTCTGCATACGAACCGTGCAGCCTCCACCTTCGATGTATAAGTCTGGGTTGTCCCGTAATGGCAGCCTCTGAGCAACGACCAGTTGAACATATCTCCGCTAATGGTAATATTATCGGGATATTCGTTGTATTTCAGCACTTGGGCAACGGCTATGACACCACAGCCTGCATTCGTCTTATTTTTATACATATCATTATACGGGCTTCCCTGATGCCACTTGGTTTTTAACAGCGGCGATTGTCTGTACACGTTTACCGTATCTTTGATACATCTGATTGTCGTCGAGACAGGGCGTTCGATAATAAAATCATGTGTGCTCGCACCTGCCTGTCCGACAGCGCCGTCCACAATAAGCGATGCTACATACGACGTAAGATCGTCACTGTTACAGTCAGCCGAGATCAAATCCTCGGGCGCGAGTACCGTCTCGTCCAAAATTGCCAAAACGGAATCGACACGTTTATCAGCGCCCAACACGGCAGAGCCTCCCTCGGCAAACTCTACGACATAAATAAGGTCGTCGATGTCATCGGGGACAGCGTCCGATCGGGTAACCGGTGCCAACTCGTCGTAGCTTATGCTGCGAACCGATTTTACGCGAGGCAGCGAATATTCAGAGCGAGTCTTGTCGCCGCCGTAGATTATTGCCAACTCGTTGTCGAGATTGGTCAAAGCCTCCTCCACTGTAACGGCATAACTGTCGGGCACAGTGTCCGGTTCAGCAGCAGGCACAAGCGAATATTCATCGTGGGTACATGCCGCCAAAACCATAAGTAGCAGGAGAAACATCCTGTTGATACAGTTTTTCACAACTAATTTTTTTAAATTGTAAACACAAGAATTTCGTTCGAATGTAAAGATGATACAAAAAAATCAATAATCCAAATAAATTACGAAATTTTATTTCAACATGTGCATTTTCTGCTAAAAAGACCAATTTTATATTCATTTTCAGCCAATACGACACTTTAATTTATTAACATATTTATAAGATAAAAAAGCGGCACCTTTATTTCAAAAGGTGCCGCATCGCCCGATCGTTATAATTTTCTGCGAATTGAAATATCCACTATGACACTACACGTGCGGTCATTGCAAGCATATATTACAAATTTGCAGCAGCAGGCATCATCGGCCGGGTGGTCACTCCACAGGCTTGTATATATGAAGCTCGTGAATTTCGCGGTCGTAGCCGTCGTAGAAACCGCGCGGCATGCCGAGCACGATGCGTGCGCCGCGA
>CAZEXJ010000012.1:0-2762 GCA_964516585.1 uncultured Alistipes sp.
TGACATAGTGCAATGCCCCGCAATAGTGCAACGCCCGCAATGTCACTCCGAGGGAGAAGCGGAGCTTCGACCGTGGGAGTCTCGACGCTAAACACTCCTCCGAGGAGCGTGCTTGCACGCGACGTGGGAGTCTTGGCGCTCGACATGATAGTGGAAACAAAAAATCCCACGCCGGTTTGGCGTGGGAGGGTGAACTCGCCGGGGCTCGAACCCGGGACCCCAACATTAAAAGTGTTGTGCTCTACCGACTGAGCTACGAATTCATCGCACCAAATGGATATCTCCGTTTTGGTGGTGCAAATGTATGTATTATTTTTCTTTTGGCAAAATAAATCGATAAAATTTATAACTGTCGATCGATATTCCGGCAGTCATATCTTAAATTCCTTTCATCTCCGCCTCCGTCGAATACACTCCGTTTCGGTAAAAAAGAATAAATTCCTTATACCGCAATCGCTTTTTTGCGAGACCGGTTCCGGCGAAGTGTCTCAAAAAATAGGCGAAAACACATCGGCCTGATGCCGGCCGATCGCCGTCACTCCCCCTCGCGGCTTATTTCGGCAACCGTAGCACCAACGTATGAGATCAAATCCGACGGGGCGATGCGCAACTGCAAACCTCGAACTCCGGCACTTATATATATGTAGTCGTGCGCCAAGCAACTCGCGTGGATATAGGTCGGCAGAGGTCTCTTCATGCCGATAGGCGAACAGCCGCCGCGGATATAGCCGGTCGAGGGCAGCAGCTCTTTCATCGGTATAAGATCGGCCTTTTTATTGCCCGAAACCTTGGCCGCAGCCTTCAAATCGACCGAGTGGTCGCCCGGTATCACACAGACGAACAAGCCCGTGCGGTCGCCGCGCAACACGAGCGTCTTGAACACAGTCGCTATATCTTCGCCCAACTGCTCGGCGACATGCGTCGCGGCAAGGTTCTCCTCGTCGACTTGGTATGGCACGAGCGAATATCCTATGCCGGCACGATCGAGCAAACGGGCGGCATTAGTCTTGTCTGTCTTGTTTTTAACCATATGTTTATCGTGCGAGAAGCGAGTCGATCCGCGCGATGTCGATCTGTGTAAAATCGGCTATAATCATATCGGCAGGCGTTTGTTTCAGGAAATCGGCCGTAAATGTCGTGCTCAACGCGACGACCTTCATGCCCGCGCGCTTGCCGGCCTCGATGCCGGCCTCGGCATCTTCGAAGACAACGCACTGCGACGGGTCGGCGCCGATGGCTGCGGCGGCCGTGAGATAGATCTCGGGATCGGGCTTGCACTTCGACACCTTGTCGCCTGCCACCGTCGCCGAGAAATAGCGGCGAATACCACATGTGTCGAGCACGAAGTTGACGTTGTCGGTGCAGCCCGACGACCCTACAGCACATTTGACACCGGCTGCCTCGCACGCCTTCAACAGCTCGACAAGACCTGCGACAGGCTTTATGATAGGCGCATACAACTCTCTGTATATAACCTCTTTCTCTGCTCCCAGCTCTTGCAAACCGACACTCTCTATGACGTCATACGGCATCACGGCGCGCATGATGTCGTCGTTACCCATGCCGAATACGCGGCTCAAATCCTCGGCCGACTTGTGAACACCGTAACGCTCGAAGAATATGCGGAACGCCTGTTTGTGTATTTCGAGATTATCGACAAGGACACCGTCCATATCGAAAAGCACACCTTTCAACATAATCAATATCTTATAATTATTGTCCCAATTTGTTGCCTGCCAAATACTCGCCGACGATACGTGCCGCCGATGCGACATAATCGGCACACGGCCTGCGGCGATAATACTCCGGTGTGCGCTCCGACGGCTGCGCCGAACTCTGCGTGCCGTCCAATCCGAGCAGCTCACGGCAGACTATCGCCCCGTTCTCTGCGCGGAACTTGCCGGCAAACTCCTGCACAAGCGCATAGTTGGCCTTGCGCTGCGCCATATCCGACGGATCTGTCGCCGGCGATATGAATCCGGCCAACATCGACATGCCGCTGACCGTACCGCACACTTCGCGCATGCGCCCCATGCCGCCGCCGAACGATGCCGACACCTTGGCGGCAAACTCCCTGTCGATACCCGCCACATCGGCATAAGCCATCACAACCGACTGCGCACAGTTATAACCGGCAAGGAAATTTGCACGGGCAGCCTCCGCACGAGCCTCTACATCGATCTCCATAACATCATCTGTTTTTGCGGGGCAAAGTTACGAATAAAAAGTGAAACATAAAAAATATGGTGGCAGTTGCGACAGACAAAGATTTGCCGGCTTCGCCAGTCGAGAGTATTGCCTCGAACCTGCATCTGACAGCCTGCGAACATCCGATTGACTTAATAAAGGCTGCTGCGCGAGAAATCGGAATTTAGTAGATAACGAAAAATAAAGAATGATTTTATTCTATTTATGTTCAATTTTTCCTACTTTTGCCCGCAAATATATGAAACATAGACAACACAAGTATGCAAGAAGTAAATCCCAGCGAGACCGACCGGGCATACGCCTTTGAGATGTGGATGAACGCGCCCATGCCTATGGTGACGTTCTTCAAGACGCTCGACGTGTCGCGTCTTGTAAAGATCAGTCGGAAAACAGGATTAAAATTCAATATGTTGATGTGCTGGTGCATCGGCAAAGCCGCAAGCGGCGTGAAGGAATTCTACCTGCTGCCCGTAGGCGGCAAGCTGATGCGATATGACAGCATAGCAGTAAATACCATTGTAGCCAACCGGAAGGGTGAAGTCAGTTCGTGCGAC
>CAZEXJ010000013.1:0-8920 GCA_964516585.1 uncultured Alistipes sp.
GAGCAACGCAGTTGCGACGTGAGAATCTCATTTGGGGACGATTATTTTCGCTGTTCGGTATTGTGTCGAGATTCTCACGTCGGCCGCAAGCGGCCTCCTCAGAATGACATGTCGGTGGGAATAGCGACCTAAGCACCACAACCTACTTTTTCGTCAAAAGGCGTTAGTTACAAGCCGCACGTGAAGAATCCGCAGATGGGCTGTACTCGACGTACTGCCCATTTGCGGATTCGAACGAGGCGAAGTAAATGATGTCTTTTCACGAAAAAGACACGAAAAAGGTACGTAAAATCACAAAATAAAAGACTATGATATTTACAAAAATCCCCAACAACGGCTCGTCATGGGGCGGGCGATTGATATACGGGTTCGAAACGGCATCGGGAGAAAAGAGGGATGTCGAAGTGATGATAATAAACGAGGAGAGCGGTGAGACGCTCGCCAAGAAGAGGTTATACGGTATAACCGAGGCGCAGACCGACATAGCCCCCTACCTGAGAAAGGTCGTGATGCGAAAGCCATACATACTCGAACGCACGGGGTTCGCGTATGCCGAGGGCGCCATGACGGTGAGTGTCGATGCGGGCGGCGTAAAGAGCGAGCCGCGGCGGGTGTTCCGGGCGGAGTACGACCCGTCGCGGGCGGTGATGATGACCACGCAGCCCGGGCAGAGGGTGATATCGCGAGGCGAGACCGACATAGTGACGCTCTATGCGCCCGAGATGTTGGCGGCCACGGTGGAGACCGACGGCGAGGACGGCGGCACGAGCGAGATATACTTCCCGACGGATGCCACGCCGTGCGATTTCTTCCTCCAAACAGACGATCTGCCCGCGTCGGCGACGCATATCGCGGTGACGTTCTACGGCGACGGCGAGCCGTTGGGCGTTGTGGAGTACACCATTGCGGAGCGGCCGCAGGGGGCGCGGCGCGTGATGTGGTACAACCGCATGGGAGGGTTGGAGTGTTACACCTACCCTATATGCCGGACGACGGCGGCTGAGGCGGCGGTGGCCGAGACAGTGACTGCGGAGGGTGTGTCGGCGCGGCTCGCAGGCGGACGGCACAAGGTGAGGCTGACATCGGCATACGAGACGCGCGAGCAGTACGACGCCCTGCACGAGGTGCTATTCTCGCCGCACGTGTGGATCTTGGAGGGTAGCGTGACGGATGATCTGCGGCTGCTCACGCGCCGTGCCGACTACCCCGAGCCGCAGCAATTGGCTTGCATGGAGATAGAGTTCGAGACGATATGGAGAGGAGGTGTGAGATGATACGCATAATATTGGACGGCACGGAGTGCGAGCCTGTATTGTCGCAGCGCATAAGCATGGCCTACGATGCCGGTGCGCTGACCGACATCGGCTCATGGCGCGAGGGGCGGTCGCTGACCGTGAGACTGCCGTCATCGCCCGTAACGGACAGACTGATGTGCAATGCCGACGACATACACTCGCAGGAGCGGTTCAACGGGCGGCTGCACACGGCATCGGTCGTGGCCGACGGTGTGGAGCTGCTCAAAGGGGTTGTCACGCTGCGGAGCGTGGTGCGCGCCGAGGGGCAGACATATTATGACGTGACCATACGCGACGGCGGTGCGGAGTGGGCAGAACAGGCATCGCTTACGATGCTCCGGCAGTCGAAGGTGGATTTCGCCGCGCTGCTCGACACGGCGGGCATAGCCGCGACATGGCACGGCGAGCAGGCCGTGAGGTTCCTGCCCGTAGTGCGCGACAGCTACACCTCCGATACGGCGGCGGAGGGGCTGCTGCTGCCTCAACAGATGCTTATGCCGCAGGAGTATCACCCGTTTCTGGCGGTAGAGTCAATACTGAGGTCGATATTCGAGAGCGCGGGGTACGAGGTGTGCAGCGAGTTCATGCAGAGCCGGTTGTTCAAGAGCCTCTACATGAGCGGCGCATACGAGTCGGTCGATGCCGCGGCGGCGCGTGCGAAGATGGATTTTATAGCCGGGCGGCAGGCCGAGGCGACAGCGACGGCCGATGCCGAGGGCATGGTCTACGCATGGGAGCCGAAGTTCGCATCGAACATAGGAGCCTTCGTCGACACGGTGACGCCGACGCAGGCCGACGACGGGAGTGTGACGGGCGAGGAGCTGTTTTCGACGGGCGGCTGCATGACCTTCACCGACGGGCGTCCGCAGTTTAAGCCCGTGCGGGAGATAGCCGTGGGATTCGAATACTACATAAAGTATGCGACCGAATACCGCATCGTCTCGCGCACGCAGCTGCGGGGCTTCGATGCGGTGCATGTCGACAACGACTGCGACATCGACATAGGGTTGGTCAACCCCTTCGAAGACAGGCGCGGAGGGTTGAAACCGCAGTTCCAATACCGCGTCGTGGTGTTCGGTCACACGACGGGCGACAGATACCGGTTGGGCGGAATGGCGGAATTCGCCTCCCGCACGGCGCTCGTGACCACCCCGGCCGATGTCGAGAGCAATCCGCAGCTGACGGTGTGCCGCAGCGGCACGACGACATACGTGCCCTACGACGGCGACTGGGCTGTATACGACGGATATGTCGAGGAGTGCGGCATGCGCGACGTGGAGCTGAGGGTGCGCACACCGCCCGAGCGCATCTCGCCATCGTCGCCCAAGGTGTTCAACTTCATGTATTTCCACGGAGCCGACGAGGATCAGAAGTTGACGCTGTCGAAACAATGCACGCTGCGGCCGATATTCTCGGGCGAGGCGGGATACGGGTCGGTAGTGAAGTTCGCCGACGTGGCGTGCCACCGCATCAGGCAGTCGGAGCTGATCGAGGCTGTTCGGCAGATGTTCAACCTGCAAATATACTCCGACCGCAACAGCCGGCGCGTATACATCGAGCCTTACGACGACTTCTTCGGCCGTCACACGGAGGACTGGCGCGGCAGGCAGATCGAGAGCGAGGGGCAGGAGTGGCACGACACGATGCTCGGGCTGCACGAGCGGCGCACATGGCGTTATGCCGACGGCGACGGCGTGGTGGGACGCTTCAATGCCGCCAGCTCTGCACCGTTGGGCGAGTGGACGTTCACGATGCCGGGATACGGCACGTTGCAGGGCGGGCAGACCTCGGTCAACGGAGTCTTCGCACCGAGCATCTCGCAGGGACAGGTGTGCCGCGCCGCACCCTCGGCCGCGGTGATACGCGCCGGCGACCGCGACTCGGCCGCCGAGGAGGCGGGCATAACGCCGCGCATAGCGATCTACGCCGGCATGGGGCGGCTGCCCGAGGGCGAGAAGTGGGGCTATCCGCTCACCGGCGAGGGCTATCCGTTAGCGGCGTTCCACTTCGCGGGCGACGGTCTGAACGAGGGCTTTACGCTCTGTTTCGAGGATCGCGACTCGCTTACGGGCTTGCACCGCTACTACGACGCCATGCTGCGCAGCGAGTCGTGCCGGCAGACATTGACATGCAGCGTGCGGCTCGCACCCGCGGAGTATGTCGCACTCTTCGACTTGGAGAGCGGCGGAGCCGACATACGCTCGCTGTTCAGGCTCGCGGCCGCAGAGTCGTCGTCGCTATTCACGCTGCTCGCCATAGAGAGCTACGACCCTGTGACAGAGGTGGCGCGGTGTCGCTTCCGGCGCGTCATGCGCGACTGAGAAGCAAATCACACAACGACTTGACAAAACATGAAACTATCGAACGATTTTCAAACATGCGCCGTAAGGCGGCTGCTCGGCAACCGCATAAGCCGCCCGGCGACAGCGATTTTGGCGGCATACGGACTTATCGACATCTCGCGCGCCGAACAGTATCTGCTGTGGTGCGAGGTGGAGCGGCTCACGGCGCGCGGATACGGGCGGTGCGAGGCTATGGAGCTGACAGGCCGCAGCAGGGCGTGTTCGTATGAGAAGGTGCGGCACGCATTCTACACAATCGAAAAAATCAGACGTGAAAATGGATTCCAAAATCGAAATCAAGAATGAAGCGACCCATGCGATGATCGACATCGAGGGTACGATAGGCGTGGCCGAGGAGTGGCAGTTCGACGACGCAACGGCTCGCGTGGCCACCTATCAGAGGTTTCGCGAGCAGGTGGCCGCCATAGCCGCCATAGGCTGCCGCGACATAACGGTTAACATACGCTCCACGGGCGGCGATGTCAACGACGCACTGCTCATATACGAGGCTCTGCGCGCCACGGGAGCACAGGTCACCACATGCTGCTACGGCTATACGGCATCGGCCGCGACGATAGTGGCACAGGCGGCATCGGAGGGGTGCCGACAGATAGCAGCTTCATCGCTCTATCTGATACACAACTCGTTATGCTCGGCCGAGGGTAATGCCGCCGAGTTGGAGGCCGAAGCCGACATGCTGCGGCAGACCGATGCGCGGTTAGCGGCGCTGTATGCCGCACGCTCGGGACGCGACGAGGAGGCCTTCCGCACGCTCATGGCCGAAAACGGAGGCCGCGGACGCTGGCTCTCGCCCCGGGAGGCCTTGGAGGCGGGGTTGGTCGACGAGATAGTAGACTGCCCCGCAGAGCAGCCGCAGCCCGCAACCAAGAGCAGCAGTCAGACGCAGGCAAAGGGGATTAAAGCCTCGATCGACAAGGGCATACGCTCGCTCTTGGAGGCGTTGCGCGGCGAGGAGCAGCACGAAGAGCCGCTGCCTGACGACCGCAACGTGCTGCATCAGGACGACATCGATTCCGAGCCGACACCCGCACCCCCGCTTCCGACGGCCGGCGCAGCGGACAATGCGACAACGGCCGGCGGTGCGGTGGTGAATGGTGCGGATAACGCGACGACGGCCAGCGGTGCGGCAAACAGTGCGGCCAACGCTGCGGCAGATGTGCGCGCCGCATCGCTTATAGCCTTTGAACAGGGGCAGCGGCGCGCCGAACCCACGCGCGTCAAGCCGCACGAGGATCCGTCGCCGCACGAGCGCACCCTGTCGGACAACGCCAAGGCCTACGCCCGCGACGCCAAGAATTTTAATAACAGGCTGTAACGCCTGCACGCTTGGGCGGCGGGGATGAGAGATTCCCACGTCGCGTGCAAGCACGCTCCTCGGAATGACAGATCAAATGTCGACCACCGAAGCGACGGCTTGCGCCGTTTTACAATTCTGACCCCACCCCACACCCCTCCCTCGGGAGGGGCTGTTGTCGCTTCGCTCCGGGTGGTGCGTTGGAAGGTTGTCGGACATAGCGGATATCGCTTTGTACGCTCCGCAATGTCACTCCGAGGAGCGCGTTAGCGCGACGTGGAAGTCTCGGCACACGACAATGGGAATAATCGTCCCCAAAAGAGATTCTCACGTCGGCCGCAAGCGGCCTCCTCAGAATGACAGGGGACAAAGCCCCACCATGTCACTCCGAGGAGCGCGTTAGCGCGACGTGGGAGTCTCGTCACACGACAATGGGAATAATCGACCCCAAAAGAGATTCTCACGTCGGCCGCAAGCGGCCTCCTCAGAATGACAGGGGACAAAGCTCCACCATGTCACTCCGAGGAGCGCGTTAGCACGACGTGGGAGTCTCGGCACACGACAATGGGAATAATCGTCCCCAAAGAGATTCTCACGTCGGCCGCAGGCGGCCTCCTCAGAATGACAGGGGACAAAGCCCCACCATGTCACTCCGAGGAGCGCGTTAGCGCGACGTGGGAGTCTCGGCACACGACACGACATGACAACAAACGGCAACAGGCAGCAGAGCCTGTCGCTGTACAATTTATTTTCTAATTTCATTAATCTTTACACATTATGGGACTTATAGAAAACCCTAAGACCTACACAGGCCGCGACTTGGAAACCATTTTTTTCAGACCTATGCTCACGGGCGAGAATGCCGAACAGTTGGGCATAAGAGTATTGTATAACATGCCGGTGCCCACGACGATACAGATGTGGAGCCCGGCGGGCGACGTGTTGCAGAAGTACTCGTCGGGCTGGACTGGCGGCGACGCGGCCGTAAGGAAGCAGAAGACGATAGCCATGCACAAGATAAAGGCGGAGGTGGGTTACTCGGCCTCGGACTACTTCGCGCAGGTCTACGAGCTGATAACCGGACGCGCCGATGTCAACATGGACGACCTGTCGGGCACGGAGTTGGAGCAGGCCGAGACGGAGATGTTCCGCGCGGCGATAGCCGAGAGTCTGCGCGCATCGATGTGGTTGGGCGACACGCTCAACACCTCGTCGCCGATGAACAAGTTCGACGGCTTCATCGCCCTGATACGCAACTACAACGCTACGTTCGACTTCCCCGTGGTGGACTTCTCGGAGCGCACGATCTCGGCCGACACGGTGACGGCGCTTTTCGACGAGATGTGGCAAAAGGCTTCGCCCGTGCTGAAGTCGCTCAAAGGCGAGGGCAATTTAGCCTACTTCGTCACCTCGGACGTGGCCGAGAGCTACGAACGTTATCTCGACGGCAAGGGAGCCGACGCCGCCTACAACGACATGGTGGCCGGACGCAGAGCGCTGTCGTATCACGGCATACCGATCGTGGACATCAACGTGCAGCAATACATGTCGAAGGCGGGATTCGACTCGTCGTCGTTCGCCATGCTGACCGACCGCCGCAACCTCGCCCTTGCGGTCAACACGGCCGACTATCCCGGCACCGAGGTGCGCATGTGGTACAACCCCGACGAGATGGAGAACCGCCAGCGCGCTGTGTTCATGGTGGGCTGCGAGATCCTCGACGAGGAACTGCTTGTAAGGGTCGATTTCGAATAGGCCGGAGGCTATGGCATATGTTAAACCTGTCGGAGGAGTTCGCAGCGTCGAACTCTTCCGTCCCTGCTGCGTAGCGGCCGCATGGAGCGGGCAGGAGGCCGAGATAGCCCCGGCGCAGGGGGCATCGGCCACGACCGTGCCGCTCATGGAGGATCGCTCGCTCTATATCGAACATCTGCGGCAGGAGCACGGGCTGCGGAGCGTCGTACACGAGCTGCGCATCGAGTCCGACAAGGCCGATGCCGCGCCGTGGTTGGAGAGGGAGTTTCTGCGGCGCGCGGCGGCGGAGGGCGTAGTGGCGAGGGTGGAGATGCTCTCGGGAGAGGTGCTGTGGGCGGGCATATCGCGGCGTTTCGGCGCCGCGCAGCCGCTCCGCCTCGCCGGCATGGAGACCTCGTCGGAGCTGTCGCCGCGACAGCGTCCCTCGGTGAAAATGACGCTCCGGGGCGAGGATTGCGACTTCGCATACCGACAAAAACACTGAAACAATGGAAAATAAGAAAATCGTTACACGCACTGTTGCGATAGCCGGCCGCAGCGAACCGCTGTTGGCCGACTCGCACGCATGCGCCGCAGAGAGCGACCGCTACTGGCGCTGGGGCGACGACAACATGCTGCCCGCGGTGCTGGCGCTCGTATCGCGCCGCTCGACGACGCACCGCCGCATAATAAACGACAAGGCCGACTACATAGCCGGCAAAGGATTCATGTTCGACGGCAACGACCCGCTGCTGGCGCACATCGTGGCGCACGCCAATGCCTGCGGCGACTCGCTGCGGTCGGTGGTGGAGCGTTTGGCCCGCGACAGCGCACTGTTCGGCAACGCCTTTTTGGAGGTGGCCACCGATGCGGGACATACGTTCGTGTCGCTATATCATCAGGATGCGTCGCGATGCCGTGTGGCGCGCGACTCGCAGCACATAATACTGCATCACGACTGGACGTCGTTCAACCCGGCCGAGGCGCGCACGCTGCCGCTGTGGCCGCTGTTCGAGCAGCAGCAAGACGGCACGCTGCGCACGGTGATACACTACAAAAGCTACGAGCCGATGTTCGAGCACTACGGCGTGCCGCCCTACATAGCCGGGTTGAACGTAGCCGCCATAGCCTACAAAACCGACAACTGGAACATAGCGCGCATCGACAACTCGTTTCAGCTCTCGGGCGTGATGATGCTCGACAGCGTAGTCGACAGCGAGGATGAGGCCGACCGCATAGTGCGTGCCGCCGAGCAGAAGTTCGCCGGCTCGCCCGGACAGGTGATGTTCGTGCTGCGCGACCGCGCCGAGGGCGACAACTCGCGGTTCATACCTATCGACACCACATCGGACGGCGACTGGCAGTCGCTGCACGATCAGGCCACGGCCGACATGGTGATAGCGCACTCGTGGTTCCGCTCGCTCAGCGGACTCGACTACTCGTCGGGGTTCAGCACCGAACGCATACTCCACGAATACGAGGTGGCGTTGAACACGGTGATTCTGGCCGAGCAGCAGCGTCTGCTCGATCCGATCAAGGCGCTAATAAGCGAGCTGTTAGGCGTTGACTGCCGCTCGTTGCAGATAGTCAACCGCCCGCCGACACGCTCGAAACCCATATACATGCGGGTGTGGGAGGCGCGCAAGGCCGACGGCTTGGACTACGACCCGGAGGACCCCGAGCAACAGTATTATATAGCACAGATCACCAAGTACAATATCACGTCGGTGCCGTGATTTGCAGGGACGCTGCCGCGGCGCTCGGGGCGGGGAATGTCGCACACAATAGAGATTCTCACGTCGGCCGCAAGCGGTCTCCTCAGAATGACATAACGGTGGAGATAGTCTCCAAAGCACCACCCCTTTTTCGTCAAAAATGCTATTATACGACGCAACGCAGGAGCGAGACGATGGGCTGTACTCGGCGTACTGCCCATTGTCGAGCGACAAGGCGCGGAAGTAGAATAGTATTTTTCACGGAAAAGAGATTCTCACGTCGGCCGCAAGCGGCCTCCTCAGAATGACAGAATACAAAGCCCCACCATGTCACTCCGAGGAGTGCGCAGCACGACGTGGGAGTCTCGACGCACGACATGACAGTGGGAATAATCGTCCCCAAAGAGATTCTCACGTCGGCCGCAGGCGGCCTCCTCAGAATGACAGGGCGGAGGAAACAGCGTCCAACGAACCACGACATAATTTTTCACGAAAAAACACAATTATGAAAACACTGAT
>CAZEXJ010000014.1:0-1678 GCA_964516585.1 uncultured Alistipes sp.
GCAGTCAAGGTCAGCACGATGCGGTTAGCGCCCAATTGCGTGTAGCTGACGCCGGTTCCGGTGAAGATCCGATCCAGCACCTGACTGAGCGTACCGGAAATTTTCCCGGTGGCTCGGGTGCGAATCTTCAACAGCCCGAGGTCGTAGGAGAACTCGATTCCCGTTTGCCGGGAGATCTCGGGTAGCAGGTTTCCAAGTTCCTGCTTGTCAGGATGGACAGTGATCTGTCTGTCTTGGGCGGGAAGCTGGCGGACAGATGCCGCGAGCAGCAGGAGCAGCGCCGCCAAAGTGCGTAGATGCAGCTTCGACAGAGACAAAATCCTCCCCCTTCGTCCACAGGCATGGACGACGTTCGAATAAATACTCATCGCATTTGAGTTTGGAGTGTGAAAAATGGATTGAAATGGACCGGAGCGGGTTGCTGCCGGCAATGGGTCTGGTGTAGAACTTTTTTTCATGAACGATACATTAAGATTATGGATAATAGCCGATCGGTTTCCGTTTTTTCAGAATGATCCGTTTCCCCTGGATCGTATATTCGACAGGTGAAATGAGGTTGAGGATTTCGAGCATCTGCTCGAGTGTCTCGTCGTCATTGATTACCAGACGATAAGCCGTATTTTCGAAAGCTGCGGGGTCGTAGATGACCGACACGCCGTGCCGCTCCTCAATAAGTCGGACAATCTCGGCAAAGGAGATCCTGTCGTAGACCTTGTGGTTGAATCGCCAGGAGGTGTATTTCCCGGTCTGCACCTGCTCCAAAGAGAGCAGCCGGCCGGAAGCACCGTCCACCACGGCGCGCTGGCCCGGAAGCATCGAAGCAAGCTCCCGTCCGGAGGTCGTTTCAAGAGCGATGCGCCCCCGTTCGAGAATCGCCACGGTCGTATCCCCCGCAATGACGTCGAAGGATGTTCCCAGCACCCGGATGTGAAGATCCGGAGTCTGCACGACGAACGGGCGGATTGAGTCGGATACCACGTCGAAGAAGGCCTCGCCCCGAAGCCGGACATTCCGCTGCCTCAGGAAATTCTCCCTAAAGGAGAGCTCCGCCCCGCGGCGAAGGAAGACCTTTGTCCCGTCGTTGAGCGTAAAACGCACCACTTCGTCGGTGGCCGTATTGGTCACCGTATGCCATTCGAACCGCTCGGAGTAGAGTTCGACACCTATAATAAACAACCCGACGGCCAGCAGCACGGCGACGGACGATGCGGCGTATGCCCACCGGCGCAGACGGTCTACGCGACGGCGTTGTGCAATCTCGGTGTGGAATCGCCGCAGTGCCCCCTCAACCACCAGACGTCCGGAGTGGCGATGTACCTCCTTCAGGGCGCATAATTGTTTCAGTCGCAGGTATTCGGCGCGGTTTTCGTCGCTTCGGGTGATCCAGGCGCGCACTTCGGCGGCCGTATCGGCGTCGCAGCGGCGGTTGATGAATTCCAGGATCTTCGAAGGGCTCATAAACTCCTTTTCTTGCATGGTTCTAAAGATTAAACGATCGAGCCGCGAAATTTACGCAGCTCAATTCCTTGTTTTTTGAAAATTTTCTTCCGGAGAAGGGTAAAGAGGGTCAGCGCAACAGAAGCAGACTCATAAGCAGGAGCAGCTCCTCTTTGGAAATGCGCGCCCGCAGGAAGCGCAGTGCATGGTAGAGGTGTCCCTCGACCGTACGGCGCGGGAT
>CAZEXJ010000015.1:0-4407 GCA_964516585.1 uncultured Alistipes sp.
GATCATGTCGACGGCCAGCTGCAACACATCATCGATACGCGCAACAAGTCGATCGCCGAATATATGGCTTTCCAGCACGCCGATATGCCCGCCGGAGCCTTTACGGTCAACAAAGTAACTATCAACGACGTGCGCAACTACCACGGCAAGGATCGCTATACGGTGACTATCATCGTCGACGACGAAGAGTTCGATGTCGTCTCGGAAGAGGATTCCAACTCGGAAGAGGACTATGGCAATCCGACAGATGCGACCGACGACAGCGCAGCAGATACTGCCGGAACTGATGATGCCGCTATTGCAGACGACACGACCGACACCGACACCGACACCGATGCCGCCGATACCGTTGAGCAGTCTCTGCCCACCGATGCCGAAATACCCGAAGACGGGAAGTCTGAACAGGACACATTGTCGTCCGAGCCGGAACAATCGGCAACAGCAACGCCCGCGGAATCAAAACCCGCAGAATCGACACCTTCTGAGGAGTCCCCGACGCCCGCGGAATCCGAACAATCATAACAGTCGTTTGTCATCCCCTCACCTATATGGGACGAGTACCGACACTCTGATTGTGTTTCGGGCAAACGGTATAACTGCGACGGCTGTTCGATATAAGTCGAACAGCCGTCGCAGAATTTTACTCCCACTCGATTGTTGCGGGCGGTTTTGAGGAGATGTCGTAGACGACGCGATTGACGCCGCGAACCTTGTTGATGATCTCGTTCGACAGGCGCGCCAGCACCTCGTAGGGGATGTGCACCCAGTCGGCGGTCATGCCGTCGGTGGAGGTAACGGCTCGCAGAGCCACGCAGCTCTCGTAGGTGCGTTCGTCGCCCATGACGCCGACACTGCGAACGGGCAGCAGGATAGCTCCCGCCTGCCATATCTTGTCGTAGAGACCCTCGCTGCGCAGCGTATCGATATATATCTTGTCGACGCGCTGCAAGATATCGACCTTCTCGGCCGTAACCTCGCCCAAGATGCGAATCGCAAGCCCCGGCCCGGGGAATGGGTGGCGGCCGATCAGATGTTCGCTCATGCCCATCGAGCGGCCTACGCGGCGCACCTCGTCCTTGAAGAGCAGGCGCAGAGGCTCGACCACTTTAAGATGCATCTTTTCGGGCAGGCCGCCCACGTTGTGGTGCGACTTTATGACCACGGCCGTGCCGTTGACCTTGGCCGACTCCACCACGTCGGGATATATCGTGCCTTGTGCCAGCCACTTAACATCTTTTATGCGCTGCGCCTCCTCGTTGAATACCTCGATGAAGTCGCGACCGATGATCTTGCGTTTGCGTTCGGGATCGGTGACACCGGCCAGATCGCTCAGGAACTTGTCCGAGGCGTCGACACCGCGCACGTTGAGTCCCATGCCGTGATACGACTCCAACACCTCCGAAAACTCGTCTTTGCGCAGCAGTCCCGAGTCGACGAAGATGCAGTACAGGCGTTCGCCGATGGCCTTATGCAGCAGCAGAGCCGCAACAGACGAATCGACGCCGCCCGAGAGCGCCAGCACGACCCGGTCGTTGCCCAACTTCTCGCGCAGCTCCGCGACGGTAGTCTCGACGAAGCTCTCCGATGTCCACGAGCAGCTGCAACCGCAGATGCCGACGACGAAGTTTTCCAATATCTTCGCGCCCTCCTCGGAGTGGTAGACCTCGGGGTGGAACTGTATTCCCCATGTCTGCTCGCCGCAGATGCGATATGCCGCCACGGGGACGTCGTCGGTAGAGGCTATTATGCGGTAGTTGTCGGGTATGGCCGTTATGGTGTCGCCGTGCGACATCCACACCTGCGAGCGCGGCGAAAGCCCACGCATCAACTCGTCGTCGGCATCGCGCACTTCGACCTGTGCACGGCCGTACTCGCGGCTTGGCGAAGCCTCGACGCGGCCGCCGTAGAAGTGAGCCAGATACTGCGCTCCGTAGCATACGCCTAAGAGCGGCAGGCGGCCTTTAATCTCGTCGAGCGCAATGTGCGGGGCGGCCGCGTCGCGAACCGACGAGGGGCTACCCGACAGCACCACGCCACGCACCGAGCCGTCCAATGGAGGGAGGTTGTTGAACGGGTGTATCTCGCAATAAACCTGCATCTCGCGTATGCGTCGCGCGATAAGCTGCGTATATTGCGACCCGAAATCGACTATCAATATTTTCTCTGTCATATATCCGCTGTTGTTTCTTGGTTATATAAGCGGAGCGGGGCCGGCTGTTCGACCTCGCTCCGCTGACCTCTATTCACCGCGCGAGTAGTTGGGCGTCTCGCTGGTTATGGTGATGTCGTGAGGGTGACTCTCCGTTACGCCGCTGCCTGTTATGCGGATAAAACGTGCGCGCTGCAACGCGCCTATGTCGGCCGCTCCGCAATAGCCCATACCGGCACGTATGCCGCCTACGAGCTGATATACGGTCTCGGCGAGCGAACCCTTGAACGGTACGCGGCCGACGATGCCTTCGGGTACGAGCTTGTTGATATTGCCCTCGACGCCCTTCTGGAAATAGCGGTCGGCCGAGCCGGCCTTCATGGCGTCGATCGAACCCATGCCCCGGTATGTCTTGAATTTGCGGCCGTTGTAGATGATCGTCTCGCCGGGAGACTCCTCCACGCCTGCGAACATCGAACCGATCATCACCGAGTCGCCGCCTGCGGCCAATGCCTTGACTATGTCGCCCGAATAGCGCAATCCGCCGTCGGCGATGACGGGTATGCCGCAGCTCTTGGCCACCGATGCCGCGTCGTAAATGGCCGACAACTGCGGAACGCCCACACCGGCTATGATGCGCGTGGTGCAGATCGAACCGGGACCTATGCCCACCTTGATACCGTCGGCGCCGTTGTCGATCAGATAGCGTGCCGCCTCGGCCGTAGCTATGTTGCCAACCACGACGTCCAACGCCGGATATGCCTCCTTTATGCGGCGCAACAGCGTCACTACTCCCTTCGAATGACCGTGAGCCGAGTCGAGCACCACGGCGTCGACATCCTCGGCCACAAGCGCCGCCACACGATCCATCGCGTCGGGCGTGATGCCTATGCCGGCTGCCACGCGAAGACGTCCCTTCGAATCCTTGCAGGCATTGGGGTTGTCCTGCAACTTGGTGATGTCCTTATATGTGATAAGCCCGACTAAATGTCCCTTGTCGTCGATCACGGGCAGTTTTTCTATCTTATTCTGCAACAGCACGTCGGCTGCGTTTTTCAACTCAGTGTTGTGGGTGGTCACTATGTTGCGGCTGGTCATAACCTCCTCGATCGGCCGCTCCATGTCGCGCTGGAAGCGCAGGTCGCGGTTGGTGACGATGCCTATCAGCCTGTTGTCGTCGGCGACCACCGGGATGCCGCCTATCTTGTTCTCCTTCATCAGAGCCAGAGCGTCGCCCACGGTGTGGTCTTTCGATATGGTTATCGGATCGTAGATCATGCCGCTCTCGGCTCGCTTGACACGGCGCACGTGTGCCGCCTGCTCGACGATGGACATGTTTTTGTGTATGACTCCTATACCGCCCTCGCGAGCCAGCGCGATCGCCAGCGGAGCCTCCGTCACGGTATCCATGGCGGCCGATACGATCGGAATATTGAGTCGGACATTGCGAGAGAAACGGCCTGCGACGTTTACTTCTCTTGGCAGAACCTCTGAATAGGCAGGTACGAGCAACACATCATCGAATGTGAGACCTGTCGACTGTACCCTTTCATCGATAAAAGACATAGCAACGGGTTTTTAATTATGTTGCTCACAAAAGTAGACAAAAAAAAGAGTCGACGCGAGAACGTGCCGATTTTTTATTAACAATCTTTCATAAATCGGCGGGAACCGCCTTCCTCGCCACGACACACCTTGTCATTGCGAGAAAGGGCATAGTGGAGGTGTCATTCTGAGCAACAACGCAGTTGCGACTTGTCATTCTGAGGAGCGTGCGCAGTTGCGACGTGAGAATCTCAGCGCTTGGGAGTATTTTCGCAAGAGATTGCCACGCCTCGCTGCGCTCGGCTCGCAATGACAGCCTGCAACGCCCCACTATGTCACTCCGAGGAGCGTGCTTGCACGCGACGTGGGAGTCTCTATTCACACTGAACAGTGGGAATAGTCTTCCCCAACCGGATTCTTCGCTTCACGTTGTTACGCTCAGAATGACACGTCGTCGGGAATGAGATTCTCACGTCGCGGTTTACAACCGCTCCTCAGAATGACAGCACCACAATGTCATTGCGAGCCAAGCGAAGCGCGGCGTGGCAATCTCTTGCGAAAATACTCCCAAACGCTAAGATTCTCACGTCGGACGTACCGTCCTCCTCAGAATGACAGATCATGCGAACAGGGCACGCTCCTCGGAGTGACATAGTGGGGCGTTGCAGGCTGTCATTGCGAGCCGAGCGCAGCGAGGCGTGGCAATCTCTTGC
>CAZEXJ010000016.1:0-15153 GCA_964516585.1 uncultured Alistipes sp.
CTAACGCCTTTTGACGAAAAATTAGGTCGTGGTGCTTTGGAGACTATTCCCTCTGACGTGTCATTCTGAGGAGCGTGCTTTGCACGCGACGTGAGAATCTCATTACCGCAGATGTCATTCTGAGGAGCAACGCAGTTGCGACGTGAGAATCTCTTTTGTGGGAGACTATTTCCCCCGCCATGTCAAATGCAGAGACTCCCACGGTCGAAGCCTTGCTTCTCCCTCGGAGTGACATTGTGGGACATGGCACACTGTCATTGCGAGCCGAGCGCAGCGAGGCGTGGCAATCTCATTCCCGACGTGTCATTCTGAGAAAGACTCAGACGGCCGGTGTATTCTCTGGTGGTCGGGTGATGTAATAGCCCGGGACAAAAAGTTGTCCCGGGCGGTTTGTGATTGTTGCTAAGATGTTTATTTCCAATCCTTATAGGGGTGTGCCCGCAGATGTGAGTTGTAGTAGCGGCGGTCGCCGGTGACTTCGTCGCCGAGCCAGTCGGGGCGTGTGAAGGTCTCGTCGACGCTCGACAGCTCGATTTCGGCCACGGTCAAACCCTCGTTGTCGCCGTAAAACTCGTCGACCTCAAATGTGTGGCCGTCGACTTCGACGATATAGCGGCGCTTGTCGATCAACGGTCCCTGTGCAAGTGTGAGCAGTTGCAGCGCGTCGCGCGCGGCAATCTCCGTCTCCCATTCGAAACGCGATATGCCGCCATCGGCCGACGCCCCCTTTATGGTTAGGTAGGCGCGGTCGTCGCGCAGCCGGACTCTGACGGTGCGGCCGGCGTCGGACGATATGTAGCCCTGTATGATATGCGACGACGACGAGGCGTGCGACTTATAGTCGCCCTTGACGAGGAATTTGCGTTCTATCTCTTGTGCCATAGTTGTTTACCTTTTCTTTTCCGAATATAGTTCGGCCTGACCGATGAGCCATTCGAATATGGCGCGCATATCGTCGCAGCCGTATTTCACGAGCGATATCTCCGGGTGGAACTGCACACCGAGGATGGGTCGGTCATCGACGGGTTCTATGACCTCCACCGTACCGTCATCGCATAGTCCCGCAGCGCGGAATCCGTCGGCTATGCGGCGTATGGCTTGGTGATGAAATGAATTGGTTTTATAGGACTTGCATCCCATGATCGACGCTATGCGCGAATCGGCTGCGAACCGCACGTCGTGAAATCCGAGCGAGTCTTTGGCCTTTTGCCGATGCTGCACGCCGCACTGCGAGGGCAGGTCCTGCCAAAGCGTACCTCCGAAGGCCACATTAATGATCTGCTCGCCGTGACAGATGCCGAGTATGGGCATGCGGGCGCGCTCGGCCATGTATACAAGCCGCATGTCGTATGCATCGCGCAGGGTGTCGAGATCGCCCAATTGCGGGTGGTGCGGTTCGTCCCAGTATGCGGGATCGATGTCGTCGCCGCCAATGAGAACCAAGGCGTCGATCATCGACAGCAGCTCGGCAAGGATCTCGCAGTTGTCGGTCATCGGTATGATGACGGGCAGACCGCCGCATTGCTCTATGGCCTGAGTATATGGATAGCGGACGCTGTTGCGTGACTTGTCGTTTACGCTTATGCCTATGACCGGGCGCGGTGCGGCCGGCCGTCGCGTTATGTCGTATGCGGCCGTTTGGTTGCGAATCGCGGCCGGGCGATCGGATAGCTGTGCCTGTACGGCGGTGGCGAAAAACAACGCCGCGATGATCGATATGTATCGTCTCATTATCGTGATTATCTGAGTGAACGTAAAAGTTGTTTCTGCTGTGCCGTAAGCCGGTAGCTCTCGACAGCTTTTTGTATCGTCTTGCGGTGGATCCAGCCGGGGAGTTCCCGATTCTGCAACAGCGGCAGGGCAGCGTCCCATTGCTTGACCAAAGCCTCGCTCAGATACCACGCTGCGGCCATGTTTACGTAGTATTCGTCGCTGCGCAGCCGTGCCACCCATTGGAGATGCTCCTCGCTGAAATGTTTGTCGCAGAAGTGCGACAGCAGCGTGACAATCGCGAATCGCACGGTGTAGGTGTGCGACGAAGAGAGCCACGAGGGTATGCGTGCGAGCACCTCGGCGGAGTGCTTGGCGAAGATTTTGGGCGCGAACATGTCGCAAGTCGCCCAGTTGTCGACATATGGCAGAAACTCCTCGATGCGGCGCAGAACCTCGCCGATGTCGCGGCTGAGGGTGGGTATAAGCCATGCGTGGAGATTGTTCTCCTCGTAGTAGCGGTGCGGCAGGTCGGCAAGCAGGGCATCGCGCAGTTCGGGGCGTCGGGCGAGTTCTCGGGCGTAGGCGCGCAGCTGCGGCGTGCGGACGCCTATGATGCGCTCCTTGTCGACGGTGGGCAGCAGACGGGCATGGAAATCGCGATATGCCGCGTCGCGCATAGCGAACAGATCACGTTGTATTTCTGTCATCATCATTTATAATATAGGTTCGATCCAGTAGTATATCACCGCCCATGCAATGAAACGCAGGCATTTGCCGATAAGCATGAACCACGCCGACGGCCAAAACCGGGCTTTGAAGAATCCGAGCACGACGGCGAATACGTCACCGATGAACGGCACCCATGTCAACAGCGCTAACCATGCCCCCCACTTCGCGACACGCTCCTTATAGCGATATACGGTTTCGGGTTTTATGCGGAACCAGCGTTCGAGCCACTCCGTCTTGCCCAAATAGCCTATGCCGTAAGAGGTCAGACCCCCTATCCAGTTGCCTGCGGTGGCTATGGCAATGGTTGCGAAGGCCTCGCCGCCGGCGGCGAGCATCGCCACGAGCAATACGTCGGAACTGAACGGAAATATCGTCGCAGCCAGAAACGAACCTATAAACAGTCCGAGGTATCCGTATTCGATGAGATTCTCCATTTCAAGGCAAAGATACTCAATTTGTGCGCTGCGGCAAAGGATTGCTCGCGGAAAAGGTTACCGGCAGTTGCATGTGTCGTTGCGCGAGGTCTCTATTTCGAGTGTCGAGTGGTCGATGTCGAGATCGTGCAGCAATACCTTGGCGCGGGCTATTATCTGTTCCGAGCAGCGTATGTCTTCGACTAAAAGATGTGCCGTCAGAGCATTTTGCGTGGTGCTTATGCCCCAGATGTGTATGTGGTGTACATCTTTTACGCCGTCGATCGTTCGGAGTGCCGCTTCGACCTTTTTGAAGTCGATACCCGAGGGCACGCCGTCTACGGCTAATCTGAGCGATTCGGTCAGCAGATTCCACGACGAGTAGACAATTGCCGCGGCTACGACCAAACCTATTACAGGGTCGATGACATTCCACCCGGTGAACGATATGATTATGCCGGAAACGACCACGCCGACCGATACCAACGCGTCGAGCATCATGTGGAGATAGGCTCCGCGGATGTTCAGGTCGCGATCCTTGTCTTTGATGAGCATCCATGCGGCCGCAAAGTTGACGGCTACGCCTATGGCGGCGGTTGCGGCCACGCTCCACCCTGCCACGGGCGAGGGATCGATGAAGCGTTTGACGCTCTCCCATACGATACCTGCCACGGCGGCAAGCAGTATGACGGCATTGACGAGCGATATGAGTATCGAGGCCTTTTTATAGCCGAAGGTGTATTGCTGCGAGGAGCGTTTGGCCGAGAGCCTTATGGCAATGAGCGCCAGCACCAAACCAGCAACGTCGCTTACGTTGTGGCCGGCATCGGCGATAAGTCCCATGGAGCCTTGCCACAAACCGATGCCGAACTCTATTGCGGCATATAACAGGTTAATTGCGATGCCGACTATGAGTGCCCGACTGACGGTGTCGATGCGCGGCGTGTGGCTGTGCGTATGCGAGTGGTGATCGTGTGCCATATTCTAAATATATATTTCGGGGCAAAGATAGTTTTTTTTGCGGTAAGTTGTGCAAAAATGCAAATGTGCGGACATATCGTAATAAAAATATTATAAAAAGTTATATCGTTTCCAAATTTTGCTTATTTTTGTTGTAAATTGTTACCTGAACTTATGAAACGTATATTGGTTTTGGGTGCCGGAGGTCAGATAGGGTCTGAGCTGGTGCCGTATCTGCGAGAGATTTATGGCGCGTCGAACGTTGTCGCGACCGATGTCAAACAGTGTGATGCGTTGAGTGCGGCGGGACCTTTCGAGATCGTCGACGCTCTCGATGCCAACGGTTATGCCGCTGTTGTCGACAAATATAAGATCGATGCCATATATAATCTTGTAGCGTTGCTGTCGGCCACGGGCGAGAAGAATCCGCAGCTGGCCATGCGCATCAATATGGGCGCTCTTCAAAACTCTTTGGAGATAGCCCGCGAGAGGGGCTGTTCGTTGTTCACCCCCAGTTCGATAGGTGCATTCGGCGGCGATTTCCCGCGCGATAACACCCCGCAGGATACTATCATGCAGCCCAACACCATATATGGTGTCTGCAAGGTCGCCGGCGAGCTGCTGTCGAACTACTATCATACGCGCTTCGGTGTGGATACGCGTTCTGTGCGCTTCCCGGGCATCATATCAAACGTCACGCTGCCCGGCGGCGGTACGACCGACTATGCTGTGGAGATCTATTACGAGGCCGTCCGCACGGGGCGTTTCACCTGTCCCATATCGCACGATGTATATATGGATATGATGTACATGCCCGATGCCCTGCGTGCCGCAGTGGAGTTGATGGAGGCCGATCCGTCGAAGTTGAAGCATCGCAATTCGTTCAACATAGCTTCGATGAGCTTCACTCCCGAAATAATAGCCGAAGCCGTGCGCCGCGAGATGCCGTCGTTCACGATGGACTACGACGTGGAGCCGGTGAAGGACGCCATAGCCCGCAGTTGGCCTAATAAGTTGGACGATACGTGCGCCCGCGAGGAGTGGGGTTGGAAGCCGCAATGGGATCTCGATTCGATGACTCGCGACATGCTTGCCGCTGTGCGCCGCAAGATGGAAAAGTAACCGTATCGATCGTTCGAAACAGGCGGATGCACACGTGTGCATCCGCCTGTTTTTATATAGTTTGCTTTCAAAATAAAACTTTTTTGATGAATTGTTTTAAAATTCGAAATAAAATTTGTAATTTTGGAAAGAACCTTAAAACTACATATATGAAACGACTTCTTCTCGGTGACGAAGCCATTGCCCAAGGCGCAATCGATGCCGGTCTGTCCGGCGTGTATGCCTATCCGGGCACCCCGTCGACCGAAATAACAGAGTTTATTCAGGCGCACGAATCGCGTCGTGCTGCCGATGCCGAACCGATATTCTGCCGTTGGTGCGTCAATGAAAAGACCGCAATGGAGGGTGCGTTGGGCATGTCCTACATGGGTAAGCGCGCAATGGTCTGCATGAAACATGTGGGACTTAACGTCGCTGCCGACGCCTTTGTCAATTCGGCCATGACCGGCGTCAACGGAGGTCTGGTGGTCGTCGCAGCCGATGATCCGTCGATGCACTCGTCGCAGAACGAGCAGGATTCGCGTTTCTACGGCAAGTTCGCCATGATGCCCGTGTTCGAGCCTTCGTCGCAACAGGAGGCGTATGATATGACAGGCGAGGCATTCGCCCTGTCGGAGGCGTGCCGCCTGCCGGTGCTTATGCGCATCACCACGCGTATGGCTCACTCGCGAGCCGTGGTGGAGTCGTCGTCGAACCCGCTCCGTCAGAATGCGATGAGTCGCCCCGACGATGTACGCAGCTGGATATTGCTGCCGGCATTCGCGCGTCGACGCTATGCCCGGCTCATAGAGGAACAGTCGGAGCTGCTGCACCGCTCGGAGGTGTCGGCACACAATACATACACGCGCGGAGCCGACTCGTCGCGCGGTATAGTCGCATGCGGCATAGCCTACAACTACCTTATGGAGAATTGCCCCGACGGCTGTGGTTACAGCGTGTTGAAGGTGTCGCAATACCCTCTGCCCGAGGCTTTGATCGCGCGTATGGTTGCCGACGGCGCACGCGAGATCGTGGTAATGGAGGAGGGACAGCCCGTCGTCGAGGAGATGATGCGCGGACTTGTCCACTCCGATGTAGCGATCAAGGGCAGACTGACGGGCGATTTGCCCCGTATGGGCGAGCTTACTCCCGATGCCGTGCGTGCGGCGTTGGGCATGGAGCCGCTGGCGCGCCGCGATGCCGACGATTTGGTGGTTCCGCGCCCGCCGGCATTGTGTGTCGGCTGCGGACATCGCGATATGTACAAGGCTTTGAACGAGGTGGCGGCCGAGTATGACAACGCTTGCATATTCGGCGATATAGGTTGCTATACGCTCGGCGCATTGTCGCCTTTCCATGCCATACATGCGTGCGTGGAGATGGGTGCATCGGTGACCATGGCCAAAGGTGCGGCCGATGCCGGACAGTGGCCATCTGTCGCCGTCATAGGCGATTCCACATTTACGCATTCGGGCATAACGGGTCTGTTGGACTGCGTCAACTCGCGCTCCAATGTGGTGATTGTCATATCCGACAACCTCACTACGGGCATGACCGGCGGTCAGGACTCTGCCGGAACAGGCCGTTTGGAGGATATATGCAGGGGTGTGGGTGTCGATCCCGCGCACGTGCGCGTGGTGGTGCCTCTGCCCAAGAACATGGATCAGATAAAAGAGGTGTTGCGCGAAGAGTTCGATTATGCCGGAGTGTCGGTGGTGATCCCGCGGCGCGAGTGCATACAGACATTGAAGCGACATGCCAAACAACAAAAAAAGCAGTAGACGTATGAAAAGAGATATAATTCTGGCCGGTGTGGGAGGACAAGGCATACTCTCCATAGCCACTGTAATTGGCGAGGCCGCAATGGCCGACGGGTTGTATATCAAACAGGCCGAAGTACACGGCATGAGTCAGCGCGGCGGCGATGTGCAGAGCAATCTGCGCATATCGTCGAAGCCTATCGCGAGCGACCTCATACCGTTGGGCGGCGCCGATATCATCATATCGCTCGAACCCATGGAGGCGTTGCGCTATCTGCCTTATCTGAAAACCGATGGTTGGGTCGTCACGAGCAATGTGCCGTTCGTCAACATCGACAACTATCCCGATGCAGCCGAGTTGACGGCACATCTCGACCGTCTGCCCAATCGCGTCGTGCTCGATGTGGAGGCTCTGGCGCATGAAGCCGGCGCTCCGGCACAGGCAGCCAACATGGTGCTGTTAGGTGCTGCCGTTCCGATGCTCGGCATCGAGTTGGAGAAGATCGAGGCGGGCATAAGCCGCATATTTTCACGAAAGGGCGAGGAGATCACCGCCAAGAACATTGCCGCTTTGCGTGCAGGATACGATAACAGTAAAAAATAGAGCGTATGGATAAACCTTTGGATAAACAGCTTGTCGACGAGATCTGTATAGCCAACGGTCTGCGCAATGCTCACGAATTAGGTTTCGCGTCGATTCGCCAGTTGGGCAGCGTAGTGGCCGATATCGAACGGCATACGGGTGAGAGTTACATACACATGGAGCTGGGCGTACCGGGTTTGGATGTCGAACAGATCGGTGTCGAAGCAGAGTGCGAGGCTCTGCGCCGGGGCGTGGGCGCCAAGTATCCAGCCATAACCGGTATCCGTCCGTTGACCGATGCCGCGTCGCGATTCGTCAAGGCATTCGTCGACATAGACATTCCGCATGATTGTTTCGTGCCGACGGCGGGATCGATGCAGGGCGCATTTGCAACCATGCTCACGTTGAGTCAACTGCGTAAGGAGCGCGATACGATTCTATTTATCGACCCGTGCTTCCCGGTGCAGAAACAGCAGTGCTGCGTATTGGGTATTCGCGTCGAGGCCTTCGACGTGGCCGACTATCGCGGCGATAAGTTGGAGGCGAAGTTGGAGTCGATGCTGTCGAGCGGCCGCATATGCGGCATAATCTTCTCCAATCCCAACAACCCTTCGTGGATGTGTCTGACCGAAGAGGAGTTGGCGGTTATAGGACGTTTGGCTACCAAGTACGACTGCATAGCCGTCGAGGATCTTGCCTATCTCAACATGGACTTCCGGGAGGATCGCAGCCGCCCGTTCGAGCCGCCGTTCCAACCGACGGTGGGACGATATACGGACAACAGCATGCACCTTATTTCCGCTTCGAAGATATTCTCGTATGCCGGACAGCGCGGCGCTCTTGTGGCAATCAACCCCCGATTGGCCGAGCGTTGCTTCGAGGGATTGGCCGAACGTTACGACAACGACGGAGAGTTGCGCCGCAATTTCATCTATTCGATCGTATATACGCTTTCGGCCGGCGTTACGCACTCGGTGCAGTATGCTATGGCGGCCATGTTCGAGGCGGCATGCGACGGCAGACTCGATTTCGTAGGCCATACGCGCGAGTATGCACGCCGTGCGGCACGCGTCAAGGAGATCATGTCGCGCAACGGATTCCATGTCGTATATGACAAGGATTGCGGCCGCGACGTCTCGGACGGCTTCTTCTTTACGTTCGGATATAAGGACATGTCGAGCGAAATGCTTATCAACAAACTGATATACTACGGTATAAGCGCCATTGCATTGAGTTCTACGGGCAGCGCCCGCGAGGGTTTGCGCGGTTGCGTGTCGAACATATCGGAGGATCAGTACGAGGAATTGGACAAGCGTTTAAAACTATTCAGTCGTGATTATTGATGGAGAATATTAAGTATATGTCGGCGGCCGAGGCCGTGCGATTGATTCATTCGGGCGATTCGGTGTATGTGCAGGGCAGTACGTCGATCCCCGAGGTGCTGGTCGGTGCGATGACCGCCAGAGCTTCGGAGTTGCGCGGCGTGAAGGTCTATTCTGCCTTTGCCGTAGGCCGCGAAGATGCGCCGTATGCGCGTCGGGAGTTGATCGACTCGTTTGAGGCGGTCAGTTTCTTTGTGGCCAACAATCTGCGTCGGGCGATTCGCGAAGGTGTCGCACAGACCATACCGGCCTTTTTGGGCGAGATCCCGTCGTTGTTCCGCAGCGGAGAGATACCGTTGGATGTCTGTCTGCTGAATGTTTCGGAGCCTGACGACGAGGGTTATTGCTCGTTCGGCATATCGGCCGATCTGGCTGTGTCGGCCGTCGAGTGTTCGAAGACGATTATCGCGCAGGTCAACCGTTATATGCCGCGCACGTTCGGCGATCCGGTGATACACGTATCGAAGATCACGGCGTTGGTCAGAGGCGACGAGCCGCTTGTGGAGCTGCCGACGGTCAAGCCGAACGACATCGAGCGGCGCATAGGCGCGTATATCGCAGCCGAGATACCCGACGGTGCCACGATGCAGATAGGTGTGGGCGGCATTCCCAATGCCGTGCTCGATGCGCTGCACGACCACAAGCATTTGGGACTGCACACAGAGGCCATGACCGACGGCGTGGTGCCTCTTATAGAGAGAGGCATTATCGATAACTCGCAGAAGAAGATTCTGCCGGGGAAATCGGTCGCGTCGTTGGTATTGGGCAGCCGTCGGCTGTATGACTACATCGACAACAACCGCGATGTGGAGATCCGCGATGTGGCTTGGACCAACGATCCGGCAATCATCCGCCAGAATCCGCGCGTCATGGCTATCAATTCGGCCATAGAGGTCGACCTTACCGGTCAGATATGTGCCGACTCGATAGGCGAAACCATATTCTCGGGTGTCGGCGGCCAGCACGATTTCATGTATGGCGGTGCGCTGTCAGAGGGTGGCAAATGCTTTATCGCATTGCCGTCGATGACGGGCAGGGGGCTGTCGAAAATCGTACCGACATTGGCTCGCGGAGCGGGAGTCGTGACGACGCGTTTTCAGGCGCAATATATCGTCACGGAGTATGGCGCAGCCTATTTGCGCAACAAAAATATTGCCGAGCGCGCACGTGCGCTGATCGGCATTGCTCATCCCTCGGTACGCGAAGAGTTGGAGCGTGCCGCCACAGAGCGCTTCGGCATAGGTTTCCTGCGCACGAAATAGTCGCGTAGTGGAGCCATGACAAAGGGCAATGCCTGCAAGGCATTGCCCTTTGTCGTATGGAACGGTATCGCTACTTCGATGCCGGCCGATTGATTACGTGCTCCATGATCATGACGGTTATGACACCCATGGCAAACCCGTTGCCGACTAATGGACGAATGACCTGCGGTACGACGTCATTGGGAAGCGTGGTAAACAGCAGCGCTATCATTATCGGCAGACTCAGTGTCAGAGCGTCGGCGAATGTCGTGTTCGATTTGGTCGAGTGCATCATCTCGAACGATGCGGCTAACTGCGTACCCATGAGATAGAGCAGAATCGAACCTATCACGGGGTTGGGTATGTGCGACAATATCCATATAAGGTGCGGCGACATGGCGCACACTATCAGTCCGGCGGCCGCAGGCAGAAGCGCATATCGCGAGGCGCACGACG
Organism: uncultured Alistipes sp.; assembly: GCA_964516585.1. Taxonomy (GTDB): domain Bacteria; phylum Bacteroidota; class Bacteroidia; order Bacteroidales; family Rikenellaceae; genus Alistipes. Next base: position 10,339 of record CAZEXJ010000016.1, read on the forward strand.
ACGAAGCTATCACGCCCGGACTCATCGAGTAGTCGACAGGTCCCAATACTCCCGTGCCGCCGGCGACCATGTTCATGATGCCTGTGACGAATATGCCGCGGCGGCAGCGCGACGGCATGTTGTCGGCGCCGAGCATGGCTCCAAGCGACTCGATCGACCCGATGTCGTTGATAAGCAGCGCAATGAAGCAGAAGAAGAAAGCGAGGATCGATCCCGGGTCGAATGTGAATTTGTCGATGAAGATCGACACCTCGGAGTAGTCGCTTTCGACGACGATTCGGGTAGGGTAGAGAGCGTAGTATATTCCGCTGCCGATAATTATGGCCAACGGTATGATCATACTCTTCCATACGCCCTTCATCATCCGGTTGGCCACAACCATGGCTCCTGTGCCGAGCAGAGCGAACAGCAGTCCGAACAGTTGAGGGTTGCTGTCGGCAGGTGCCGGCGTGAAGATCAGATTGGAGATCGTCGGCGCCAAGGTAAAGGCTATCAACATGAGAATGACGACGATTATGCGCGGTGTGAAGAGCTTGACGATATATTTCAGTGCGTTGCATGCTCCGAGCAGAGTCACCAATGCCCCGCCGACGAGTATCGACGAATATATGGCGTCGGTATCGGTTTGCGCTTTGAGCGAGGTGATGACGCCCACGAGCAACACTGCGGCCGGCCCGACAACCAGCGGCAGCCGGTGCCCCCGGATGATTTGAATGATAGTGGTCAACCCGACTATGGCGAAGAGTTTTTGTGCGTAAAACATCTTCTCAGGCTCGGAGCCAGTGGCTACGAATGTGCTGGTTGCCACGACGGCTATGGCCAATACGAACCATTGCAATGCGTATGCAAACAGTTGCGGCATCGGCAGACGGTCATCGAGTCCATATTTCAGTTTCATAGTTTATCGATTTTGTGTTCAAGAAAATAACGTTGCGATTTCACTAAATTGCGCGAGTGCAATACAAGTGTTTTGGTTTCGTTGAGAATAGTGAGGCAGAGCATCGATGCCTTGGTCGAGGCCTCCTTGTGCTTTATGCGCAGCAGTTGGTTGGCTGTGGACTCGGATATACTCTCGAACAACTGGTCGCGCAACTCCATGATAAGATCGAGATTGCTGAAATCGTTGCGTTGCAGCATGATGTTGATATGGGAGAATATATGTTCCACCTCGTCGTTTATCTTCATCAGATCGTCGACCTGCTCCTTCGACAAACCCTCGTGGTTGCTGTCGATATTATCGAAGCAATGTCGCGTAATGCGTATGAGCGACTTCGATATTTCGTTGAGGTAGTCCGACACCTGCACGTAGTATTGGGCTGCATTGATCTCGTGCCCCTTCATGCGGGCGATCGTGGACATGATCTCGTATTTGCGCTCTTTCGAGCGTTCGTATATCTCGTCGGACTGTTGCACGGCCTCTTTCAACGCTTTGCGATTCTCCTTGAAGGTGGCGATCATCGTGCGGTCGTAGATTTTGGCTATTTTGTGCATAGTCTCGATCATCTCGGCTATGTCCATGCCGATTGCCTCGTTGGCGCTGTTGACCTCGGGTTTGCTCTGTTTGCTTTGCGCTGCCCGTCTGTTCTTCTTCAAGTTGCTGCGCAGCAGCATGTATCCGCACATAAGCGATACGATGACTATCGCCGCATTGCCGCCATAGGACAAGGCGAGTGCGACGACAAAGGCTATGAGCATGGCGCCGAAACCCGTGATGAACCAGCCCGATACGACGGTCAGTACTCCCGAGATGCAATATGCGGCGCTCTCGCGTTCACATGCGCGGTCGGCGAGCGACGAACCCATCGCCACCATGAAGCAGACGTATGTGGTCGATAGCGGCAGTTTGAGCGATGTGGCTATGGAGATCAGTATGGCGGCCGTGGTCAGATTGACCGCGGCTCGGATAAGGTCGTATGCCCCGCACTCGCTCTCCTCCCGGCTAAGCGGCTGGAACCGCTTGGCAATAAATGTTTTGATGCGTTGAGGCATAATGCGCTCGCAAGAGGAGTTTATCGCCGTTGCCATGCGTACCAAACCGCGTGAGACGCTTGTCGAACCGTATTGTTCGCCCTCTTCTTCGTGCTGCGACGATAGCGACAGCTCCCTCTTGCTTACCGGCAGGGCGCGTTTCGATGTCCACAACGTTATGACCATTATGATGCCTGCGGCGAGCAGCAGTTTGGTGTTGGCCGCCGCGTCGTTGGTTAGCCCCGACATTGGTATCGTTTCGCCGCCGCAGAACTCTTTGGCTATGTTGTAAGAGTCGTAACCGGCTACGGGTACACCGACGAAGTTGACAAGGTCGTTGCCGGCAAAGGCTGCTGCGAGCGCGAATGTGCCGGCGAGAATATTTATTTTCAATATGTTGACCTTGAACATCTGCGCGAAATAGAGCAGCAGGCTGCCTGCTGCCCATATCACCGCAAGCGACAGCAGCAGATTATCGCCGATGAACTGTATGACGGGATTGTCTCTGAGTATATCTTTGAAGCCTTCGAACAGTGCGAAATAGAGTATCGCCGTAAACGATATGCCGCACCACAATGCGCCGAAGCGGCGGAACGCAGGTTTGTAACGGAACGAAAAGAGCAGACGCGAAATGTACATCACCACGCAACCGCATGCCAATGCCAGCACCACCGACAGCGGAATGCCCGCTATAATGACAAGCGCACTATCCGACTTGATGCAGTCGGAGAGCGTGTTGCCGGAATTGTGCAGCGACACAGCTAAGGCCGACCCCAACAGGCAGAATACCAGCGCGACAGTTGTCGACGTGGGCAGTCCCATAGTGTTGTATATGTCGAGCAGGACGATATTGGCAAGCATGACCGACAGATAGAGTACCATGACATCGCGGAACGTGAACAGCTCGGGCGCGAACATGCCGCTGCGTGCGACCTCCATCATGCCGCTCGAAGATACCGCCCCGGCTATGATGCCTGCGGAGGCTATGACCATGATTGTTTTGAGGGATGCAGCTTTCGATGCTATGGCCGGGTTGAGAAAGTTGGCAGCATCGTTCGTCACGCCTGTAAACAGACCCGTGACGGCAAGCACTACCATTACAGCCAGCATAAATGTGTAGATCCACTCCATATTAGGTAGATAGTAGTTTATCTATTCGCAGACAAATGTAATATATCTGTATCTATCTTTTAATACTCGACACGATTGTTAACGATTATTTAATATGGGCAGCGTTGTCGTGTCATTCTGAGGAGCGTTCTGCGAACGCGACGTGAGAATCTCATCCGCAACAGAGATTGCCACGCCTCGCATTGCTCGGCTCGCAATGACAGAGCGCAACGCCACATAATGAAAGCGGTATCCCCCGAAAAAGGATACCGCTTGTGCAGGTATTGGCGTGCCGCCGCTATTTCCCGGCTAAACGCAACGCCTCTTCGGGGTTGTCGGTGGTGATGTAGTCGACTTTGTGGTCGATCACCCATTTCAGATCCTCGGTGGTGTTGACCGTCCAAACGTTGACCGTAAGCCCCAGTTTATGTGCCTCCTCGATCCATTTCGGGCGTTTTTTCAGTACGTCGATCTTATAGTCGAGACCTGTGTAGCCTGCGGCCTTCAAATATTTGGGATTCAGCGTACCGTTGAGATATGCCACCTTGGTGCCGCTCGGTGCCAGACGGATAAGCTCGTTGCATACATGTTCGCGGAATGCGATGTACTCCACCTGATCCTGCAACTTGTGGCGTTTGACGGCATCGAGCACCATTTTAACCACTTTGGTCTCTATTTGCGGAGTGTCGTGATCCTTGATCTCGATGATGAGTTTGCATCGGGGATCTTTGGCGGCCTGATCGAGGTACTCGTCGAGCGTCGGGACGACTTCACCGTTTTCGAGCCTCTTGGAACGCAGTGTTGCCAGATCGCTCTGCTGGACATTGAGACGATCGGGATCGTTTTTATCTCCGAGCCACGGACCGTGTATGACGACTAACTGGTCGTCGGCCGTGAGATTGATATCGCACTCCGAACCGTAGACGCCTAATTGCTGGGCATTGGCCAGCGATGCTATCGTGTTGCGCGCCGCACCCTCTTTTGCGTGGAAGCCGCGATGGGCTATGACTTGGCTTTGTGCCTGCAATGCCGTCACCGAGAACAGTGCGGCTGCTGCGAAGATCAGTTTTTTCATAGTAAAAAAGTAAATAGTAATTTATCTGTACAAATATACGAATAAGCGAGGGCAAAAGCAAATCTTGTTTGCATTTTACCGAGCGGGAGTATGTTCGGCGAAGCCAAATTACGAATAAGCGAGGGCAAAAGCAAATCTTGTTTTGATTTTACCCGAATTGTAATATTTGACCGAACCTAATGCCGCAAAAGGGTTCACCCTCAAAACCCGGTGGAGACGGGAATTAAGAGATTGCCACGCCTCGCTGCGCTCGGCTCGCAATGACATAGTACAACGCCCTACAATGTCACTCCGAGGAGCGTGCTTGCACGCGACGTGGGAGTCTCGGCGCCCGACAAGACAGTGGAAATAGTCCCAAACAACATAGATTCTCACGTCGCGTTCACAGAACGCTCCTCAGAATGACAGTCCCACACTGTTACTCCGAAGGAGGGCATGCCCGACCGTGGGAGTCTCTGCACTCGACATGACAGTGGAAATATTTTTGCTTACCCCCCCCCACAGGTTTTTGCAGGTGATACAAAAAAAGGCGCAACCAATTGTTGCGCCGGGAATATAGTGCAGTGCGGCGTTATTCGCCGAAAAACTTGTTGAGCAGGTAGGCAAGGCGGTATCCGGCGTTGCGCAGTTGCGTGGCCACCAAATCGCGCGAAAGCTCCACC
>CAZEXJ010000017.1:0-26862 GCA_964516585.1 uncultured Alistipes sp.
GGAAAGCGGCTGTTTTCGCGTCTATTGTCCGGCGGACAGTTACTCGTACTGGCCGGTTTTCAGGCGCATTACCTCCTCGCGCGTCAGAAAACGCCATGCCCCGCGTTTGAGGTTCTTCTTCGTAAGCCCTGCATAGTATACGCGGTCGAGCTTCTGCACCGAGTAGCCTAAATGCTCGAACATGCGGCGCACGATGCGGTTGCGTCCCGAGTGTATCTCTACGCCTATGTCTCTCTTGTCCTCGCTGACGTATGCCGCCTCGTCGGCATATATCTCGCCGTCTTCGAGCGTGATGCCCTGTGTGAGGGTATCCATGTCGGCACGCGTCAACGGCTTGTCGAGCGACACCTGATAGACCTTCTTCTTGCGGTATGAGGGGTGGGTGAGCTGTCGGGTAAGGTCGCCGTCGTTGGTGAACAACAGCAGTCCCAGCGAGTTCTTGTCGAGACGTCCAACGGGATAGATGCGCTCGGTGCAGGCGCCCTTGACCAACTCCATAACAGTCTTGTCGGCGTGAGGGTCTTCGAGCGAGGTGACATACCCCTTGGGTTTGTTCAATACCAAATATACATTCTTCTGGCCTTGGAGACGCTCGTCGTTGAAACGCACCTCGTCGGTGGGCATGATCTTGGTTCCAAGCTCTGTGACTACAACGCCGTTGACCGTAACGACGCCTGCGGCGATGAAGTCGTCGGCCTCGCGGCGCGAGCAGACGCCCGATTGCGAGATGAAGCGGTTGAGACGTATGGCGCCCGTCTGTGCATTGGGGTTGTACTTGGGATATGTGCGCGGACGTTCATCGTCCTTGCGTGCGAACGAACGCTTGCCCGAGCTGCCGCCTCCCTGTTTCGAGCGGTCGAACGATCGTCCGCCGTCGTTGCGCCGCCCATCTTTGCGGAATGAAGAGGTGCGGTAGGGCGAGTATTGTGCGGGTGCAGAGTCGGTGCGGTTGCCGTCGGTCTCTGCCTCGAAGGGTCGGTAGCTGCGCTCCTGTAAGTTCTTCTTGTATGCCGGACGATCGTTGTAGCGCCGGTCGCTGCTGCGCCGGTCGTCATAACGGTACGAGCGGCGGCTGTCGTCGCTGCCGTGCTCGCCGTGCTGTGAAGCAGTGAAACGGCGGTCGGAACGCTCCTCCTGCGTGCGATTGCTCCGGTAGGGCTTGCTATGCGTCACAGGGCGGTTGTCGTCGGTGAAATTGGGGTTGAACGATGTCCGTTTTGCTGCGGGCTTGTGACCGAAGCCCTGTCGGTATCCTGCGTCGTCGGCGTCGCGCCGTGGACGGGGATTGCGCTCAACGCGCTCGGAAGAGCTTATGCGCTGACGTTTGTCGCGAGCGAAGCGCGAAACGTTGGCCGTTGAGTCTGTGTCGTAATTTTTCATCTTTGCGATAATGTTTTAAAGTGCGACAAAGGTAAGCTAATTTTTTTGATATGCAACGCTTTTCTCCAATATGTATGCCACAAAAAGATTTCGCGTGGGTCGGACAGTGATTATCCGGCGCTTACGGGCTTCGCTGCCGCCATGTGGCGGAATAAGTTTTGTACAAATGACGATTATCGGCACTCGGAAGACGAGCGTATGCCGATAATGGTTAACTTTGCGGCGATAAATCGGATGATATGAACAAGCAGATACTTCGCATTGCCATACCCAACATCATCTCCAACATCACCGTGCCCCTTATGGGCATCGTGTCGACGGCCATTGCCGGACGTGTGGGCGGCAGTTCGGTGACGGCGATCGGTGCATTGCAGATCGGCGTTACGATATTCAATTTCATCTATTGGAACTGCTCGTTCATACGCATGGGCACGAGCGGTCTTACGGCGCAGGCTTTCGGTGCGGGCGACAGCCGCAGTCAGAGCCTTATGCTGTGGCGTGCGGTGGTCGTGGCCATGGGTGTGGGCGTGCTGGCTCTGCTGCTGCAATACCCCATAGGCGAGCTGTCGGTGGCAGCCATGGGCGGCGCCTCGCCCGAGCAGGATACGATGATTCGCGACTACTTCTACACGCGTATATGGGCTGTGCCCGCAGGCATCATGCTTTTCGGACTGAACGGCTGGCTCACGGGCATGCAGAATGCCGTGGTGCCGATGATAGTGGCCATAACGGTCAATGTCATACACATCGCGGGAAGCTACATGTTTTCGATCGTCGGTTCGATGGGGCTTGCCGGCATAGCGCTGGCGTCGGTGGTGGCGCAGTGGATGGGCGTGGGCGCAATGACAGTCATCATATTCTGGCGATTCCGCCGCCGCATCGTGCGGGTGCCGCTGCGCGAGGTGCTCGACATGACGGCAATGAAACGTTTCTTCCGCATCAATGTCGACATCATCGTGCGCACGTTCTGCATCGTGGCGGTCTACACCTTCTTCACCATCGCCTCGGCGCACATGGGCGATCCGACCATATTGGCTGTCAATACTCTGCTGCTGCAACTCTTTACGCTGTTCTCATACATGAACGACGGCTTCGCATACGCGGCCGAGGCTCTCACGGGGCGTTTCATCGGCGCGCGCGACGGCGTGTCGCTTCGGCGCTGCATACGGCTCTGCATCGTGTGGTGCGGAGCGATATCGATTTTGTTCGTCGGGGTGTACATAGGTTGGTGGCGCGACATTCTGGCGGCGATAGTCAGCCCCGGGAGCGGCGACATCGCTGCACTGACCGATGTGGCTGCGCAGTATATAGGCTGGATTATAGTCATACCCATAGCCGCCTCGATGCCATTCATCATGGACGGCATCATGGTCGGCGCCACGCGCAGCCGCATAATGCGCGATTCGATGCTGTTGTCGACCCTCGGCTATTTCGTCATATTCTATGCCTTGCGGCCAATGGTAGGCAACGATGCCCTGTGGTGCGCCTTTACGATGTACATGCTGCTTCGCGGCGTGTTGCAATATTTCATGTCGCATCGTCTGCACGACATCTACCGTGCAGCTAATGAGTAGCTTTCCACCACGCCGTGCGTTTTATGGCATCGCGGTAAAGCTCACTCGGCAGCGAGGTCGTTACGCCCGAATACACCTCCTCGTCGATAGTGTAGGTGCCGTATGAACCTAAGGCCGAGTAGAACGTCGGCAGCGTATATGTTGCTATGACGCATCGCGACAACTGCTCCTCGAATCTGTCGAGTGCCGCCTTGTCGGTGGCCACGACCGAGCAGAACTCTCCGAAATCGTAGAACGTGTGAGTCGTCATTCCCTCGTAGGTCTGCAATGACGCTGCGTCGTAATGCTCCGAGGCGGTGGCCAGCAGCGTGCGCGCAGACTCGGCCAACGGCTCCAATTCGGCGCAGTCGATCAGTGTGACCGACCCGCAGCGTGCTGCGCCCATATATTCGTCGCGGTAGTAGAGCCAATAGCTCTCGGCCGCCGCCGCGAGGTCGCTTCGGCGTCCCTTGTCGGCCATAAGGTGTGGCAGCGTGCGGTGATAGGGGAAGCCGCGACCCATGATCTCGCACGGCGAGGCTATGATGTAGCGTGCCGCATGGCGCAGGTCGTACAACGCCTCGATGTTCGACATGAAGCATGCGTCAAAAATTATGTAATCGAACCCGACACCGGCACCGGCAATGCCCTCGGCAAGCTCCTCGATATCCATTTTGACGTTGTTCTCGCCGAATGTTCGCGTCGTCTCGGCGCCTGCGGCGGGCGTCCACAAGTCGTCGTGCGACAGGCCGAAGGTGGTCGACGATCCTCCGTCGGCATCTTTTCTGACCCAGCCGGTGGAGTGTCCGGCCACGATCAGTCCATAGCGGCGTGCCGGGGCTATTTCGATGATATGCCGCAGGTTGCGTGCCATGTCGTCGGCTGTCGCCTGCGTCTCGGGAATAGCTATCGCGTCGATCTGCTGTTCGATGCAGCCGCCCTCGTTGGGATCGTATCGCAATTCGCAGATGATAGCCTCGGTGCGCGATTTCTGCCGGAGATAGAGCACGCGGCTTTGGCCGAGTATGTCACCCTCTATGGCGGTCTTGGCATCCTCTATGTTGTAGTCGAAGAATCTGTTTAGACTCGTCCCCATGAAGTAGTAGATCAACGTCTGTTCGGCCTCTGCGGGAGGCGTTGGCAGCTGATCGACGGCTATGTCGACCGTCGCGGCTCCGGGGAAGGCTGCGTGCAGCGTCGTCGAGCGCATTATTGGCAGATCGTTCTGCTCGACACGGAAGGCTATCGTGCCCGTCGTCGACAGATCGATCGCGGTGATCCACTCGTCGTCGGCCGACACCGATATGCCGCCGCTGCCTGCGGCGTTCGCTATCTCGTAGTTTACGGTCAGTTGCTGCTGCTCCGATCCGACGCTTATGTGCGTGCGGTCGACCGATATTACCGGCACCGGAGTGTCGGAGTGTTTGTTGCACGCCACACCGCCGAGTATTGCCAGTGCGGTGACGGCCATATTCAAAAGTCTGTTCTTCATCTTTTTCGTCTGTTGCGCAAACCGCGGCGTGCGGCTGCGCGCTATTTGTATTTTCGCGGTTTGAGGTTGTTGAACTGCCATGTGCGGTCGCGCTTGATCTCCACGTCGTCGGGCTTGTTGCGGTAGACGCGGCTGTAATCGAAATAGAAACCCTTCTTCTTGTCGAAAGTCTTCTCTTTGAGCGGTATGTATTGCACCGTGCGGCTTATGATGCGCCCCTCGTTGTAGAGGTAGCCCTTCGATGCCAGCAGGTCGTAGGCGTGCGAGAAGAGCAGCACATGCCACGGCGAATCCTCTTTGAGTCCTGTGCCGGTCGACTCTATGGCCTGCAAAATGCCGTTGAGGTGGTTGAAGTAGAGCTGCTCGCGCTCCTTGTCGCCCAATGCCCCGTAGGCGTATGCCATCATGTTGAGCACCTTGGGACTGAACGGATCGATCTCCATTGACTCGGTGCCGCATTCGATCAGCGATTCGAGTTGTCCCACCTGCGGCTGGTCGGGGTTGATGCCGGCCATGACGGCGAGCATGCGGTCGAGCGCCGTGTTGTTGGCAAAGGGACGGTAATCGCGTTGATAGACATAACCGTAGTATACATAGTAGTACTCCTCGGGCGAGAGCGGCGCCGTGCCGTGGCGATACTTCAACATCAGATTGGTGTAATAGTATGGCGACGAGGCATCCATCGTGCGCAAGGCGATGTCGTCCTCGTCGGGTATGCGCAGGCTCTGCGTGTCGGACTCCTGCGCCGGCACGGCCATTGGAACGGCGAGCAATAATAGCAGCAACAGCTTTCTCATAGAGGAACAAGTTTTACCTGCTAACGCAAAAATTATCGCAATTCGTATTCGGCGAATAGTTTCGCAAAGCGCTCGCGCAGCGCTTCGCTGCCCTCTATCAGCGGCAGACGCACCGTGTCGCCTGTGAGTCCCGCGACCGAAAGCGCGCATTTGACCCCCGTCGGATTACCCTCTGCAAAGAGTGCCTCGCAGGCCTCGCGCAGCGCATCGAAAGCCTTGTCGGCCTCGTCGAAACGACCCTGCGCAGCCAAGCCTATGCAGCGGGTGAAAGATCGTGGGAAGGCGTTGGCCGCCACAGAGATGACTCCGTCGCCGCCGCGGCGCATCAATTCTACGGTCAGTGCGTCGTCGCCCGAGATGACCAAAAAATCATCGCTGCGTCCGTCGATTATCCGCTGCATCTGTTCGATGTTGCCCGAGGCCTCCTTTATGCCGATGACGTTGCTGTTGTCGCGCGCTATTCGCAGGGTGGTCTCGGCCGTCATATTGATGCCCGTGCGGCCGGGTACGTTGTAGAGTATGACGGGGCGCGGCGAAGCCTCCGCTATGGCCGAGAAGTGGCGGTACAGCCCCTCCTGCGAGGGTTTGTTGTAGAACGGAGTCACGCTCAGTATGGCATCTGCGCCGTCGAGGTTCATCGTGCGCAGCTGCTCGGCGACGCCTTGCGTGAAGTTGCCGCCGACGCCCGCCGCCAACGGAAGTCGCCCCGCGTTCTTTTCGACGATGAATCGCAGCACCTCTGCACGCTCTTCCATGCGCAGCGTGGCGGCTTCGGCCGTAGAGCCTAATGCCACTATATAATCCACACCGCCCGCAATGACATGCTCTACCATGCGCTCCAATGCGGCGTAATCAACTTTGCCCTCTGTCGTAAACGGTGTTACGAGAGCCACTCCCACACCGCTGAATCTGCAATCTTTCATAAGTCGAACAATTTTTTTCAATTAAAACAGTGATCCCTGCACCGGACGGTCGCTCCTCTCGGGCGTTTGATTCGTCTGTGCGGCATCGGTCTGCGGCGGGAGGCTTTGCGCATCGCCGCCTATCATCTGCATCAACTCCTCTTCGGATATGATCGCAATGCCTAATTTCTTAGCCTTTTGCAACTTTGCCGGTCCCATGTTTTCGCCCGCCACGATGTAGTCGACATTGGCCGATACGGCGGCGAGGTTGCGACCCCCGTGCGACTCGACCAAAGCCTTCATCTCGTCGCGCGAGCGGTCGGCGAATTTGCCCGATATGACGAAGCTCCTGCCCCGGAGCGACTCCGACGCCAAAGGCTTCTGCACGACCTCGAACTGCAATCCGGCCTCGCGCAGCCGCTCGACTATGCGGCGGTTATCCTCGTCGGCGAAGAACTCCGCGATCGACTCGGCTATCTTTGCCCCCACCTCCTCGGCCTCGGCGAGCTGCGCCTTGTCGGCTGCCATGACGGCATCGAGCGAGCGGAAGTGCGAGGCGAGATATTTGGCTGTCGTCTCGCCGACGAAACGTATGCCGAGCGCGAACAGCACGCGTGCAAAGGGCACGCTGCGCGACGAGTCGATGCTCTGCATGATGTTGGCCGCCGACTTCTCGCCCAATCGCGGCAGTGTGGCGAGCCGTTCGCCGCGCAGAGAGTATATGTCGGCAATGTCGTGCAGCATGTCGTTCTGCCACAGCAGTTCCACGGTCTCCCCGCCCAAGCCCTCGATATCCATGGCGCGCCGTCCGACGAAGTGTTCGATGCGACCCAATATCTGCGGCCGGCAGTGACTCTGGTTGGGGCAGTAGTGTTTGGCCTCGCCCTCGTAGCGCACTAACGGCGTGCCGCACTCGGGACACTCGGTTATATACTCGAACTCGCGGCTGTCGGCCGGCCGCTCCGACAGCTCGACGCCCGTTATTTTGGGTATGATCTCGCCTCCCTTCTCCACATAAACCGTATCGCCTATGCGTATGTCGATCTGCGCTATCTGTTCGGCATTGTGCAGCGTGGCGCGTTTGACGACCGTTCCGGCAAGCAGTACGGGTTCGAGGTTGGCTACGGGCGTAATGGCGCCCGTGCGCCCCACCTGAAAATCGACGCTCAGCAGTCGTGTCGCGGCACGCTCGGCCTTGAACTTGTAGGCCACAGCCCAGCGCGGAGCCTTGGCCGTGGTACCTAACTTGCGGCGATCCTCGTCGCGGTTGACCTTTATCACCACGCCGTCGGTCGGGAAGGGCAGACGTTTGCGCTCGGTATCCCAATAGTTTATAAAGTCGTCGATCTGCTGCCGGTTGCGGCATATCCGCATGTGATCCGAGATCTTGAAACCCCATTCGCGCGCCTTGGCCAAGTTATCCCAGTGGGAGTGCGACGGCAGATTGTCGCCGGCTAACTGGTAGAGCGTGCAGTCGAGTCCGCGGCGCGCCACCACCTGCGACGACATCTGTTTGAGTGTTCCGGCCGCCGCATTGCGCGGATTGGCCAACAACGCCTCTCCCGCTGCGGCACGCTCGGCATTGAGCCTGTCGAACGAGGCGTAGGGCATGAGTATCTCTCCCCTTATCTCGAAGTAGGGCGGGTAGTCGCCGCCGCGCAGGTGCAAAGGCACCGAACCTATGGTGCGCACGTTGGCGGTCACATCGTCGCCGCGTGTGCCGTCGCCGCGTGTCACGGCTCGCAGCAGCTCTCCGTCGCGATAGGTGAGCGATATGGCCGTGCCGTCGAACTTCAACTCGCACACATACTCCACCTCGCCCGTCTCGCGCTCTATGCGCTCTATCCACTCGTGCAGCTCGTCGAGCGAATAGGTATTCGAGAGCGACAGCATCGGGAACTTATGCTCCACGCTTTGGAACTCCGTGGTGATGTCGCTGCCCACCCTTTGTGTCGGCGAATTTGCATCGAACATCTCCGGGTGTCTCTGCTCCAACCCCTGCAACTCTTTCAGCAGCATGTCGAACTGGTAATCCTCTATCTCCGGCGAGTTCTCCACATAGTATTTATGATTGTAATAGTCAAGTTTTTCCCTCAGCTCGGCTATACGTTCTCTCTCTTGAATTTCGTTCATACTCCCATTTGGTCGATAATGACCTGTAAATATACACATTTTTTTTCTTTTCCGTGAAAAGCGGCATTCTACTGCCGCTCCTTGTCGCTCGGCAATGGGCAGTACGCCAAGTACAGCCCATCTGCGGATTTTTCACGTGCGGCTTGTAACTAACGCCTTTTGACGAAAAAGTTGTATAATACCGCTTTTGACAAAAAATGGGGTAGTGCTTAGACAACTATTCCCACCGATATGTCATTTTGGGCGGAGTGTAACGAAGCGAAGAATCTGGTTGGGGACAATATTGGCGACGAAGATACTCTCGCTCGGCAAAATGCAAACAAGATTTGCTTTTGCCCTTGCTTATTCGTATCTTTGTCCCCCGAATGGCTCCTTAGTTCAAGGGATAGAATGGAGGTTTCCTAAACCTTAGATTCGAGTTCGAGTCTCGGAGGAGCTACTGACGCGACAACCGGCCTTGCATACGGCCGGTTGTCGATCGTTTTTTTCCCCCCCCCACTAACATTACCGCAACTGTCACTCCGCGAAGTGCGCTTTGATCGCCCGGTATGTCACTCCGAGGCGCGCGACGTGTGAGTCTCTACTGCACACAAAACTGTGGGAATAGTCGTCCCCAAAGAGATTCTTCGCTTCACATTGTTACGCTCAGAATGACACGGAGGGGATGAGATTCTCACGTCGGCCTGCGGCCTCCTCAGAATGACACGCCGGAGGAAATAGCCTGCCAAGCACTACGACCCCATTTTTCGTCAAAAATTTGCCGGGCGAGAGTATCTTTGCCGAGACCTGAGGGCGAAAGCCGCAGGAGAAACTATCTTGCCTGTCCTTCGCCTCGTCTGTTTCGACGAATCAAATGTCGTCGGTGCTGAAATCGTAGCTTATGCGTTTGCCCGTGACGAACTTCGAGTTGTCGAGCTTGGTGTTGAACTGGTCGACCGTGACACGCTTGTTCTCCTCGTAGGGCGGCATGAGCAGATCGAAGTTGATCGCATAGTTGACGGCCGCCTCGACGATGCCGATAAGCGACTCGTGGTCGATATGCTGCTGTCCGAAGGTCATGGGGCGTGCTTTTGTCTGGCGTTTGCCCTCGACCCAGAAGTACTTCTCGCGATTGACGAATATGCGGCCGATGAGGTATCCCTCGTCGGCGTTGCGATTGTATTTGAACGAGTCGGACAGGAAGTTGAAGACGTTGATCACGCCGCAGTAGGAGTTCGAAAAGTCGCTCTGCACATATGGATTCTGCCATATGATATGGTTGGCGTCGAACTCGAATATGTCGGTGTGCATCTGGAATATCAGCAGGTCGCTGGCCACTTGCAGCTGCGCCTCGAACTTGCCGCGGTCGCGATACTCTATGCGGACACGGCGGTCGAGTTTGCCGTCGAGTTCATCGTCCATCTCCGAGGCCATCTCGAAAAGGACGTCCTTAAGCTCGTTGAACGTAGAGAACGTGTTGTCGAATATGCACTGTTTGAGAGTCGATTTGCGAACTATCGTCTCCAATATTTTCGCTCGTAATGTTTCCATTGTTATGCGGTTGTTATCTTAATCTTATGGTTTGTCCCTCTGTCAGAATCTCCGTCGGCCTGATTTTGTTCATCTTGGCGAGCGAACGGAGACGTATGCCGTACCACTGCGCCAGTGACGAAAGCGTTTCGCCCTTGCGAACCGCATGCAGCGACGCGCTGCCATTCCAGCGGGCGGGTTTGCGATCGATGTAAACTATGTCGCCCTCGGCCGGGTCGGCGGCTTTGCCCGCGTCGTTGAAGCGTCGGAGCGTCGAGGCCGATATATTGAACAGCTTGCCTATCGAACGGTATGTATCGCCGCTTTTCGCCACCACATAGTGCGCCGTATTGGCCATATAGACGTTGTAGCCGCGGTATGAGTTGATCGTGACGCGGAATGTGTCGGGGTTGACCGACGACGTGTCGTGTGCCGTCATGCCCTCGTCGCGGGAGCCTTGCTTCGACGTATCGGAGGTGGTGTCGAGCGCGACATCCGACAGATGCGAGCCGGTCTGTTCCGCTCCCACGGGGTCGAGCAGTCCGGCAATGTAGTCGTCGTAGCGGCGTTCGCCGCCCTCCGAGTCGAGCAGATCGAGCCGGTTATCCTCTATGATGCGTATTAGCCGTTCGGCGTAGTCGGGCGCCGTGGCGTAGCCTGCGGCTTTCAGTCCGCGCGCCCAGCTGCGGTAGTCGGTCGAGGAGTAGACGAACAGCGAGTCGTAGCGCGGCTGCTTGTCGAGGAACTCCGAGTGGTCGATGTAGGAATCCTCGACCGAGGCGTATTTGCGGAAGCATTCGTCCTTCTCGTCGTCGTCGTGGAAGACGCGTTCGCCCGTCCAGTCGCGTTTGCACTTTATGCCGAAGTGGTTGTTGGAACGCCGCGCCAGCGGGCTGTTGCCGCTGTCGGACTCCAATATGCCTTGTGCCAGAGTGATGCTCGCAGGTATGCCGTAGTGCTCCATGTGGGCGATTGCCAGCGCCTTGTAGCGGTCGATATATTCCTGCTTTGTCTGACGCTCCTGAGCCTGCGCCATGTCGGCCGCAGCTGCGAGCGTCAGTGTAAGAAAAGCTGTTGACACTATTGATTTTCTAAAAAAATTCATTATATTTGTATTTAGTTAAGTAGCCTTTCTTTGCAAAGGTACATTTTTATGATGAAATAACAATATAAAAACTACTGCTATGTTTACAGAAAATGCAAACAAAATCTTCAATCGTTCGATCGAGGATTATCATAAGCACGATAACGTAGATCAACCCATTTCGAATCCATATCCCGCCGGTTCGCTCGACGCTCTGCTCTATGAGAAAAACTGGGTGGACGCCGTGCAGTGGCACCTCGAAGATATTATCCGCGATCCGCAGATCGATCCTGTGGAGGCCTTGAAGATCAAGCGCCGCATTGACCGCTCGAATCAGGTGCGCACCGATATGGTGGAGTACATCGACTCGTATATGCTCGACAAATACAAGGACGTGAAGCCCTGCGCCGATGCCCGTATCAATACCGAAACTCCGGCGTGGGCGATAGACCGTCTGTCGATTTTAGCCTTGAAGATATATCACATGCACGAGGAGGTGATACGCCGGGATGTCGACGCGGCTCACACGGAGTCATGCCGCAAGAAACTCGATACGCTGCTCTCGCAGCAGGTCGATCTGTCGACGGCCATAGAGGAGCTGATAGAGGACATCGAGTCCGGTCGCAAGTACATGAAGACATACAAGCAGATGAAGATGTACAACGATCCTTCGCTCAATCCGGTGCTTTATGGCAACAAACAGTAGGCGGCTGCCGCGACATATACTTTTGGTGCGTCTGTCGGCGTTGGGCGATGTGGCCATGCTGCCTCATGCCGTGCGCGCGCTGCGCGAGGCGTATGCCGATGTGCGTATCACGGTGCTGACGCGCTCTTTTCTGCGCCCGCTGTTCGACGGATTGGATGTCGATTTCCTTATGGCCGATACCAAGGGCGAACATCGTGGCATAAAGGGCATATGGCGTCTGTCGCGCGAGGTGAAGGCTTTGGGCATCGATGCCATAGCCGATACGCATGGCGTATTGCGCTCACGTCTGCTGTGCCTGTTTGCCGCTCTTCGCGGCATACGTTCGCGCAGAATACGCAAGGGCCATGTCGAGAAGTGGTTCCGTATGGGATACAGCCGCAAGGAGGCTGTGACGCTGAAACACACTGTGGTGCGCTATTGCGATACGATCCGTCGTTTGGGATTCGATTTCGCCGATCCGCAGCCCGTAGTCAAGCCTCTGCTGCCGAATCCTATGGGAGAGAAGCATGGCGTGTGGATAGGCTTCGCACCCTTTTCGGCGCACGACGGCAAGACCTATCCTGCCGATATGCGCGAGGAGTTGACAGCTCTGCTTAGCGACCGTTACGACCGCGTGTTCATACACAGCGGCGGCGGGCAGGAGGCGGCGTTTGCCGAGAAGATGGAGCAGCTCTATCCCAATGTGACTGCCTTGTGGGGCAAGGTTAAGCTCTCTGCCGAGCGCGATCTCATATCGCACCTCGATTGCGTGGTGTCGATGGATTCGTTGGTGATGCACCTTGCTGCGCTTGTCGCCACGCCCGTGGTATCGATCTGGGGAGCCACGCACCACGAATTGGGTTTTCTCGGTTACGGCTGCGATACGGAGGGCATTTTGGAGGAGGACATGCCGTGCCGTCCGTGTTCGGTCTATGGCAACCGCAAGTGCAAATACGGCGATTACCGCTGTCTGCGCGCCATAACGCCCGAAATGGTGGCCGACAAGGTCGATGCGTTGTTGGAAAAGAACCGATAGCTCTGCTCCGAATATTAAACGATAACGCGTCCGGCATTGCCGGACGCGTTATCGTTTAATGGGTAGAGTACGACTCTGTTACTTCTTCTTGCAGCAGCATTTGCACTCGCCGCCGATCAGATACCATACGGCAGCCGAGAGCACTGCGCCCGCCAGCGGCGCAACGATGAAGATCCACAGTTGCGACAGCGCCTTGCCTCCTTCGAATACGGCGGGAGCGATCGAACGTGCCGGGTTGACCGATGTGCCGGTGAGAGGAATGCAGACGATATGTACCAATACTAACGACAAGCCTATTGCCAAACCTGCGAAGTTGCCTGCACCGCGTTTCTCGTCGGTAGTACCCAAAACCACCAGTACGAATACGAATGTGAATATCATTTCGGCAAGGAATGCCGTTGTAGTCGATACGCCCTCTGCCGCAGCGTTGGCTCCAGTCTTTGTGGCGAACTCCCAGCCCATGTTATTGACGAGCAGATAGAGAATCGCCGAGCCGATGAACGCACCGATGATCTGGAATACGACATAACATATCGCATCCTTGCTGCCTATGCGCTTCGAGAGCCAAGCTCCGAACGTAATAGCCGGATTGATGTGACATCCCGATACGCCGCCTATGGCGTACGCCATTGCCACTACCGAAAGACCGAATGCGAATGCAACGGTCAACACCTGTGCCGTGGTGCCGCATCCCTGATTGAAGATTGCCGCTCCGCAACCCATCAATACGAGCACCATGGTTCCGAACATTTCTGCCAGATACTTTTTCATAATACTTAAATTTTTGTTAGTTAATAGAATAAAAGCTATTATTCAGTAGCTGTTTTGTCATAAACTTTTCACATATTCGTCGATGGCCTTTGCCGCACGCCGTCCGGCACCCATTGCTAAAATCACCGTGGCAGCTCCCGTGACGGTGTCGCCGCCGGCAAATACGCCCTTGCGGGAGGTCGTACCGCTGTCGTCGGCCTCGATACAGCCGCGGCGATTGACCGCAAGTCCGTCGGTGGTCGATGCAATCAGCGGGTTGGGCGAGGTTCCCAAAGCCATGATGACCACGTCGCATTCGATCTCGAAATCCGATCCCTCGATCACAACGGGCGAGCGCCGCCCGCTATTGTCGGGCTGGCCGAGCATCATCTTCACGCAGCTTATGCCCTTCACCCAGCCGTTTTCGTCGGCAAGGATACGCGTGGGATTGGTCAGCATGCGGAACTCGATGCCCTCCTCGCGGGCGTGGTGCACCTCCTCGACTCGGGCAGGCAGCTCGGCCTCGCTGCGACGATAGACTATCGTAGCCTCCGCTCCCAAGCGTTTTGCCGTGCGCACGGCGTCCATAGCCACATTGCCGCCGCCGACGACAACCACCTTGCGACCCACGTAGACGGGTGTGTCGGAGGTCGCCGGGTCGTATGCACCCATAAGATTGACGCGCGTAAGGAACTCATTGGCCGAGAATACGCCGTTGAGATTCTCTCCCTCGATGCCCATGAAACGCGGCAGTCCCGCACCCGAGCCGACGAATACGGCGTCGTAGCCCTCGCTGCCCAACAGGTCGTCGATTGTGAGCGTGCGTCCGATGATCACGTCGGTCTCGAACTCCACGCCTATACGTCGCAGCGAGTCGATCTCGCGCTCCACGATCTTGTGTTTGGGCAGACGGAACTCGGGAATGCCGTAGACCAACACGCCGCCCAACTTGTGCAGCGCCTCGAACACTTTCACCTTGTAGCCCATTGCGGCAAGATCGCCGGCGCAGGCTAAACCCGAAGGTCCGCTGCCCACAACGGCCACCTTGCGGCCGTTCCATGCGGGAACTGCGGCTTGGGTGTCGGCATGGGCTATCTTCCAGTCGCCCACATAACGTTCTATCTTGCCTATGGCCACCGGCTCGCCCTTTATGCCCAATACGCACTTTCCTTCGCACTGCGACTCCTGCGGACATACGCGGCCGCAGATGCTCGGCAGCAGCGAGTCGCGCGATATGATCTCTGCCGCGGCAGCCTCGTCGCCTCGCCCGAGGGCGGCGATGAAATCGGGTATGGCGATGCCGACCGGACAGGCCGTCACGCACCGCGGATTCTTGCAGTTCAGACAACGACTCGCTTCGAGCATAGCCTCCTCGCGGTCGTAGCCGTAACACACCTCTTCGAAATTGGCAGCCCTCTTTGCGGGGTCTTGCTCTCGCACGGCCACACGTGCTATCTTATTTGCCATAACAGTTGCATTTATGTCTCTCCAATGCGCTCTTTTCCTGTGTGCGATACATCGACTGGCGGCGCATAGCCTCGTCGAAATCGACCTGATAACCGTCGAACTCCGGCCCGTCGACGCATGTGAATAGCGTGCGGCCTCCGACGCTCACGCGGCAAGCGCCGCACATGCCCGTACCGTCGACCATGAGGGCGTTGAGCGATACGGTTGCAGGCAGGCTGTAACTGCGTGCCGTCAGCGTGACGAACTTCATCATTATCATCGGACCTATGGCCACGCATTCATCGTAGTGTTCGCCGCGCACCTCGATAAGCTCCTTCATCAGAGCCGTTACCATGCCTTTGAAACCCTCCGAGCCGTCGTCGGTGGCTATGTAGAGGTTGGTGGCCACGTTGCGCATTTCATCGGTATAGATGAGCATGTCGCGCGTCTTGGCTCCAATGATGACATCGCACCGTACGCCGTGCTGCGAGAGCCATTTCACCTGCGGATATACCGGAGCGGTGCCTACGCCTCCTGCAACGAACAGATAGCGGCGCGAGGCAAGCACGTCGGGCGACATATGTACGAACTCCGACGGCCGGCCGAGCGGACCGGCGAAGTCGGCAAGCGACTCGCCCACGTCGAGCGAGCATATTTTCTGCGTGGATACGCCGATCGTTTGAGTTACTATGGTGACGCTACCCTGCTGGGCGTCGTAGTCGGCAATGGTCAGCGGGATGCGCTCCCCGCCTTCGTCGGCGCGCACGATGACGAACTGCCCCGGATAGGCTGCCCGCGCCACTCGCGGCGCGGCCACGCGCATGAGGCAGATTCCCTCTGCCAATTTGCGTTTCTCTAAAATTTCAAACATTTCAATTTCTTCGTTTCAAATATCTTTTTCTCCGCACGCTATTCGAGTATAGCGTTTACCCTCAGCGTCTGCATCGGGTGTTTGGGATCGTTTGTTATCAGGAACAATCTGGCCACATATGCCCCGTCGTGTCCGACTGTCGACGGTGAGAACTCCACCGTGAATCGCCGGCTCTGTCCCGGAGCTATGGCCGTATCCTTGTCGATGATGCACCTTATCGACTCGCTGTTCGTCTCCGCCTTGCGTATTATCAGCGGAGTCTGTCCCGCGTTGCGCACCTCGAATGAGCGGCAACAGGGCTTCTCTGTCCGATTTACCTTTCCAAATTTAACAATATTTATCGGAATATCGGCGCTCGGAGCGGAAATATCGTCTGTGCTGTCGAAATTATCCACCGCAATGGCGTGTGTCGACAGCAGCGTCTGCGACGGTCTGCCGTCGACCGTCACGCGTAAAATATCCTCCAACGTGCCGTAACGCGAGCTGTTGTCGGCTAACCGGTAGCACAATACGATGTCGCCCGAGGCGTGCGGCGCTATCAGAGGGTCGTACTCCACACGCATGGCACCCGATACGACCGTGGGCGCAATGCGCACCCTGATCTCCCGGTCGGAGTGGTTGACATAACCTATGCGCGTCTCGACGCTCTTGCCGTGCTCGACGTAGGCAAATGCGTGGAAATTGCTTTCGAGCCGCAGACCGCCGCCCATATCGAACGGATATATCTCCTCGATGCTCTTCTGCCGCGGCAGCACGCGCCCGGTGATGTGCAGTTTGGTGTCCTCGCCGGAATCCGACACGCGCACGAAGATGTCGCGGTCGATACGCCCGGGACGGTTCATCGGGTCGTAGCGTATCTCCAAGCAGAACGTCTCGCCGGCCTTTATCGGTTTGCGATCGAAGTAGGGCGTTGTGCAACCGCACGAGGTCATCACTTCGACCACGACCACAGGCTCATCGCCCGTGTTGCGCGCCTCGAAACGAGCCATTGCGGCTCCGCCGTCCTCCTTGATCTCGCCGTAGTCGAAAGTCGTCTCGGCGAATTGCAACCTGCTCTGTGCGGCGAGCCTCCACTGCGAAAGGGCGAAAATGCCGTAAATACATATTATATATGCTATGAATCGTCTCATGTGAGTACAAAGTTACATCAAACTTATATTTTTCGATAGTTTTTTTGATTTTTTTTGTGGAAAATTTTGCGGTTTGAAAAATATGCTCTATATTTGCAATCCGAAAACGATAAGGTTCTTTCAAATGCCTGAATAGCTCAGTCGGTTAGAGCACATGACTGTTAATCATGGGGTCCTAGGTTCAAGTCCTTGTTCAGGCGCATATATGCGCAGGGTTGCACGGGGTGCAGGTTTGCGGCGATAACGGGAGCAGCGATGCTCTCGAAGATAATGGAAGACGCGGCCAAGCATCGGCGAAGGCTGTTTGTCGAGGCTCTTAAAAAATTATCTTGAAAATCGTCGATAAATTTGCAAGTTCAAAAATTTTGAATTACCTTTGCAGTCCCGAAGCATATTAAAACGGGAGCTTAGCTCAGCTGGTTCAGAGCGTCTGCCTTACAAGCAGAGGGTCGGGGGTTCGAATCCCTCAACTCCCACAAGGAAAAACAAGCACTTACAGCGATGCAGGTGCTTGTTTCGTTTTCCATAGGTGCACCATTACCACCTTTCGTGTAACGCTATTTCAGGACGGGACACACACGACCAAACATAAAAGGCTTCCTTTCGGGAAGCCTTTTATGTTAAGAACCTGCGTTCTTAACAACAGCAATGTTTACAAAACTATTTCATAAACTCCTGAACATGGTCGTTCGGAACGATAGCCTCTTTGAAAACGTAAGCACCGGTCTTTTCCGACTTAACCATTTTGATGCATTTGGTAAACTGCTTACCTACACCGGTTTTGAGGGTTGCGACTACTTTCTTTGCCATAATTCGTAATGATTATTTGATTTCACGATGTAAAGTTACCCTCTTCAAATACGGATTGTACTTTTTACGCTCCAAACGATCCGGGGTATTTTTCTTGTTCTTCGTAGTGATGTAGCGGGACATTCCCGGAACGCCGCTCTCTTTCTGTTCGGTGCATTCGAGAATGACCTGAACTCTGTTACCTTTTTTTGCCATTTTTACTTAACGGTTTTAGTAAATTTTCTGGGGTGCGGCAGCATCTTTGAGTGCGGCGGCAAGACCCTTCTTGTTGATGGTTTTGATTCCGGATGTGGAAACCTTCAAGGTAATCCAACGTCCCTCTTCTTCCGACCAGAAACGCTTGGTCTTCAAATTCGGATTGAATTTGCGCTTGGTTTTGTGGTTGGAGTGCGAAACGTTGTTCCCCACGACAGCCACTTTTCCTGTAATTTCGCAGACTTTCATTTGTTAATAATTTTTAATTAAACCCCGACAGGGGATGCAAATATACTAATAAATTCGCAATGCACAATACCATGACCATTTTTTGACGGCATTTCGTGCTTTATTTCTTCGCTTTCCGCCGCTCTTTCTTCGGAATTCTATCGGCAGCGTCCGCCGTTCCGTCCGGTTCGTCCGCTCCGCCGCCCAAAGCCTGATAGAGATTGATCATTCCCTGAATGCCCTCGAATTTGTCGGCGATTTGCGACAATCGGGCAGACAGCAGATTCTGTTGTGCCGTAAGCACTTCGAGATAAGATACGTCGGAATGGCGCATCAGTTGCTGCGTACTGTTCACCGCACTCTGCAATGCCTCGATTTGGTATTTGCGGGCATCGGTTTTGTTGCGCGCGGTCTGACATTGGGCAAGAGCGTTGTTCACCTCGCTGCCTGCCTGCAAAAGCGTCTGTTGGAACGAAATGGCAGCCTGCTCCATTTGGGCTTCGGCGATTTTCAGATTGGCGCGGTTGCGTCCGGCATCGAAAATCGTGGTCAGCAGTTTGCCGACGAACGAGAACAGCAGACTGCCGGGCGATGCGACGGTTGCTCCGAACTGGTTTATCCAGCCGCCCGAACCGCTGAGCGTCAGCGACGGATAGAACGCCGCACGTGCGAGATTGACGCTGTAAAACATCTGTTGCAGCGTGTATTCCGCGCCCTGAACATCGGGACGCTTCGACAGCAGTTGCACCGGTACGCCGACAAGCAGCCGTTCGCACATTTTCTGCCCGTGCAATGTGCCGCGTTCGAAATGCTGCGGCGTCGTGCCGAGCAGCAGCGCGAGCGTATTCTCGACCTGCACTATACGGTATTCGAGGTCGTACAGCGATGCATCGATGGCCCAACTGTTCGCTTCGGTTTGCGATACCGCCGCTTCGTTGGTCATGCCGCCCTGCTTCATCGCCTTCATCGTACGGACGTTCTCTTTCCAGTTTCCGGCGGTTATGCGCGATACCTCCAACTGCGCGTCGAGCATCAGCAGCGTGTAGTAGCAGTTGGCTATCGACGCCACGACCTGAGTCTGCACGCTTTTGCGATAAATCCTGCTCTGTTCGTATGCCGCCTGCGCACGACGCTTGCCGTTCCAGAGCCGTCCGGCGATGTCCACCTCCCAACTTGCGGTGATAGGCAACTGATAGTTCTGATTCGCCGAGTGGTTTACATAGTTGTTGGTCGCGACGCTCGGAGCGAATGCGAATGATGGGTAATAGGAGAGGCGTGCGGTGCGCAGTGCAGCCTCCGATTCGATGATTCGCTGCGACGCGATTTTCATGTCGCAGTTGTTGGCAATGCCCTGTTCTATCAGCCGTTGCAGATGTTCGTCGGTGAAGAAATCCCGCCAGTCGATGTCGGCGAGCGTCGTTCCGTCGGCGGTTTCGACCCCTTCGCCGAAAAGATTGTCGGTAATTATGTTTTCGGGACGCGAATAGTTGCGGTATACCGAACATCCGGTCGCCAGCATCGTCGATGCGAAAATGCAGATGGTTATGATTCGTTTCATTGCTCCTTCTTCCCGTCGGTTTTAAGTGGTACTATACGTTCCTGCACGGTCTGGAACACGATGAACAGTGCCGGCACGATAAACAGCAGCGCGACGGTTCCGACAAGCATTCCCCCGACTACGCCCGCACCGAGCGTATTGTTGCCGTTCGCACCCACGCCGGATGAGAACATCAGCGGAATCATGCCGAATACCATCGTCAGTACGGTCATCAGAATAGGGCGGAAACGCTCCTTGGTGGCATAGAATGCCGCCTGCGAAACCGTCAGCCCTTCGCGGCGTCGTTCGGCAGCGTATTCGGTAATCAGAATCGCCGTCTTGGAGAGCAGACCGATAAGCATGATAAGCCCCGTTTGCAGATAGATGTTGTTTTCGAGCCCCATCATCTTCGCGAAGAGGAAACTTCCCAACAGTCCGAACGGAACGGAGAGAATGACGGCGAACGGAATGACGAAACTCTCGTACAGCGCACACAGTATAAGGTATATCAACACGATGCAGACGATGAAGATGTAAATCGTGTTGTTGCCGCTCACGGCCTCCTCGCGGGCTATGCCGGCAAAATCGTAACCGTAGCCTATCGGCAGCGTTTCGGCTGCCACCTCGTTTACCGCACGTATGGCGTCGCCCGACGAATAACCGTCGGCGGCACGTCCGTTGATGCCGATGCACGGGAACATGTTGAACCGTGCGAGGTTCTCGGGAGCGTAAATTTTCGTAAGCGTAACGAACTGGCTTACCGGTGCCATGTCATTGCCGATGCGCACGAAGATGTTGTTGAGCGTCTGACGGTCTACACGATATTTCGGATCGGCCTGCACCATGACCTGATAGAGTTTGGTGAAACGGTTGAACTTGGTCGAGAGCATGCCGCCGTAATAGCCGTTCAGCACGTTCAGCACCTCTTTGGGCGAGATGCCGGCGCGTTTGCACTTGATTGCGTCCACGTCGATTTGATACTGCGGGAACTTGGGATTGAACGACGTATGGGCGGAACCGATTTCCGGACGGTCTTTCAACTGCGCGAGGAATTCGTTGCAAATCGCCGCCAAATCCTCGATATCGCCTCCCTTGCGGTCTTGCAGGTACAACTCGAAGCCGTTCGTCGCTCCGTAACCCGGAATCATCGCCGGCGCAGAGGTGAATATTGTCGCATCGTTGATATTGGTGGTGTAGTCCTTTATGCGGTTCATGATGTCGGCGACGCTGTGTTCCCTGCCCTTGCGTTCGTCCCAGTGTTTCATTCGCATCGTGAACGAGCCGTGGGACGAGCCCGCGCCTGATGTCATTCCGAATCCGGTCATGTTGATATAGGCGTGGCATTCGTCGATGTTTTGCACGATGTCGCGGTCGATGCGGTCCATGACGCTTTTCGTATATGCGAGCGAACTTCCCGGAGGCGTCGTAACATCGATGCGCACCGTTCCCATATCCTCCTGCGGAATCAGACCGGTTTTGGTCGTCTTCATGAGATAGCCGAGCAGCACCGTGGCTGCGACAATCAGTATGCCGGATATCCAGCGATGACGCAGGAAGAACGTTACTCCGCGCAGATAACGGTTGCGAACGGCTATGAATGCGGTTTCGAACGCCGTGCTGAACCGGCTCTTAAACGAACTGTCGATAGCGTTGCCGTCGGCATCTTTCGGTTTGAGCAGCATCGAACAGAGTGCAGGGCTGAGCGTCAGCGCGTTGATAGCCGAAATGCCGACTGCCACAGCCATCGTAAGTCCGAATTGCGTATAGAATGCGCCCGACGTGCCGCCGATAAGCGACACGGGAATGAATACCGCCATGAAGACGAGCGAACTGGTGATGACTGCCGAAGTGATGCCCTCCATAGCATCTATCGCCGCTTTGTGCGACGACCGGTAGCCTGCATCGAATTTCGTATGTACGGCTTCGACGACGATTATGGCGTCGTCCACCACCACTCCTATCGAAAGCACCAGAGCGAACAGTGTCAGCAGATTGATGCTGAATCCCAGCAGGTACAGGAACATGAACGTTCCAATGATGGATACCGTAATGCCTATCAGCGGAATCAGCGTCGAGCGGAACGATTGCAGGAATACGAACACGACGAGCGTTACGAGTACGACAGCCTCCAAAAGCGTTCGTATCACGTTGTGTATAGAGGCGTACAGGAAGTCGTTGGCACTCGACAGTACGACCATTTCGAGGTCTGCCGGAAAGTCCTCTTTCGCCTTTTCGAGGTAGGCGTCGATGCGGTTGATGACCTCCGTGGCGTTCGACCCCGGAGTCTGGTAGACATTGAACGACGTTCCGGGACTTTGGTTCACCTCGCCTACATAGAGATACGATTGAGTTCCGAGTTCGATGTCGGCGATGTCCTTCAAGCGCAGCACTTCGCCGTTGGGCAGTGCGCGGATTACTATATTTTCGAACTCCTCCGGCTTTTCCAGACGACCCTTGTAGCGCATGGCGTACTGGAAAGTGCGGTCGGAGTTCTCGCCCAGCGAACCGGTCGCCGCCTCGATGTTCTGTTCGCCGAGTGCTGCGGTAATGTCGGACGGAATCAGTTTGTACTGCGCCATCACGTCCGGTTTGAGCCAGATGCGCATACTGTAATCCGCACCGCGGACATCGATGTCGCCGACGCCCTGAATACGGGATATTTCGGGGACGAGGTTGATTTTGATGTAGTTCACGATGAACGTACGGTCGTAGGTGCCGTTCGGGCTGTAAACCGCTATCTGTTCGAGGATGTTGGTTTGACGCTTCTTGACGGTAACGCCGGTTTCGATGACCTCCGACGGCAGCGAACGCGTGGCTCGCGAAACGCAGTTCTGCACATTCACAGCCGCCATGTCGGGATTCGTCCCCTGCTTGAAATACACTCGTATGGATGCGCTGCCGTTGTTTGTCGCCTGCGAGTACATGTAGGTCATGTTCTCGACGCCGTTTATCGCCTCTTCGAGCGGCACGATGACGCTCTTCTGCACGGTTTCGGCACTCGCGCCCGTATACGTCGCCATGACGTTTATCGTCGGCGGCGCGATGTTCGGATAACGCTCGATGGGCAGTACCGCCAGTCCGAGCAGACCGCCGAGTACGATGATTATCGAGATTACCGACGACAGAACGGGACGTTCGATGAATTTTCTGGTGTTCATTACTGCGTTCTCCTATTTCTTGGTGTCGGCAATGAATTTTCTTATTTTGACAGGCGTATCGTCGCGCAGCAGACCCACGCCCTCGACCACTATCGTGTCGCCGGCGACGAGCCCCGACTCTACTACATACTCCTTGTCGTTGCTGATGTGAAACACGCCTATGATTTTCGACTTCGCAACACCGTTCTCGACCTTGAATACATAGACTTTGTCCTGAATTTCGTATGTCGCCGACTGCGGAATGACGATGCAACTCTCCTGTTCGTGAGGCAGAATGACATTGCCCGAACCTCCCGACAGCAGCAGCCGCTTGTGGTTCGGGAACTTGGCGCGGACCGTAACGGAACCGGTCGTCGGGTCGATTATGCCGCTGATAGCCTCTATGCGACCCTTCTCGGTATATATCGTTCCGTCGCTGAGTTGAAGTTCGATGGACGGCATCGACCGCAGCGCGTTTTCGAGCGACCCGTGGCGGCGGGTAAGCGAGAGCACCTGCGCTTCGGTCATAGAGAAATAGACGTACATCTCGGAGTTGTCGGATACGCTGGTCATCGGCGTAGAGTCGGACGGACTTACGAGCGTGCCGACACGGAAAGGCAGTGTGCCGACCACTCCGTCGGACGGGCTTTTTACGAGCGTGTACGACAGGTTGTTGCGCGCATCGGCCTCTTTCGCCCTTGCTTGGGCGAGTTGTGCGCGTTCGCTGGCAAGCGTCATTCGGGCCATGTTGAGTTCGAAATCGGAGATGATGTCCTGCTCGAAGAGTTTCTCCTTGCTCTCCGCCGTGAGTTCGGCGGCATCGACGGCAGCCTGAGCGACATCGACATTGGCGGCAGCCGTTTGCAGGGCTGCCTGATAAGGCACTTGGTCGATTACGAACAGCGTCTGACCGCGACGGACTATCGAGCCCTCCTTAACGTAGATGTCGGTGATGTATCCCGAAACCTTCGGACGAATGTCGATATCCTGCTTTCCGCGAATCGACGCCGAGTATACCGAACTCAACTTACGCGATGTCGGTTGCAGAATCATCGCGTCGTATTCGCGTGTTCGTTTGGCAGTCTGCTTCTCCTCGCATCCGCACATGAACAAGGATGCAATGACGCAGGCAAGACCGATAATGGTTTTGTTGCTCATAGACGTATGTCGTTTTTTTGTGTTCCCCCGATTCGGCACTCCGGAGCACGGAATGTTCCGACCTGCGATTTGCGATTTCGCAAATCGCGAGCGAAAATAGCAATAAATTTCGGTATATTCCGCCGCATTTCCGCGAAAAGGAAAATTTCGCGGGTGAAACGGAAACGGTAACGCGAATCTTTTCGCGCGGCATGCTATTTCATCAACTGCTCGTGAAGCAGCGATACGGCGTATGCCGATGCCCGCGATATGACCTGCGACCTGTCGGTTCCGCAGTCGCGCAATACGGCGAACGTCCTTTCGGGCGTCGCGATGCCTATCCAAACCGTACCCACCGGTTTTTCGGCCGTTCCTCCGGTCGGTCCCGCGATACCGGTAGTCGCCACGGCATAGTCGGCGCGTGATATCCGGCGCACGCCGTCAGCCATTTGCCGCGCGACCTGCTCCGAAACTGCGCCGTAACGCTCGATGGTCTCCGGCTCTACTCCCAATATGCATGTCTTCGATTCGTTGGAATACGACACGACGCCGCAAAGCAGATATTTCGACGCGCCAGCCATAGCCGTGAACATCGAGGCAATCGCTCCGCCTGTGCAACTCTCGGCGACAGCGAGCGTCCGACCGCTTTCGATAAGCCGGTTATGGACGAGTTCCTGCACCGAAGCCTGCTCGAACCCGACGATGTTTTCGGGAATTATCCTGTAAAGTTTCGCGAACTCCCTTTCGATTGCCGCCCGCATCTCCGCTCCGTCCGCCTCGTATGCCGACAGACGCAGGCGGACGATATTCGGCGCCGGAAGATAGGCGAGTTTCAACCCCTGCGGCAGAGCATCCTCCCACCCGGCGATGCGTTCGGCCAGAACCGATTCGGCAATACCCGCAGTAATCATCGTGCGATGAACTATCGCACGCAGCGTAAACCGTTTGCGCAGACGGGGCATCACTTCGTCCTCCATCAGATGTTTCATCTCGAACGGAACTCCGGGCAGCGATACCGCCACCTTCCCGTCGCGTTCGAACCACATTCCGGGAGCGGTCCCATGCGCATTGAACAGTACCGTGCAGCACTCCGGCACCATCGCCTGACCGCGGTTGAGTTCGTTGAACTCTATTCCCCGCCGTGCGAGCAGCGTCCTGACATGTTCGGCGGTGCGTTCGTCGAAGACGAGCCGCGAACCGAACCACCGTGCGAGCGTATGTTTCGTGATGTCGTCCTTTGTCGGACCGAGCCCGCCGGTGATTATCACCACGTCGCTGTCGCCGAGCGCACGTTCGAGCGCGCGTTCGATTTGTTCCGCATCGTCGCCTATCGACGTGCGTTCGCGGACGGTTATCCCCGCTTCGTTCAGTTTTTGCGAAATGTATTGCGAATTGGTATCCAGTATCTGACCGATAAGGATTTCGTCGCCTATGGTTACGATTGTCGATTTCATATCGTCGTGCCGGATTCCGCATCCGGCTGTTCGCTGTTGTCCTCTTCGATGAGCGAGCGGCAGATGTCGCCCACGAAACGCGGTCCGTTGCAGACATACCCCGTATATATCTGTACGAGCGTCGCACCCGCATTGAGCATCGCCTTCACGTCGGTCGGCGACATAAGCCCGCCGACACCGATTATCGGATATGCCCCGTGGCTGCGCTCGTAGATGCGCGCGACGACCTCGACAGCCCGTTCGGTGAGCGGATGACCGCTGACCGCACCGTATCCCGCCTTTTTCAGTTCGTCGCCGCCGGTATTCATGCCGGTCGGTTTCACCGTCGCATTCGTGGCGACGATGCCGTCGAGCGGCGTATCCATCATTATGTCGGTCATCGTATCGATGTCCTCGTTCGACAGGTCGGGCGATATTTTCAGCAGAATCGGTCGGTACTGGTTCTGCCCGCGGCGGAAATCGAACAGCGGTTCGAGAATCTTGCAGACGCTTTCGCGCGTGCGGGGTACATATTGTTTGAAAGTGGTGTTGTAACTTACGTTCACCGTGAAATAGTCCACATACTGATAGAGATTGCGGAACACGCGCAGATAGTCCTGCGGCGCACTGTCGGGCGGAGTTATGGTGTTCTTGCCGATGTTGCAGCCTATGATTATGTTCTTGCGCGGATGACGCAGATTGGATATTACCCGGTCGAGACCCTTGCTCGCCAGTCCGATGCGGTTGAGTATGGCGCGGTCTGACGGCAGGTAGTATACACGCGGTTTGGGATTTCCCGGCTGCGGTCGCGGCGTTACGGTTCCTATTTCGACGAATCCGAATCCGAGCGCGTCGAGTTCGCGGAAGATTTCGCCGTTGCGATCGAATCCCGCGGCCATTCCGACCGGATTGCGGAACCGAAGTCCGAATACCTCGCGTTCGAGCGACGGATGTTCGACCGAATACATCTTGCGCAGAATCCACTTGACGCACGGTATGCGCCCCGCGATACGCAGCATCATAACCGTGAGATCGTGTGCACGCTCCGCGCCTATAATCGGTGATAATTTGCGTAACAATTTGAACATAAGCAATTATGTAAGCGGGCGTATTGTCCGTCCAGATGCAAATATACGAATAAGCGGGCAAAATCAAAAATTTGATTTTGCTTTTTATCCGTGTTACCTATCCCCCTAAATCCCCCTTTCTGCAAAGGGGGACTTGTTTTCTCCAAATTTATTTGAGCATTGCCGAGCGGGAGTATATCGGGCGAAGCCAAATATACGAATAAGCGAGCAAAATCAAATTTTTGATTTTGCTTTTTATCCGTGTTACCTATCCCCCTAAATCCCCCTTTCTGCAAAGGGGGACTTTTGTCGCTGACGCTCCCAACGGTCGGCGCAACGGTCGCCGTCGGAAATCATTGCAGATACTTAACACGTCATCCTGAGCGATAGCGAAGGATCTAACCGAATCGATTGAAACAGATTCTTCGCTTCGCTCAGAATGACGGCTCTTGCGCTTCCTGCACCGGTTCATAGAGACGATTCTCGCATTTCGGCATTCGATTAAGAATAACGATAATGCACCGCCAAACAGGCGGTGCTTTGTTTTGCC
>CAZEXJ010000018.1:0-2070 GCA_964516585.1 uncultured Alistipes sp.
ATGCCGAGGAGTTCTTAGCTAAATACAATGCCGAGAACCAGACCGAATGCAAACTTCTCTCCGCAGATTATTACACCATCGAGAATGGCCATGTCACCATCGAGGCCGGTTCGAAAAGCGCTGCAATTCACGTCGCGGTCAACACCGAACTTGAGTGGGCGCCGGGTGAGTACCTGCTGCCGTTGGGCTTGACGCTGGACAGCGGTGCGGGGGTTGCACTTGCTGAGAACCAGAACACCCTCTGTCTGAAATACTCCATCGTTCAGGTATCGCGATATCCGGAGGGCACCCGCCTTCTCTCGATCGACGATTACGAAGTGGAGGAGGGCTCTTCCGCTAACGCCGCTAACGCTGTCGACCACGACAGAAGTACCGCTTGGGGCAACAATGCAAATGAGATGATGGGCGTAACTTTCAAGGATGCGCATTACCTCGTAAGCATCTGCATCGTCGATTGCTCCTACTATTATTACCCGTATATTGCATACGAAGAGACTCCCGACAGCACGTTCGGAAGCGGCGGGTACTACTTCCAGGGCAACGCATCAGGAATGATTGAATTCGGCGCTTCGCGGTTTGATGACTTCGACTCCTCCAAAAAGGTAAAACGCGCCCTTATCAACAATTACTACGGAACGATAGCTGATGTCTATTTCCTTGTGCATGACTAATATTAACGTTAACAAGACAAAAGATGAAAAGCATGAACAAAATATGGTTGTCGGCGCTGCTCGGCGTTGTCGCACTTTCGTTCGGCGCCTGCAACGATGACAGCGAGGTCATCTACAGAGATTCCGAAACAGACAGTCCTGTAGTTACCCGACTCAATGTATCGCCGCGCAGTGTGACGATGGGTTTCGTAGAGGAAAGAGAGTTTACTGTGGCCATACGTCCCGTCGCTGCGCAAATCACGTGGGAATCGAGCGACCCCTCGATCGCCTATGTCGATGAAAACAACAAGATTGTCCCCGTTGGGTGCGGTGAGGTCGAAATTACGGCCAAAGCCGGCACGCTGACCGACAAGGTATCCCTCAAGATTCACTCCTCGGTCGTAGCCGAGCCCTACGCCTTCATGGAAGGCGGGCAGACCTCGACCGTACCGACGCTCCAGATAATGCCCGAGGGCACGCCCTACACCATCACGAGCAGCAACGAGGAGGTAGTATCGGTTTCCGGCACTCAGATCACGGCCGCTTCGGCAGGTATCTCGACGCTGAACATCACCACCGACGACGAGCAGCAGGCGAACATCACCATCGGTATCGTGGACAATGCCCACACCGTAACGGCGACCAAAGCCGAGGCTTACTCCTACAAGGGTGATGTTCTGGGACATCCCACCTACGACATTTCGGCCTTGACGCTTGCTCCTGCCACCGCTACGTACGCCGACGGCGGAACGTGGAGCGGTACGGGCTCGGGCTTGTTCCTGAAATTGTATCGCAGCGCCGCTGAAGCCACGATTCCCAACGGCAGCTATACGGCAGGTACTTCGGAGTTCAACTACTTCACGGAGGGCAAGACGTATGTGATCGATGCCGCAACGGGTTCGAAAGAGCCTGTTTCCTACGGTAACGTGGAGATCGCAGCAGACGGTGTTTCGGCCAAGCTGATCACCAATTCGCATGCGTGGATCTTCAACTTCTCCGGCACACGCACCGAGACGGCGCACCACTACGACTACGAATCGTTGACCTACAACTATACCAACGACGATTTCTCGTACGGTACGGTCGACATCGATCACGTGGGACAGTTCTTCTATGGCGGTGTCGGTAATGCATGGCGTTTCCGTTTGCGCTTTGCCGACAATACGAGTACGTACGTACAGATCCATATTTGGGCAAGAAAGCCCAACGAAATCATCGCGGAGTATCCCGTAGATGGAGGCTGGTGCTCGCCGGGCACTATCGGCGCCATGGGCTATGGAGCTACCTCGCTGTGGAATCGCTACGGAACCACCTACTTCAAGCCCGGCACGACGATGCAGACCCCCGGTTTCGCGCGCACGACCGAAGACAATACCAAGTATGTTACGCTGGGATTCAAGGGCGCTTTCAACTTCGACGC
>CAZEXJ010000019.1:0-2158 GCA_964516585.1 uncultured Alistipes sp.
TCCTCGGGTGCTCCCATCATCCGCGTCAGTCCCAACTGCGAGAGGTCGATCAAGCCGGGCTTTGCCTCGGTGTCGAGTGTCCCGATCACGTGGTTGACGCCCAGATTGCCGTAGATGCGTTTCTCGGCGACATCGAACCCGATCCAGGGGGTGACTTCGCTGCCGGGTTTCTTGCCGTCGACGAGCGTGATGTTCCACTCGCCATTGAGTTGTGCGATGTTATCGCCACGTTTGAGACAGGCCGCGCACAGAGCGGCGAAAGCGGTGGCGACACAGGCAACCAAGATCAATTTTTTCATAACGTTAGCCATATTTTGTTCGATGCAAATTTAAACAACTTCTAAGAATTTTCATCATATATGGGGACAAAGAGCGTGCAAAAACACGATAAAAGGGCTCGGAAACGCGAAAATCGCCCGGATTGATTTGGAGGAATAAAAAATCCGACGTACTTTTGCACCGGAAAGATGGCGGAGTGGTCGATCGCGGCGGTCTTGAAAACCGTTGAACTGCAAGGTTCCGGGGGTTCGAATCCCTCTCTTTCCGCAAATAACGTTCAGGTTCATCCACTTACTAAAAACAACATAATTCAGGGGTAGGTCAGGATACTTTATTATAAGTATAACAATCAGCATAGACTCGGAACAAGATTTGGTGCAAAACAATATTTTGTCTATTTTTGTCGCAAATAGGCCTCTATGAATATCTGTCGTAAAATATTGTTAACGTTATGCGCCGGTGTGTTTGCTGCCGGACAGATATTCGCCGACAATCCGGCTGGCAGTGCTATCGACAGCAATAAAAACAACAGAATCGGCATCAATACCGCCAATGTCTCTGCTGCGGACAGCATCGTAGCGGTGTGTCTTGAGCGGCTCGAACATGACCCCGACGACAGCGAAACACTGAATCTGCTTGCCAACCGATATTTCGATTTGGGCGACACAGAGCAGGCTCGCACATACGGTCAGCGGCTGCTCGACATGGCCGACCGAGATAGCCGGCCCGATGACTGCCGGCTCAAAGCGCATATCATTCTCGGCCGTGCGGCGCAGGAGTCCGACAGAGGGACAACATGTTATGAACATTTTGAAAATGCGCGCGCCATCGCCGAGAGGTTGCAGAATCACGATGCGCTGATGACAATATACAACGCTCTGGGAAGTTACTACCTCTTTGTCTGCGACGATACATACGCCGCCATATCATACTATTTTCAGGCACTCGAAGAGGCAAAGACAAACGGTTCGCGGATACAACATGCAGCTACGCTGTCGAATATTGCCGGAGCGTACTATGTGCGCGAGGATACGTCGGGGCTACGGTTTGCCGAGGAGGCCATCGAGATTGCGAAGGAGTACGATGAAAAGTGGATTCTGTTCTGTTCGCTGGTGCACGCTGCAAATTTCTACCTGATGGGCGACATACATCTCGACCGCGCGGAGAATGCCATCGCCGAGTTGGAGCGTATGGATGACGAGAGCGGCGGGATTCAGGTTCACACCGCTCTGTTGAAGGCCCAGCTTTGCGAGCGAAAGGGAGATATGGCGGCGGCAGACCGATATTATAAATATGTAATGGCCAATATAGGCGACGCATTTCAGTCGATGACTACGATGGTCTATCTGAAATATGCCGGTCTGTTACGTGCGCAGAACAGGCTTCGTGAGGCGACTGAACTTATGGAGCACTGTATGGGTATGATCGACGAGACCGATGTTACCATATACAAAGCGCGCATACTCAACGAGTTGTCTTTGTGCTACCGTGATGCGGGGCAATACGAGCGTGCGCTGACGTACGCGTTCGAGTATCAGCGCTACCGTGCGCGCATATTTGGCGACGCACGCGAGCGCTCGCTCAACGAGGCGCGCATCAAGCACGACATCTATTCGCGCGAGCAGCAAATCAGCCGTCAGCAGATGGTGATTGTCAACAACCGCTACAAGTTGGCCGTGCTGGCGGGAGCGCTGGCCGTGGCGCTGGCGATACTCGGAGTGACGTACTACTCGAAACGCAAGACTGAGCGTCTGTACCGCGCCATCGTGTTGCAAAACCGCGACTATATGCAGCGCGAGAAGATACTGCTCGGCCAAATCAAGAGTGGCGCGAGCGCCGGGCGGCCTTCGCAAATTCCTCCCCCACCCGCAGAAAAACT
>CAZEXJ010000020.1:0-2783 GCA_964516585.1 uncultured Alistipes sp.
CCGCGGACGGTGGCAGAAGGGCTGCGGCAGCCCGGTCCGGGCGATCTTCGTTTGTGTTGTATAATACCGCTTTTGACGAAAAAGAATGTTGTGGTTCTTTGGAGACTATTTCCTCCGTTATGTCATTCTGAGGAGCAACGCAGTTGCGACGTGAGAATCTGGTTGTGGACGATTATTACCGTTGTCATGTCGTGTGCCGAGATTCCCACGTCGCGTTTTTCGAACGCTCCTCGGAGTGACATTGTGTGGCGTTGTAGCATGTCATTGCGAATCGAGCGCAGCGAACTTCCGCCATGTCATTCTGAGGAGCGTGCTTTGCACGCGACGTGAGAATCTGGTTGGGAACGATTATTCCCGCTGTCGAGTGTTGATATTCCCACGCCTCGCTTTGCTCGGCTCGGAATGACATGGTTAGGCGTTGCGCTCTGTCATTCTGAGGAGCGTGCTTTGCACGCGACGTGAGAATCTGGTTGTGGACGATTATTCCCGCTGTCGGGTGTTGAGATTCCCACGCCTCGCTTTGCTCGGCTCGAAATGACATGGTTAGGCGTTGCGCATCTCGGCGTGACACACTGCACCGTGCAGCTTTCGGCAGCGGGTAATTCCTTCCCGGCAATTCGTTTTTGCACAATTATTATTACCTTTGCTATCGATAACGATAATTGTAAAAGGATATGAAATATGCCATAATTTCCACCGAGAAGGGCGACATGCGCGCCGAACTGTATGAAAAGGAGACGCCCGGCACGGTAGCCAACTTCATAAAGTTGGCCGAGAGCCATTTTTATGACGGTCTGACGTTTCACCGCGTCATACCCGATTTCGTGATTCAGGGCGGATGCCCGCGCGGCGACGGCACGGGAGGTCCGGGTTACACGATTAAGTGCGAGACCTCGGCCGAGCGTCAGTATCACGATCGCGGCGTGCTGTCGATGGCGCACCGCGGCAGGGATACCGGCGGCTCGCAGTTCTTCATCTGTCATAACCGCCAGAATACGAAGCATCTCGACGGCGTTCACACCTGTTTCGGCCGCGTGGTGGAGGGTCTCGACGTGATAGACGATATTCGTCCCGGCGATTTGATCTTCTCGATAACCATTGTCGAGGAGTAACGGTATCGAACAAAGAGTTTTGTCGATGAAGCTTCGGGATAGGAATAAAGAGCGGGGACAGGTTTTTACTCCTGCGTTTATAGTCGACCATATATTGAATATGGCCGGTTACAAATGCAACGGCGATATATTGCACCGGCACATCATCGATAACAGTTGCGGCGACGGAGCCTTTCTGTGTCGCATAGTCGATATATATTGTTCTGCCGCATCGCGATTCGAAATGTCGCCCGCCGAGACCAAATCGGGGGTGGAACGATATATACACGGGATAGAGATCGACCGGGAGGCGTATCGCGCCTGTATATCCAATCTCGATGCTGTGGCGGCAAAATATGGATTGGAGGGTGTCGCATGGGACGTAACGTGCGGCGATGCTCTGCGAAGCGAACGTTATGACGGCATTATGGATTACGTGGTAGGCAATCCTCCATACGTCAGAGTCCACAATCTTAAAGAGAGTTATATATCTGTCAAGAAATATTCGTTTGCCGCTTCGGGAATGACCGATCTCTATTTGGTTTTTTTCGAAATAGGGCTGAAAATGCTTAAAAGCGGCGGCCGATTGTGTTATATAACGCCGGTATCATGGTTGACGAGTTTGGCGGGACAGGCTCTCAGAAACTATGTATGCACGCATCGTTACCTGCACGCATTTGCCGATATGGGGCATTTCCAGCCGTTTACGGCAACCGCATACACGGCTATTTCGTTGTTTGTCAAGGAGAAACAGGCGGAGCAAGTAAAATACTCGGTTTTCGAGCCTGAATCCGGATCGTTTCAAACGGTCGATGACCTCTCTTACGATGACGTGTTCATCGATAACAAGCTATACTTTTCCCGAAAGGAGCAACTTGGCAAATTGCGCCGTATAAAATGCTCTCCTGCTGTGCGATATGTCGTTGTGAAGAACGGGTTTGCCACATTGGCCGACAAGGTGTTTTTTGGAGATTTGCCCTTCGACAGCTTTACGATAGATGTCTTGAAGGCCTCGACTGGCAAATGGACGCGGGGGTTGTTCCCTTATCGCAGTGACGGGACTCCGCTCGATTGGGAGACGCTTGCGACCCGGTGTGACGTGGCCGATTTCCTCAATGCCAATTCTGCCGATTTGTTGAAAGGGAGAGACAAAAGCGCGACCCCCGACTGGTATTTGTACGGACGGACGCAAGCTCTCAGAGACGTACAACGCAATAAGATAGCGGTCAATACCATAATTCGCGACAAAGGCAGCATAAAATTGACATACGTCGGCGCGGGCAAAGGGGTTTACAGCGGCCTGTACATATTGACCGATGCCGATTTCGAAGAGGTTAAATCGCTTGTCGTCTCCGATGATTTCGTGGATTATGTGTCTGCTTTAAAGAATTATAAAAGCGGAGGATACTACACCTTCAACTCGCACGATTTGGAGCAGTACCTCAATTATAAACTTAATTATGGTGAACAGTTTCGGACAATCGGTAATAGTGAACGACTACGCATTGTTCGCAGACAAAGTGTACCATACGATCAAATCTTTGTAAAGCAATGTTCGACGATTTGAGACCAATTGATGCCGATGCGCAGTGTGCGACCCCGCTCTATATCGCCGGGCCGTGCAGTGCCGAGAGTCGCGAACAGGTGGTTGCGACGGCACGCGGCGTGGCTGCGTGCGGCGTGGGCTGGCTG
>CAZEXJ010000021.1:0-12698 GCA_964516585.1 uncultured Alistipes sp.
CCCTCTGCGGAGGGTCAACTTTAATGGTTTTTACACTAACAACAGTCAACCTTTTTTGGGGAAGGACACTTCCTCCTTCGCGTCTCGGCAAAAAGAGCAAAGCTCTTTCTGCTCTCGACTTGGCGTCGGTTCGCGTCGTTACACTTCGCTCAGAATGACAAACAGTGCGTGCAAAGCGTACTGCTCGGGATACCCGACAATCGTTCCACGCCCCACCCGGAGCGAAGCGACCCAAGTCCCCTCCGAGGAGGGGAGTTAGGGGAGGGTCAGACTTGGATAACGGCGCAAGCCGTCGCTTCGGGGTCGGCGTTTTCTCCCACGCCTCGCTGCGCTGGCTCGCAATGACATGGTACAGCACCCACCTTGTCATTCAACTCCTCCGTTCGGGGGTGCAGAGCGGCATTGGAGGGGGCAAAAGAAAAAACGGACGGGAATCTCACGATTGCCGTCCGTCTCCCAGAAACAAATTCTGTAAAACTACTAACCCAAACTTAAATAAATGAAGAAACCTAACCACGTTGTCTCGTTTATCAACGTAGCTGTACGAGTAAAACGCAAAGTGTATGCCAAATTAGTATGTGCCGAAGGAAATTTTTATTATTTTATTCGGACTATTATATACTGTTTTACGCAATGCCAATGCCAACTTGCAGCAGCTTTGCGGGTTGCGCTATGATCGCCCTTTGTGAAGGAAATCTGGCGAAGGTCGGGCATGTAAATGCGGCGGCATACAGCGAGGGCCGCGGCCTAAGGGACACACGGGTAAAATTAACTGTTTGCAGCGACGAATTTGCGACGAAAGCGGTATCTTTGCGTCATGCAAAGACGTGAAAAGGTTTTCGAATATCTCGATTCTCACGGAATCGACTACGAATGGTATGAACATCCCGAGGCTCCTACCATAGAGATTGCGCGCCGCTGGTGGCATGCCGACGGCTCGAAGCACTGCAAGAATCTGTTTTTCCGCAACCACAAGGGCAATCGCCACTATTTGGTGGTGTTCGACTGCGAACGCGAACTGGCCATTCACGATCTCGAACAGCGTCTGCACCAAGGCAAGCTGTCGTTTGCCTCGCCCGAACGCATGGAGCGTCTGCTCGGGCTTGCCCCCGGGTCGGTGTCGCCGTTCGGCCTGATAAACGATGTTGAGAACCACGTATTTCTATTCCTCGACGAGCATCTTAAAGAGTATCCGTCGCTGAGTTTCCACCCCAATGACAACCGTGCGACGGTGGTCATACGCCGCGAGGAGTTCGAGCGTTACCTGTCGGAGGTGGGCAACGCCTGCGAATATATATCGTTGTACTGAGTTGTGCGGCTTATGGCCGGTTGCCGTAAAGCCTTTCGTAGTAATGGCGGTAATCGCCCGACGTGACTCCGTCGAGCCACTTTCCGTTGTCGAGATACCATTGCACGGTGCGCCGTATGCCCTCGTCGAAGGTTATTTCCGGCCGCCACCCCAATTCGCGCCGCAGCTTCGACGAGTCGATGGCGTAACGCATGTCGTGACCGGCACGATCCTCGACGAAGGTTATCAACGATCGGTCTTCTCCCTCGGCGCGGCCTAACAGACGGTCGGTCGTGTCGATGAGCATGCGCACAAGATCGATATTGCGGCACTCGTTGTTGCCTCCTATATTATATGTCTCGCCTGCACGTCCGCTGTGAAGTATCAGGTCGATAGCCCGGGCATGATCCTCCACGTGCAGCCAGTCGCGAACGTTGTCGCCACGGCCGTAGACCGGTATCGGACGGCGGTGACGTATATTGTTTATCGTCAGAGGAATGAGCTTTTCGGGGAACTGATATGCCCCA
Organism: uncultured Alistipes sp.; assembly: GCA_964516585.1. Lineage (GTDB taxonomy): Bacteria > Bacteroidota > Bacteroidia > Bacteroidales > Rikenellaceae > Alistipes. Next base: position 1,816 of record CAZEXJ010000021.1, read on the forward strand.
TAGTTGTTGGAACAGTTGCTTACGACTGTCGGCATGCCGTAGGTGTCGTGATAGGCGCGCACGAAGTGGTCCGACGACGCTTTCGAGGCCGAGTAGGGCGAGTGAGGGTCGTAGCGCGTGGTCTCTTGAAATGCGCTGCCGTCGGGCGTCAGGGCGCCATAGACCTCATCGGTCGATATGTGATAGAACATTCTTCCCTGCCAGTCGCCCTGCCAGCAGTCGCGCGCGGCCTGCAACAGAGTAAGCGTCCCGATGACATTGGTGCGGGCGAACAACAGCGGATCGAGTATAGAGCGGTCGACATGACTCTCGGCGGCGAGGTTGACTATGCCGTCGATCTCGTGCTCGCGCATGATGCGGCACACAAGATCGCAGTCGCATATGTCGCCCCTTATGAAAGTGTAGTTGGGGCATTGTTCCACGTCGCTGAGGTTGGCCGGGTTGCCGGCGTATGTCAGTTTGTCGAGATTGACGATGCGGCGGCCGGGATACTTCCCGACCAAAAGCCGTACTACGTGACTGCCGATGAATCCGGCGCCGCCGGTGACGAGAATATTTCGCATTGTTCTGTTGCGTTAATAGGTTATTGCTTGTCTTGTATGCAGGCTATGCAGCGCGCGAGCGAATCGCGCCAGTGCGGTATGGCAATGCCCGTTTCGCGTTTTATGCGGCTCTTGTCGAGCGCCGAGTAGCGCGGCCGCCGTGCTGCGGAGGGTCGTTTGCTGCTCGGGCACGGCTCTATGCGGCAACCGGTTGCGCCGGACAGCCGCAATATCTCGGCGGCGAAGTCGTACCACGAACATTCGCCCTCGTCGGAGTAGTGGTATATGCCCGACATGGTGCGCCAAGCTCCGCTGTCGATGATCGTGACGAGCGCCTCGGCCAAATCGGGCGCATAGGTCGGCGTGCCGATCTGGTCGTCGACCACCTCTATTCGGTCGCGGCGGCGTGCGAGATCGAGTATCGTTCGACAGAAGTTGCGCCCCCACGGGGCGTACAGCCACGATGTGCGCACCACTATGGCATCGCCGTGACGCATGGCCGCCGCCTCGCCTGCCAATTTGCTGCGTCCGTAGACGTTGAGCGGCCGCGGCGCATCCTGCTCGGTGAGAGGGCGGGTGCGCTCGTCGTCGCCGAAGACGAAATCGGTAGATATGTGTATCAGTTTCGCCCGGTGACGGTGCGCGGCCTCGGCCAGTATCTCCACGGCTTCGGCGTTGATGCCCATGGCCGCCTGAGGTTCGCTCTCGGCTTGCTCGACGTTGGTGTATGCGGCGCAGTTGACGATGATGTCGATCGGATTGTCGGCGAGATAACGCTCGACGGCATCGGCATCGGCGATATCTAATTCGCGGTGTCCGACCGCCGTGCAGCGGTTGGCCGATCGGGCTGCCGCCTCGCACAACGCCCGCCCCAACTGTCCCCTGCCGCCGGTTATGAGTATGTCAGGCATAGTAGTCGATGTTGTAGTCGAACAGTTCGGCACTCTGCCGCAGTGTCGGGCGATGACGGTCTCTGTCCGAGAGTATGGCTTCGGCTTGGCCGATACCCCAGTCGATGCCCAATTCGGCGTCGTCCCATGCGATGCCTCCCTCGGCCTGCGGCGCATAGAGGTTGTCGCATTTGTATTGCACGACGGCCGTGTCGCTCACGACGGCAAAGCCGTGTGCGAAGCCGCGCGGGAGGAACATCTGCCGGCGGTTGTCGGCCGAGAGTTCGACAGCCACATGGCGGCCGAACCACGGCGAGCCGCGACGTATGTCAACCGCCACGTCGATGACGCTGCCGGCGACGACTCTTATGATCTTCGATTGCGCCCACGGTGCGAGCTGGAAGTGCAGACCGCGCACCACGCCGCGGTGCGACATGCTCTCGTTGTCCTGCACAAACTGCGGGCAGATGCCCGTGGCAGCCTCGAACGCGGCGGCGTTGAAGCTCTCGAAGAAGTATCCGCGGGAGTCGGCATGCACGGTCGGCTCCACGATCTTCACGTCGGGTATGTCGGTGGAAATGATCGTCATGTTATCGCAATTTCAACAGATATTGTCCATACTGGTTGCCGCGCATCTGCTCGGCCGAACGCAGCAGCCTGTCGCGCGTGATCCATCCACGCTCGTAGGCTATCTCCTCCAAACAGGCTATCTTGCGCCCCTGCCGCTTCTCGATGACCTCGACGAATATCGAGGCCTCGGCAAGCGAGTCGTGCGTGCCCGTGTCGAGCCATGCGAAGCCCCGCTCGAAGAGCTGCACGTTGAGTCTGCCGTGTCGGAGATAGGTGGCGTTGACCGTCGTTATCTCCAATTCGCCGCGATGGGAGGGCGTTATCGTGCGGGCTATGTCGACCACGTCGTTGGGGTAGAAATATAGCCCCGTGACGGCATAGTCGGATTTGGGCGCGGCGGGCTTCTCCTCGATCGAGAGGCATCTGCCCTCGGCATCGATCTCGGCCACGCCGTAACGCTCGGGATTCTCGACGCGGTAGCCGAACACTGTGGCGCGCGAATGCTGCTCGGCGCCGTCGACCGCCCGACGGAGCATGGCATCAAGCCCTGCACCGTGGAAGATGTTGTCGCCCAATACCAAACATACGGCATCGCTGCCGATGAACTCGCGTCCTATGATGAAAGCCTCGGCCAATCCATCGGGCGATGGCTGCTCGGCGTATGCGAATCTCACACCGAAGGCGTCGCCTTCGCCCAACAGCCGTTTGAACGAGGGCATGTCCTGCGGAGTCGAGATGATGAGTATGTCGCGTATGCCGGCCTGCATCAGCACCGATATGGGGTAGTATATCATCGGTTTGTCGAATATGGGCAGCAATTGCTTGCTCACACCTTTGGTTATGGGGTAGAGTCGTGTGCCGCTGCCGCCGGCCAGTACTATGCCTTTCATCTTGCGGGTGGTTTTGCAGAGCAGGCCGAACTGCTGTCCGGTCTGCTCCGAGAGTGATGACTATTTTATCGTGGCCATATATTTAAGGAACTGCGTGCGCAACAGACGCTCGGCATGTTCGGGGTCTTTGGCGTTCATTTTGCCGCGGTACGACGCCACGCTGTCATGCCCGTGTTTCTGCTGCCATGCCGCAACGGACTCCAAAACAGGAGCTATCCACTGCATGCCGCACTCGTATATCACGCTGCACACCTCCACTGCCGAGGCGCCGCCGAGTATCGACTTCACGACGTCCTGCCATGTGTGTACGCCGCCCGATACGGCCAAGGGCATCTGCTTTACGGCAGCCGAGACGATGCCCGTCCAGCGCAGCGATGTCGACAGATCGGCCGAGGTGGTGAAGGGGTGCGAAGCCACGAACTCCATCTTCTCCACATCGATATCGGTGGGATAGAAGCGGTTGAACAGCACTACGCCGGCGGCGCCGCAGCCGCACAGCTTGTCGATGAGCGCTACGGGGTTCGACAGGTTCGATCCCAACTTGACGATTATGGGGATGTTGACGCGCTGCTTGACGTGACGCAGAATGTCGAGGTGCATCTTCTCGAACTCGCCGTCGGCGTAGCCCTTGTCGGTGCGTATGGTCATTACGTTGAGTTCCAGCGCATCGGCTCCGGCTCGCTCTATCTTCTCGGCTAAACGCTCCCAGTCGCTGTCGGTGTGGCATGCGATGCTGGCAATGATAGGAATCGTGCAGAGACGTTTGCTCTCGCGTATGAGTTCGAGGTACTCGTCGGTGACATGCTCGCCTAAATAGCCTTGCAGGTAGTCTGCCGCCTCGCCGTGAGCCATGTCGTCGGTGAGATACTCGGTCTGCCGCGTGATGTTCTCCTCGAACAGCGATTTGAGAACTATGGCGCCGGCGCCGGCCTGTTCCAAAGCCTTGTTGTTGGCGGCGTTAGCCGTCAGACCGCAACTGCCGATTATGATCGGGTTGCGCAGGGTCAACCCCGCAAAAGAAGTTTCGATAGACATATAATTATAAGTGTTTTAAATTACATCGTTTTCGGCTACGCTGCGCGCCAATGAGCGGCACATGTCGTCACACGAGGCCTTGTAGCCCTGTTTCATCTCTACGGGCGGGCACAGCGGCTCCCACCCGACTCTCTGCGCGAACTCCGCGATCTGACGCACGGCCGTGCCCGCCCAGCAGAACGAACCGAAGTGGGCGAAGCGGCGGTGAGGTATGCAGCGTGCCGCTATCTTGTCCAACAGCGACTGCACCTCGGGGAACAATTCGCCGTTGTATGTGGGCGAACCCACGATCAGAGTGTCGTATTTGAATATGTCGCGCAGCACGACCGATATGTCGGCCGACGAGAGGTTGTACATCACGATGCGCTTTATGCCGCATGCGGCCAATTCGCGCGCTATGCGCTCGGCCATCCGCTCCGTGTTGCCGTACATCGAGCCGTAGGCTATTACGACGCCCGGCTCGGCCTCGTAGCGGCTCAGACGATCGTATATGCCGACTACGCGTTGTATCTGCTCCGTCCATACGGGGCCGTGCGTCGAGCAGATCATTTCGATCGACAGCCCGCCGAGCTTTTTAAGCGCGGCCTGCACCGGTTTGCCGTATTTGCCCACTATGCAGGCGTAGTAGCGCTTCATCTCGTCCCAATAGTGTTCGAGCGAGAGCTGCGTGTCGAGTATTCCGCCGTCGAGCGAGCCGAACGTACCGAAGGCATCGGCCGAAAAGAGCACCTTCTGCTCGGGGCAGTACGAAACCATGACCTCAGGCCAGTGTACCATGGGAGCCATGAAGAACTGCAACGAGCGGCTGCCGAGCGACAGCGTCTCGCCCTCCTTGATGCACAGCGTGTTGTCGGTTATACAGTAGAAGCCCTCGATCATCTGCAAAGTCTTGGCGTTGCCGACGATCTGCATCTGCGGATAACGCAGACGCAGGGTGGCCATGGCGGCCGAGTGGTCAGGCTCCATGTGGTCGACTATGAGGTAGTCTATCGGCCGTCCCTGCAATATGCGGTCGATGTTGTCCAAGAACTGCCCGGCGAAGGCCTCGTCGACCGTATCGATCAACGCGACTTTCTCATCTGTTATCAGATATGAATTGTACGATACGCCGTAAGGCAGCGACCACAGCCCTTCGAAACGGTGCTTTGTGCGGTCGTTGACACCGACGTAATGAATCCCCTCTTTGATCTCTGTTATCTCCATACCGGATTTTATATATTTTACGTTACGAGACAAAGTTAATAATTTTTTTGCAGAGACACAACGGCGGCGGCATAACTTTCATTTTGCGGCTGCCCGAGGGCATTTCGTACACGAGACATGCCATTTCGTACATTGTCGCCGCAGTTCTTTGCCGCAGAGAGGGAAAATCGCTATCTTTGCCATGTTGAAACGGTTTTATGACCAAGTATCTGATAATATCGACGTCGAGCGATCTGGTGCGCATCGTGCCCGAGCGCATAGTCTACATATCTTCGGACGGCAACTATTCGACTTTGGTGCAGGCCGATGGAGAGATGCGCATGCTCTCGTTCCAGTTAGGACAGATCGAGAAGATGATCGAGCGGCAGTTAGGCGGCGAGGGCAATATGTTTATACGTATCGGAAAGAGCTTGATCATCAACCGTTCTTACATCTATTATATCAATATCCCCAAGCAGAAGTTGGTTCTGTCCGACGCAGCTTCGGTGAACCATACGCTCACAGCGTCGCGCGAGGCGTTGAGGCAGTTGAAAGAGTTGTTGGATAAAGAGATCGAATAAGCATGAAAGACCAGAAAGACATACGCGACGACGAGATACGCATAATAGGCCATGGCGGCGGCAAACGGCCTGTGCCGCGCCGTCGTCGTTGGCTGCTTGTAATAGCCGCGGCTTCGATCGTTGCGGGCGGCATTCGGGTGATCGATGCTCTGTCCTCCGACAGCGGGGATTCCGCTGCCGAACAGCCTGATGTCAAGGAGGTTTCCTATTTCGAGCAGCAGCCGGAGGCGCCGACGCCCGCGACTGAGGTGCGGCAGCGTCTCGGACGCGATGTCGATTCGCTCGCACGCGGCTTTTGCGAGATTCGCGATACGATGATCAACGATATTGCGCTGCGCCTGTTCATCCCCCACAATGCCGCTATGACACTGCATGTGGGTGCGCTCGATGCGGCCGACGACTCGATCGTATATGCTGCGCAGGCGGCCGACATCCGGCGCGACAACGGCAAGATCGTCGGGGCGTTCGTGCTCGAAGGCGAGCCTTTGGCGTGGGGACTCTCCAAGAGGGGCTATTGCGCCTCGATCGACGGTGTGGTGAGCATCGGCGTGGCCGAGAACTCGCCTCTGTTCGAGCAGGCCACCGAGCGCGGCGGTTACTTCTTCCGGCAGTATCCGTTAGTCGACAACGGCGTTCCCGTCGACAACCAGCCCAAAGGCAAGTCGATACGCCGTGCAATCTGCGACCGGCAGGGCGAAATAATGATGATCGCCACCGAGTCGACCGAGTCGTTCCACGACTTCGCGCAGGCGCTGGCCGATCTGGGCGTCGACAATGCCGTCTATTTGGTGGGCAGTGTGGCCTACGGGTGGGCTGTCGACGACTCGGGCGAGCGTCACGAGTTCGGCACCAAGGGACGCAATCTGCCGCGCAACACGAGCTACGTGGTTTGGCGGCGTAGGTAATCCGCCGCAGCCGGTCATTTCATACGCCCTGCCGGCTATTTCATACAGTCGCCGCACGATCGTTCACAACGATAGATTATTTTATAGACATTTGTCGTAACAAAACATTTAATATTACGACAAATGAAACACAAACTTTTCCTCTTGGCGTTTTTAGCAGCCTCTACTCCGCATCTTTACGGACAGACCGAGCAATTGACCTATCGGCAATCGACAATGGCGGAACATCCCGCAACGACAAAGCTCGACAATGCCGCACTCTACGATTTTATCGAATGGCAGGGATATATCGTGCAAGAGACCGAGGAGGGATATGTATTCTTCGATCATCAGGGAATGGGCTGTTTTGCAAAAGTCATCGAAAATAGCGAGCCGTGTAACAGCCTTTATCTCAAAGTATACTGGACGGCGATGAACAAATGCCCTCAAAAAATGCGACAGGCGGTACAAGAGTCGGTGTCCTATTTTACAAGCTTTGACGTGCAGGTCGCGGACAGGGGAGATCACAGTGTCGTTATGGTTGCCATGGAGCCGTTTGTTCCGTCGCTCGAATATCTTAGAGTAGCTTTCGACGGGTATATCGACAGTATTGAATCCTGCATAGAGTTCTTGAATAACAAGTACAACTCTTTGGAGTCGGGTGCGGAGCAGTAGAACCAATCACAACCCTGTGACGATGAAAACTATCTGCTGTTTTATCGCTGCTTTGGCGCTGCTGTCGGGCTGTCGGACGCAGCGTCCGGCGGAGCAGGCCGGCGAAGACGGTGCCGCGGCGGTTTCTATGGCCGCGCACAGCCGGCACGCCGCCCCGTGCAATGCCCTCTATCATTGGAAAACGACCTTCTCGCCGACAGCCTCTGATGAGGAGTTCATCTCCGCCCACAATGTCGGACGGCTCTATGTGCGCATGTTCGATGTCGCACCCGACATGTCGTGGCTCAATCCGTCCGATTGCATCGTGCCGGTGGCCACCACCGTGTTCCGCAAGCCTGTGCCGTCGGATGTCGAGATCGTCCCCACGGTCTACATAACACTCGAAGCCATGCGCTCGATAAGCGGCAGCGAGGCGGAGTATGCCGACCGTATCGTGCGGCGCATCATGGCAATGGTCTCGGCCAACGACATTGGCAGCGTGAGCGAGGTGCAGTTCGACTGCGACTGGACACGCTCTACGCGCGACAGCTATTTTGCTCTGTGCCGCTCGGCGCGCGACTCGCTGCATGCACGGGGCATCGATCTCAGTTCGACCATACGCCTGCACCAGTTGCGCGACGAGTGCCCGCCCGTCGATCGCGGCGTGCTGATGCTCTATAACACGGGCGCGCTGACCGATGCCGGAGAGACCAACTCCATACTCGACTGCGCCGCTGCCGCCCCATATCTCGAAAAGGCGCATTATGCGCTGCATCTCGACTTCGCCTATCCTGCATTCGCATGGGGCGTGTGGTTCCGCAACGGCGAGTTCCGCGCCATACTGCGCACCACCGACTTTTCCGACGCTTATTACTATCGGCACATGTCCGACGGCACCTACATGGTCATGGCCGATCATTATCTCGAATCGCACGAACTGAAACGCGGCGACCGCATACGTTTGGAGACCTCGCGCCATGACGAGATAATGAAGGTCAAACAGTTGGCCGAGACCGTATTGAAGCAGGAGGAGTATTCGGTCATACTCTATCATCTCGATTCACTGACTCTTTCAAAATTTACCGGCAATGAGATTGAAAAACTTTACAGCCGTTTTTAGCGCCGTCCTGTCGGCGGCGGTGTGTACACTGCAAAGCGCGTCGGCGTGCGGCTTGCCGATGTATCAGGCTTCGGAATATTGTCTGTTTCGCGTGCACGACGGTTCGGCCGTGGAGAATACCGACGAACGGACGCTAAACTGCGAATTGTGGCGCAACCTCACCTCGAAGGATATTCCGTTGGAGGATATCTACCGCGTGGTTTATAAATATTCGAGCCGCGACATTGAGCACATCCCCACTCTGTTCGACGGCTCCAAGAGCGATACGCTTATGCAGAACGCTTTCGTGCGGTGGATAGTCAGACACAGCGACAGCAGTATAGTGGACTGTCTGACCGTGGCCAAATTGTGCGAAGAGACGCGCATGGTGTGCAACGATCCTTGGTACTATCCCGTTGAGAACGACCGCGAGTCGGTGACATTGGCCGAATTGGCGCATCGTGCCGAGTCATACGACGGTTGGCGTCTGCGCGACCGCTACGCCTTGCAGGCCGTGCGCGCGCTGTTCGCCTCGGGACGCTACGATGCCTGTATCAACTATTGGAACCGCGTTCGGGCAACGCTGCCCGAAGGCTTGATAAAGGGTATGATCCGCCCCTATATTGCCGGAGCCTATTACCGCATGGGGTTCGAGCAGGAGGCTTTGAAAATATATGCCGATTTGGGCGATGTCGAGTCTATCCTCTATTGTCTCAACCGACAGGGGCAGAAACTCGATCGCGTCGAACGCATAGAGCTGCTCTACGAGTATAATTCCGACATGCTGCCGACGGCAGCGACCATTCAGCATATAGTCGAGGCAGATGAGTACTATCGCAGCGATGATCCCGACGACCGTTACAATATCGAATTGCTGCGGTTGCGGGAGTTTGCATGCCGTGTAGCGCGCGAGGGGCGCGCTGCCAATCGGGCTATGTGGTACTACACGGCGGCATATATATACGATATGTACGGCGATCCGCAAACCGCCTCGGCGCTTTGCTCGAAGGCCGAGCGGTCGGAGGGCACACCCTTTATCAAGGAGTCGGTCAAGGTGCTGCGCATCTATCTCGACGCCAAGCTGTGCCGCCGCTGCGATGCCGCCTCCGAACAGCGTCTGCTGGGACAGTTGCAGTGGCTCGACGATAAGATATGGGCGAATATCGACGACGATGTGCGACAGACGGATATTGGGGATTACACCTACAACAGAGGCTTCTACTACTGGAACGACGCCATGCGCCGCATATTGATATCGGTCGTGGTGCCGCGCTATCTCGAATGCGGCAACTATGTTCGCGCCATTCAGTTGACCAATATGGCCGACAACGACCTGTTGAACGCCGTAGGCAGTGTGTACGGCAATATCTACGATTGCCGGTCGCGCGATTGGGAAGAGAGATCCTGTTCGCTGCCGGATTATCGTCGAAGCGCTACGAAATACAATAGTCTCGACTATTGCAGAGAACTGTTCCACCTTGTCGATACCGTCGGTCTCGATCATGTCATTACATATCGGCAGCAACTCGACCGCCCTCGGACGCGTTTCGACCGGTTTGTCAACAGCCGCAGCTACACCGATACCGACTACTTCGACGATCTGATCGGCACGCAGTGCCTGCGCGAGATGCGCTACGGCGAAGCGGTGGAGTATCTCGGTCGTGTATCACCGACGTTCCAGCAGCGATTGAATACCTGCAAGGAGGGATTAATGAACCGCGATCCGTTTTCGCTCTACGGCACGCAGCCCATTGCCGACAACGCCGATTACAAATACGAGTTCGCCCGCCGCATGCTGTCGTTGGAACAGACTATCGAGAAGACGGCCGATCCCGATCGCAAGGCGCGGTTGCAGATCAAATATGCCGTCGGACTATACAACTCCATACACAGCTGCTGGGCATTGACACAATATTATTATAACTTTAATTATGATTGGAGGAGAGATATAATCAATAGCCCCGATTTTGCCGAACGTGCCTCGTGGCGCCGTGCCGACGAACGGTGCCGCCGGTTGTTAGACGAAGCCGATGCCATGTTCTCCGACCGGAGCGCTGCCAAAGCGGCCTACAACCGGCTCGGCGATTACGGTACGGATTGGCACTGCATGACCGATCAGACATTGGCGCGCTATGTCAATCAGCGCTGCGACAGGGCGAGCGACTACCGCGAACACGGCCGGCTCCGCAACAGGTAGTAGTATTCCGCTTGCCGCTGCGATCAGGCAAATCTCCAACATGATATTTGCCGGGACGTTTGCAAAAAACATGTAAAATCTTTGCAGGTTCGAAATTTTTACTTACCTTTGCACTCGCTTGGATATGATAAGCGTATGATGGTGCCATAGCTCAGTTGGTAGAGCAAAGGACTGAAAATCCTTGTGTCCCTGGTTCGATTCCCGGTGGTACCACTTAAAAGACAGAGAGTTGCATCGCTGCAACTCTCTGATTTTTTATCCGCCGGTACACAATTTCGACACAACTCCCGCCTAATTGCAAACATCTTACCCATTTATTTCCTAAGATAGTGTCATACAACAGATTCGTTGAGTTGCAG
>CAZEXJ010000022.1:0-2391 GCA_964516585.1 uncultured Alistipes sp.
AAGAAACCTCCTGCGGCACACAATCGACTTACAATCAAATGAATGTACTATTGGTGAACAGTCTTGTATATTGACTTGCAGTACATTCGTTCGAACGAGCAGTCGGCGGCTTGACATGACGCTGATTGTATAGGAATAAGATATATATGTATATCCTGCGTCAGTACATATGATATAATAGACTGAAAATCAATCTAAGTTTTTTCGGGGGAGGACGTTTTTTGCTGTAAAAAAATCTGAAATTGTTTGGCAGCCAATGTGATTTTGTTTATTTTTGCACCTGCTTCGTGAGGTTTCTTGCATGGAACCAATCACAAAAGGGGCATTCCTTGCAAAAAGGATGTTTCGAGATAGAGAAGCTGAATTCCTGCCGGAGGGAGTGCCCATTGCGAGTCGAAGCATCAGTAAATCGCTGGTATACATGCCAATACGAAAATTGGGGTGAACTGATGGTATATCAAGTGTATAATAGCGATTGGATTTCACGGACCACCTGCAAATGCCGGTGGGGAGGAAAAATATTTAGGCACAATGAAGTTAAGATATAATGAACGGGATGTCGCCCACTCCTCGGAACTGGCTTCTGAAGGCCTTGACTTAGGCATTGTAACGCTTGACCGAGGCGTTTGCTGAATAGTTGTGCATAGGGAATAGAGTGTCGCTGTCTTGGCGGCTCTGAGAGCCGCGCGGGCCGCAGCCTCCGGCGGCGGAGGCCCGCCATTCGCTATCGCTCAGGCAGGCACTCCGCAGGCTGCGACCCGAGACCTCTGAAGTAGGTTTATCGCCCCACCGACTTTTACAGGTGATCCGATTTCACCAGATGAATTCCTCAGTTCTATTCCGTATGGAAGAAGCAACAAAAGCCCGCTGGTTCGTCATGCGGGCATACAAATGCGAGAAGCTGGCCGAGGAAAAGCTCAGCGACAAGGATGGATTGGACTATTTCATCGCAAAGCGCTATGTCGTAAGGGTATATCATGGTGTCAAGTCCAAAAGGCTCGTCCCGGTAATTCCGAGCCTCGTATTCGTACATGCCCGTCATGACCAAATCGTAGCCTTCAAACAACGGTACAACTTCCTGCAATTTGCCATGTGGGAGAGACGCATCGGGCAGGAATATATCGTCGTTCCGGATGACCAGATGTATAGTTTTATCAAGGTCGCTTCACAGCACGAAAAAGATGTGACCTACTACAGGCCGGACGAGATCGACCTGAAAAAAGGGACGCGCGTGCGCATCCACGGTGGCGAACTCGACGGTGTGGAAGGTACATTCGTCCGGGTGCAGGGCAAGAGAAACCGCCGGGTGGTTGTCATGTTGGACGGCATTATGGCGGCGGCGACAGAGGTGCATCCCGATCTGATAGAAGCTCTTACAGAGTAATCGACTTCTCCCGCAGCAGGAATTGCTTTCTGCCGGCAAGAGGCCCGACATAGAAATAGATCTTCGCACCGGTATCGGGATCACGCAAATGCCAAAGCCTAACAGAAAAGCATATGCCCTTACAACGACACGAATGGATGCGCCTGCAAAATATGGTAGAGACGCAGCTTGCAAAAATTCTCAGCCGGGAAAAGGACAATGAGTGCCACGCCTATTTGTATGAAGTCGGCGAATATTGGATCGCATTCGAACAATCTGCATGGCAATTGCATCAGCTTTTCCCGCAGTCGGATGTTTCTATCCTTTATTCGAAAGCATATCCTTTTCCGCTAGTAATGGTGTGTGTTTCAAACGAGTATGTTCAATCCTATTTCCGCAGGCATATCGTTCGGACATTCAAGGATCACACGATTATGCTGACATCGGCCCTCCCATCGGATCAATATTGCCAATGGCGTTGCGATGTAGTGAATGGGGAATCATAATGGACAGGTATGCGCCCAGCGCTCACCGAGGCCGCCCAAAAAGCCTCCTCGATCGGGAGTCTCTCCCTCCCAAAGAAGCGCGTCAACCAAAATGTCGCCGAAATCTACGCCCGAATAGATTCCCTCACCGGCAAATACAGGTTTATTGACAGCCTCACAGCCTAACCACATCAATAAAATTATTCGATATAAACCAAAACATGTCAACAAAAGTATTAGTGACCGGAGGCGCAGGCTTCATCGGTTCGAATTTGTGTGAGCATCTGCTCGAAAACGGCTACGCGGTGCGTTGTCTCGACAACTTCGCTACCGGCAAGTGGCAGAATATCATTCCGCTGATTGAGCGTTTCCCCGACACGTTCGAGATGCTCGTCGGCGACATCCGCAAGATTGACGACTGCCGCAAGGCTGTCGAAGGTGTCGAATTTGTTTTCCACGAGGCTGCGCTCGGTTCGGTGCCGCGCTCAATCAACGATCCGATTACAACAAACGATGTCAACATCGGCGGCTTCCTCAATATGA
>CAZEXJ010000023.1:0-5954 GCA_964516585.1 uncultured Alistipes sp.
TGTATTCCGAAACGAGTTTATCGAAAAGAATCCGTTTCGATACTACAAGATGTAGGTCGACAAAACCAATGTCAAAGTTCCATTGACGAAGAAAGAGCTCGATACGCTCATTCGAAAACGGATGCCCAACGACAGGCTCGACAAAATCCGGGATGTATTTTGTTTTTGTTGTTTGACCGGCCTGGCTTTTACCGATGCCGACAAGTTGCGCGAGGAACATATCACTACGGATGAGCAGGGTATGCAATGGATTCACAAGCCCCGTGAAAAGACGGCGGTCATGAGCCGTGTACCGCTGTTGCCATACCCCATAAAGGTACTCGACAAGTATAAGTGCGCCCCCGAATTGCAAACGGGCGGCAAACTATTGCCTGTTCCGAGCAATCAAAAGATGAATGCCTATCTGAAAGAGATTGCCGACATCTGCAATATCAAAAAATGCTTAACTACACACGTGGCTCGGCATACATTCGCCACGTTAGCCATCGAGTACGGTATGCCGATTGATATCATCGCTAAGATTCTGGGGCATACCAATACGAACATGACCCGACGCTATGCCCGAATTTCCGAAGCCAATATTGGAAACGAGATGAAGCGGCTCGGAACGAACGTATTTTACGATTCATGCAGACAGTGAAGAAGCAGCGATACTGAAAGCTGCCGCGATCGACCTCGAAAACATGGAAACGACGACATAGCGCAGATAGCTTGCAAGCAGAACCGTGAAGGTCGATTTTCCGACTTCGCCTTTCTGATTGCAGATTGAAATACTTGCAAACTTCATGATTCGTTGATTTTAATAAATAAGCATATGAATATCCGGTTATTCGAGTATTTGTCTGTATGAATTTTTATTTGTTTGCAGATTTGCTGAAATAAATATTTCTATAAATCTCCGAATCGTCATTCAATCGCTTGCCGGTAGAATGAATTACGGATTTATCCATCCAATCATTCATTTGACCGATTATTTGATTATTTCTTGTCGGCGCAAGATAGAATCCCTTTTTGCGGTTTGCTTGCCTTGTCCGTTCTTGTCCGGTTCAGTCCGCACCAGTCGTTTTTTCTTGCATTTGGATCGTCGTAACATTGCATCGGAAACGGCACCGGCTCAAAACTCCGCTTCGAGGATTTGCCGAAACTACCGTCGGAATTTCTTCGGAGTGGATTTTTACCGTCGCCAGACGGTAGCGAGCTGTACCTTTGTCCGACAAACTGACGTTTGTCCGACAAAGGTGCTCGCTCTGCGAGGCCGGGCGTTCTCCCAAGTCGAACGCCATTTTTATGATGCTATGGATAATAACTCAAAAGTTACCCGAAAGAGAAGGGTGGAACCGAAACCACCGATTTTATCCATCCGCCTGCTTTGAAGCTTTCACATGCCGACCTTGGGGATAATTCAGCCGATTTAGCCACAGATATCGAAACCCGATGTTAGAATCGTTTCGGGTACGGCCCTCTTTATCGGCGTCGTGCAGCCAAATACCATACGGCCGCCGTACAACCAACGGAGAGCATCGCTGCACCGATCCAGAACCACGATACGACGGAAAAGTCATAACCGCAACCATCGGTCGGATTTTTGCCACTCTGTATGGTGATGCCGCTGACCAAATCCTGAAGGGCGGCACCGATATAACTGGCGATACCCACGACGCCTAAAGCCGCTCCGGAGGCCTTTTTCGAGGCGATGTCCACCGCCATCAATCCGCCCAGAAAGCAGATGAGTGCACCGATGGCCAGTCCGAAAATCACCATACTGGTCGCATCCAACCAGAAGCAGTCGCGCGGGCCGAGCAAAAAGAGCAGCAGGCCGATGACGTTCATGATACCGAACCCGACCGCCGGCAGATAACGGCGTCCGCCGAAAAAGCGGTCGGAAACCCATCCCGAAGCGACGGTGCCGAAGATGCCGCAGACCGAGGAGATGGAGATTACCGAACTGGCTTCGAGGTTGGTGTAGCCCTTGTCCGCTTCGAGGAAGAAGATGCCCCAACTGTTGACCGCATAGCGGGAAATGTACATGAAGGCACTTGCCAAAGCCAGCATCCAGATGGCCGGATTGCGTAATACCTCCTTTTGATAGTCGGCCACCGACTTGCCCTCGTCGTCGGTCGCAACGCGTTTCGGGAGTTCTCCCTTATAGGTCGCGATGGCGGGCAGGCCGCAGCTTTGCGGTGTGTCGCGCATGAAACAAGCGATCAATAAGAAGCCTATCAGCCCCAGCAGACCGGCTCCCCGGAAGCCCCATTGCCAACCGAACGAGGCCACGATGACGGCGGTAACGATGAAGGTGATGGCTTCGCCGATGTTGTGGCTCGATGACCACAGCCCGTAGAAAGTGCCGCGTTCTTTGTCGCCGAACCAGCGGGAGAGGGCCACGACGCAAGGGGCTGCCCCCATCGACTGGGCCCATCCGTTGACGGCCCACAGCACGAGGAATACGCCGAACGACGCGGTGAAGCCCAGCACGAGGTTGATTAGCGCCGAGATAAGCAGACCAGCTGCCAGGAAGCGGCGGATGTTGCTGCGGTCAGCGAGGAAGCCATTGGTGAACTTGCCCACGGCATAGGTAATGAAGAGCCCCGAGCCGATGATGCCCAACTCCGCTTCGGAGAGAACGCCGGCATCGACGATGGGTTTCTTGATGACGTTGAGGCTCAAGCGGCAGACGTAGTACAAGCCGTAGCCGAGCGTGGCGGAGAGGAAAACTTGCCAGCGCAGACGTGTATAGCGTTTGTCGATTTGCGCGGGGTCGGTCAGCGGTTTTGTGGCCGACGAAGTGGCGAAATAATTCAGCAGGTTCATCGCGTCGGTGCCTTATTCGTGAAGATTCCGTGAACGCAGGTAGTTGAGCAGGTGTTCCGCTCGATCGGTCTGGATGATGCGGGCACCGAGCGTGTCGATGAGGTATCCGAACGCGGCATCGGGATGGTCGAGCGAAAGGTCGTCATCGTGGCCGCCGCAGAGGGTGTCCCACAGCGTGTTGTACCAGATGAGCGCCTTGCCCTCCAACTGTTCCTTCACCGCCAGCGGCAGGACCGGGTCTTCGGCATATACCAGTTCGTAGACGGCGGGCCGGAGTTCGTCGATGTAACCGGCCATGAGTTCCGCAGCACACGCTTTGTCGAGATGGACGACGGGCATATAAATCACCTCGTCGAGATAACGACCGTACAGGGCCTGTACTTCATCTGCGGGTTTGCTGCCTTTTAGGATGATTTGCCGTGCGGTGCCGGTCTGCTTCAAAAGCGGATAGACCCGATCGAAATAGCGGTCGGCCTTGTCGAGGTTGATCAGTACACGCCCTTTGGCGGCGAGCAGTGCCTCTTCGAGTGTCGGCACGCCGTGCTTGGTACGGATGCCACAGCCGTTTTTGAGTTTCAGCGTGCGAATCGAATCGAGGGGCCAATCGCTCACTTTGCCTTTTCCGGTCGTGGTGCGGTTGAGCGTGGCATCGTGCATCACGAGCAGCACGCTGTCTTTGGTAAGTTGCAGGTCGAGCTCTACCACGTCGACGCCGACGGCGATGGCGTGTTCGATGGCGGCGATCGAATTTTCAGGCGCATAGCGCCAGTCGCCTCGGTGGGCTACGACGAATACCGAACTTTTGTCGCCCGAAAGGAGTTTTTCGCGCAATGTTTCTGCCCGATTCTCGGTGGAGTACGTCTGCGGAGCCTCGTTGCAGCTCGCGAACACGAGCAAGAACCAGAGCAAAAGAGAAGCCTTTTTCATGGTCAGTTGAGTTTCCCGTTTTTCCATACCAGTTTCTCACCCCAGAAGGGCATATAGCATTGCTCGCAGTCGAGCAGCGAGGCCCGAAGAACTCCTTGCCGGAGCGTCCAGCGCGAGGAGTCGGGATCGCTGTGCGAGAGCTCCAGAATGTGCGATAACAGGACGTATTTCGGCGCGAAGAGGGCCCCGATCACGTTGTTTTCCGTCAATTCGTTGGGCGCATAGCGCGGAATGTAGAGGTCGATGTCGGCCGTTACGTCGAACTGTTCGGGACGGAAATTCGAGTCGCCCGAGTGCATCAGGACGAAGTGGTCGGTGTCGGCACCGCAGTCGATTTGGAAGACGGTAACGGGCACATTCGTCGCGCCGTTGTTGTGGCTGGTGATGAAGGTGTGCAGTGAAAAGTTGCCGAGCGTGTAATTTTTCGCCGTGTCGGAGGTATATTCATAGCCGGACGAGAGGAAATTCTGCACGACGGGCTTGCCGGCGGCCAGCATGGCGTCGATGAGTTCCTGCGACTGGTGATCCTGATGGACATGGGTGATGCAATAGAAGTCCAGTTCGGGAGCCAGCTCGGCGGCCCGACGGTGATAAATATCCACACCGAAGCAGCCCGATGGGGTTTGAATCACATAGCCCATGTTGTAGAGCATCCAGATGTTCACCTCGCCATTTGTGGGTTTCTCTCGATGGAGACCTTCCAGAATACGGTCGAAAGCGGCGTTGTAGCAAGCCAGAATATCCTCGTACTTGACCAACGAATTGGCTAACCAATCTGGCCCCGAGAGGAAGCTCGTGAAGGTGGAGCCGGCGCAGGCGTCGGCATAGCGCTGAATGGTATCGAACAAGGCAGTGCGTGTCGACGGGTCGGCATTCATGGGCGACGTGTTCCACACGGCGGCCAGCGTCTCGGGAGCCTTGCTCGGATGGGATTCCGGCATCTCCCAGTTGACGTCGTTATCGTCGTTGCACCCCGCAAAACCGAGCAGGAGCGCAATAGCGAGCAATTTGAAAGTTCGTTTCATGGTTGCATATTTTATTTTGAATTTTCATAAGCATGGTGGATCGCTTATTTCAGCGAATTGCTCCCCTGCCAGTTGCCGCCGCGCATCGGCCAGCCCTTGTCGGCCAGCGGAGCGGGAAGCGCGATGGCGCTTATCTCGCCGTTTTTGCCGTAGTAGAGCCGACTGTCGGGCCCGATGGTTACGGGGCTCATCGTCTGGGCGCCGATTTCGGTGAATACCGAGCGGGTTCCGGACGGGTCGAATGCCAGCAGATTGAACGGCGCAGCGTACTGTGAAATATAAGCTGTGCCGTCGGCTGCGATGGCGAAGCCCGAGTAGATGTAGTTGGTCTGCGTGGTATCGTGCCATTTCAGCCTACCGTCCTTTCGGACGGCATAGAGCCCGCCGTTCTTTTCGCAGAAATAGACGGTTCCTTCAGCATCTACGGCCGGATGGTAGCAGTCGTTGGCTGTTGTGGCGTATTGCCAGAGGGTCGTGCCCGTTGCGGCATCTATTGCCACGCATCCGCCTTTCGATTTGAGGGTGGCGTAGAGTATGCCATCGTGGAGAGCCAGCGAACCGCCGCGTTCCGTTACCACGTACGCTTTGTCGCTCGTCCATCGCATCGTACCGCTCTCGGAGTAGGCCCACAGACCGGTCGAAGTGGCGATGTAGACGGTTCCCGCCGCATCTACGACCACGCCGGCTGCTGCGCCGCTCTGTTGGGCCGTCCATTTCTCGGCCCCGTTTTCGGCCTGTAAAGCGAAGAGCTTGCCTTTGTTGTCCAATGCGTAGACCGTGCCGTCGGAGGTTACTGCCGGCGCCGCCTTGACGGGTGAACCCAACTTTTTGGTCCAGCGGGTCTCGCCGTTGGCCTTCACGGCGTAGAGCGTTCCGTTGGTATCTTCTGTGCCGAAGTAAACCGTTCCGTCGGCTCCGACGGCCGGGCCGGCACCGTAGGTGGAGCCGTCGGTGTTGTAAGTCCAGCGGAGCTGTCCCGTGATGGCATTTACGGCAATCAGCCGCTTGTCGGTTTGGGACACGGTGTAGAGCGTCTGCCCGTCCGGCGCGAAGACGACTTGGCTGGCCTTCTGGTAGCCGGTGTTGGGCACCACGGACCATTCCAATCCCGAAACATGGATTTCCAGTTCGGCTGTCTCGGTCGAATCGTCTGCGTAGGTAACGGTGATGCTCACGGTATAGGTGCCGATG
>CAZEXJ010000024.1:0-27483 GCA_964516585.1 uncultured Alistipes sp.
GATATATTGCCTGCTTCGTCGTGGCATGGTATAAATGGTGCAAAATATGGTCGTGGTGCTAACGCTATTTCCACCGATATGTCATTCTGAGGAGCAACGCAGTTGCGACGTGAGAATCTCTTTGGGGACAATTATTCCCGCTGTCATATGCCGAGACTTCCACGGTCGAAGCTGTGCTTCTCCCTCGGAGTGACAAGGTGGGGCGTTGTACTCTGTCATTGCGAGCCGAGCGCAGCGAGGCGTGGCAATCTCGTGTGGATGAGATTCTCACGTCGGCCTGCGGCCTCCTCAGAATGACAAATAAAAAAAGCAGGAGAAAATCTCCTGCTTTGGGGTGGGAGATGGGGTTCGAACCCACGACCTAAGGAACCACAATCCTCCACTCTGCCAACTGAGCTACACCCACCATATCGACCCCTTATCGGAATCGGTGTGCAAATATACGTCGTTTTATCGGTATATGCAAGACTTTGCCTCGAAAAAAGTTGCTTCGGAGGCGTTTTATTCTATCAGTCCTATCTCTATTGCCGACGGATAATGCCTGTTGTGGTATATCGTTACATCGCACGGCCGGAAATCGTCGGCCGTACAGTGGTATATGTCGACATACTGTTGGGGATTGCGGTCGAACAACGGGAACCACGAGCTTTGTACCTGCACCATGATCCGATGCCCGGCGAGGAACGTATGGGCTATGGCGGGCATGACGAACTTCACCTCGGCGATCTGCCCCGGAGTGAATGGCTCGGGGCGGGAGAAGTCGCTGCGATAGCGGCCGCGCATGATGTCGCCGCGAATAAGCGTCTGCCGTCCGTCGGGCGAGCAGTCGATGAGTTTCACGACGAAGTCGGCATCGGTCGACGAGAGTGATACGTAGAGTTTGACCGCTATCTCCCCGGCGGTGCGCAGGTCGCGGTCGAGCGTTTCGCCGCAGAATGTTGCCACATCGCTTCGCTGGGCTGCGAATCGCTGGTCGGCATTCATATAGCCCTTGGGTATATTCGCGCCGACGGCGGGTATGTAGGGCACGGGGTCGGCCGGGTCGGACGTGTAGCGTGTGTCTCCGCGGCGGTTGTCGGGACGGCATGTCGACAGTTTGCCGCTGTTGGCAAGGTAGAGCGTCATGCGGCGGTCGGGGTTGCGCCAGCGGCCGAACGACAGCCAGCGGTTTTCGCCCGAGAAAAAGAGACGTGTCGGCGGCATTGCGTCGAGCGAGCCTTTGTCTTTGAGATGATGATTGAAGAACGGCACCTCTATGCTGTCGCGGTAGAAGTCGCCCAAGCCCTCGCCGTAGACGATGTCACCGACAGAATCGGCCTTTGAGGGCGACTGCCAAGCTCCGTGCGACCACGCACCCATGACAAGACGGCAATCGGTGCGGGGACTCTGCGTCGATATAGCCTCGTAGGTCTTCCATGCACCGTAGCAGTCCTCGGCATCGTATGTCCCGCCGACGATCAATACGGCAGGTTCGATGTCGCGGCAGGCACGGGCGGCGCATCGCTGCTGCCACCACTCGTCGTAGTCGGGGTGGCGGCTCATTTCGCACCAGAAACGGAAGTCGCTGCCGAGTATCTCGCGGAAGTCGGCGACGGTATGCCGCAGGTAGAAATCGAATGTGCCCTGTTCGGGTATGTCGAGCCGGCGCGCCGAAAACTTCTCGGTCGGCTCGGGGCGCGGCGTGTCGATCGTGGGGGCGAACTGTACGGCCGCTTGCAGGGCGAGTGCGCCGTTGTGATGCATGTCGTCGCCCATAAACCAGTCGTAGACAGGCGCCTGCGGCGCGACGGCGCGTATGGCAGGGTGGTGCGCGGCGGCGGCCATGATGGCGTAGAACCCCGGATAGGAGTTACCCCTGACTCCGACACGTCCGTTGTTGTGCGGCAGGTTCTCTACGAGCCACTCGACGGTGTCGTAGACGTCGCTCGCCTCGTCTATGCTGCCGTCGCTTTTATCGGCTATGTATGGGCGGATGTTGACATATTCGCCGTCGCTCATATAGCGTCCCCGGACATCTTGGTAGACGAGGATATACCCCTCGGCGGCGTAGGCCGATTCGAGCCGGCTGTTCCACAGTTTGCGCATCTCTGTGCCGTAGGGGGCGCAGCCGTAGGGTGTGCGCGTGATGAGTATGGGGTGCGCCTCGGTGGTGTCGACGGGCGAGTAGACGGCGGTGTACAACTCGGCGCCGTCGCGCATTGCTATGCGATATTCGCTTTTGCGGTAGTTATCGCGGAACCACTCGGGTTCGTTCCACTGTGCCTTCGCCGTCAGTGACAGGAACAGCAGTATAAGGCTTGTATGGATAGTGTGTTTCATAATATAATTGTATTGCAATAATCTGACACGCGCATGCCGTCTGAAAAGAGGCTCCCGACCGGGAAAACGCCCGATTGGAAGCGTCGGCGGGTGAACCCCCCCCCTTAGAACGGATTGTTGGGCTCGGCGAAGTCGTAGAACGTGCCGTAGTCTCCTCGACGCGGTGCGCCGGGCATGTCGGGATAGAAGCCCGGCAGCTCGTCGACCTTGGCTTTGAGCTTGGCGTAGATGGCTTTCACTTCGTCGCTGCACGTAGCGATGTCGATCGGGTGCTGCTCCATGAAGTCCTCCTTGGTGTTGTAGAAACGACCGTCCCAATAATATTTGTATTCAGTCGTGCGGGCTGCGCGTGCGGCATACGGCGCCGGCGCCACAGGCCACAGCGGATTGTAGTGCATCAGTGAAATCTCCTTTTCGAGCGGCTCGCCTCCGGCTATCTCCTCATAGAGACTCACGCCGTCGAGCTGCCACTCGTCGGGTACTTCGATCTGCATGGCGTCGGCGAATGTGGGGAAGAAGTCGGTGAAGTCGACCAAACGCTCGCTGACGTGAGGTTTCACCTTGTCGCCCCAGCAGATGATGAGCGGGACGGAGGTTCCTATACCGCGCGGATCGCCCTTGCCGCCGCGACGCATCGTGCCGTCGGCAAGCTCCGATACGATGCGGGTCGAAGTGCCGTTGTCCGAGGTGAAGATGAAGATCGTGTTATCCCACTGACCGTTCTTTTTGAGATGTTTGATCATGCGGTCGACCTTCTTGTCGAGGTAAGCCACCATATCGGGGAAGTTGTCGGCGCTCTTTTCGAAGCGGCCGTGAAAGTCGAGATCCCAGCTCTCCGAGTCGGGCGTGGGCGTATGCGGCGTGTGTACGAGCGGGGTGGTGTAGTACATCAAAAATGGCTTGTCGGAGTCTTTCTGCTTGTCGAGGAACTCGAATGCCGCCTGCTCGAAACCGTCGGGACCGTAGATCGAATACTCGTAGTGGCCGTGGTTGTCCATCATGCAGTTGGCGTAACGGTCGGTGCCGGTGGGTCCGTTGAACTCCTTGTAGACCTCCAACTGGAACAGACACCACTCGTCCCAGCCGAGCTTGGTGGGCATCTCGCGCGAGCGTCCCAACTGCCATTTGCCGAACATGCCGGTCGTATAGCCGGCCTGTTGCGCCAATTGCGAGAATGTGTGTTCGTCGTCGTTCATATAGCCGAAGCATACGTAGTTCTTGTCGTTATACAGCCCCGTCATCAACTGCACGCGCGACGGCGAGCTGAGCGGCTGGGCGTGCATGTTGGTGTAGAATATGCCGGTGCGGGCAAGGGAGTCGATCGTGTGGGTGTCGTATGATACGCCGCCCATGCAGCCGAAGCACTCTGCGCCGATGTCGTCGGCAAGAAACAATACGATGTTGGGTCTTTGTGCCTGTTCTTCGCTTTTCTGGTCGGTCGATGAACATCCCGCGGCCATAAGCGACAAGGCCGACAGACCGACTGCTTGAAGTTTAGGATTGTCAGTCATAGGTAATACATGTTAAAAATAGTAGTCAAATATACGAATAAGTGAGCGTAATGCCAAATTTATTTGGCATTACCGAACGGGAGTATGTTCGGCGAAGCCAAAGTTCGAATAAGCGAGGGCAAAAGCAAATCTTGTTTGCATTTTGCCGGGGTGAGCAGATGTCCGCCGTGTGCGATTTACGAAAATATGTTGATAAAAAAGAGTCACGGGCGTGACGTATGCCGTAGAAATATGATACTTTTGTTGCGGTTAATGGCAAAAGTCCCTTGCGGACGAAGTATAAAATCTCGATTTATGAATAATACGTTGGTTGTAGTAGGCGCCCAGTGGGGCGATGAAGGAAAGGGTAAGATCACCGACTTTTACGCTCGCTCGGCCGATGTCGTGGTGCGCCATCAGGGCGGGAACAATGCAGGACATACGATCGTATTCGACGGCCGCAAGTTCGCCTTGCAGAGCATCCCTTCGGGCATATTCAATCCGCATATAAAGAATGTGATGGCCAATGGCATGGTCATCAACCCTGTATCGCTTATAGAGGAGCTTGACCGCCTGCACAAGGCCGGGATTACCGATTACCGGCTCTTCATATCGGATCGTGCGGCGTGCGTGATGCCTTATCACCAGATGCTCGACGGGGCTTACGAAAGTCTTAAAGGCGGCCGGTTGATAGGCACCACCAAGAAGGGCATAGGCCCGGCCTACGCCGACAAATACAGCCGTGTCGGTATCCGCATGGGCGATCTGCTCGATGCCGAATATTTCGCTGAACGTCTGCGCGATGCCCTTTTGCAGAAGAATATGGAGTTGAAGATGCTCGGTATGGAGCCGTGCGATTTCGATGCGATATATGCTCAGTATCGCGAGTTGGGCGAGCGTCTGCGTCCGATGATATGCGATACGTCGGTGTTGCTCAACCGCGAGGTCGAGCAGGGCAGCAAGATACTGTTCGAGGGGGCGCAGGGCGTGATGCTCTGCATCGATCACGGCACATATCCGTTCGTCACTTCGTCGTCGCCCACGGCGGCGAGCGTGCCTTGGAACACGGGCTTGGCGCCTCGCTATATCGATCGTGTGATGGGTGTCTGCAAGGCCTATACCACGCGTGTGGGCGAGGGACCTTTCCCTACGGAGCTGCATGACGCGACGGCCGATTACATTCGCGAGCGCGGACACGAATACGGCACGGTGACGGGGCGTCCGCGCCGCGTGGGCTGGTTCGATGCCGTCGTGCTGAATCATGTGCGTCGCGTAAGCGGCATCGACTATCTGTCGCTTATGTTGTTCGATGTGCTGACCGGGCTTGATACGGTGCGTATCTGCACCGGTTATCGCCTCAACGGCCGACATATCGACCATGTGCCCTCGACCATTGCCGAGTTGTCGCGCTGCGAGGCCGAGTATATCGAGCTTCCCGGCTGGACTGAGGATATTGCTTCGGTGTCGAAATTCGACGATCTGCCGGCCAATGCCAAGGCCTACATAGCCAAGATCGAGGAGCTTACCTCAACCGAGGTCGCCGTCGTGTCGGTCGGTCCCGACCGCGAGCAGACGATCGTGCGCCACTCGATATTCTGATCGTGCGGCGCCCCTCCCTGTCATTGCGAGCCGAGTGTAACGAGGCGTGGCAATCTCGTGCACGAATGAGATTCTCACGTCGCAACTGCGTCGCTCCTCAGAATGACAGGGTGCAACGCCCCACAATGTCACTCCGAAGAGCGTGTCTGTCTTCACTCTGTCATTCTGAGCGGAGTGTAACGAAGCGAAGAATCTGGTTGGGGTAGACAAGACTTATCGTCCTCAAACACTGTCCACAACCGAGATTCTCACGTCGGACGTTCCGTCCTCCTCAGAATGACAGGACAAATGTCGACCACGAAGCGACGGCTTGCGCCGTTTTACAATTCTGACCCCACCCCTGAATCCCCTCCCTCGGGAGGGGACTTGTGTTGCTTCGCTCCGGGTGGGGCGTGGAATGGGTGTCGGGAATCCCCAGAAGTGCGCTTTGCACGCTCTGTCTGTCATTCTGAGGAGCGTTCTGTGAACGCGACGTGAGAATCTCATCCACACGAGATTGCCACGCCTCGCTGCGCTCGGCTCGCAATGACAGGGCGCAACGCCCACAATGTCACTCCGAGGAGTGTGTCTGTCCTCACTCTGTCATTCTGAGCGGAGTGTAACGAAGCGAAGAATCTGGTTGGGGTAGACAAGACTTATCGTCCTCAAACATCGTCAACCGAGATTCTCACGTCGCGTGCGGAGCACGCTCCTCAGAATGACACAGCGGAAATGAGATTCTCACGTCGCAATTGCGTTGCTCCTCAGAATGACAGGGTGGAACAGAGATTCTCACGTCGGACGTTCCGTCCTCCTCAGAATGACAGGGAGGGAGAGATTCTCACGTCGGCCGCAAGCGGCCTCCTCAGAATGACATGGAGGGAATAGTCGTCTACAACCAGATTCTCACGTCGCGTTCTTCGAACGCTCCTCAGAATGACATGTCAGCGGGAATAGTTGCGGCATTTGTCGGCAAAAGACACAAAAAAAGGGGGAGATAAATATCTCCCCTACGAAAGATCCGACCCTTCAAATAGTTGATGCTTGTTCTGTTACAGTTATAATTATTATAGGACGAAATCTCCGTAATATATTCCGTTGTCGGTATCGATGTCGATGATGTATGAACCTGCCTCGCAAGAGATGACCACTGCGCAACTCCCGGGCGTCGACGGACAATACTCGGTGTATATGTCGCCTGTCGAGGTGTTGGTAACCGTAATCGATGCTGCCCCGATGTTGGCATCGATATCAAATGTCAAAGTTCCTGTTGTGCCGTCGTTGTGCAACATGCAACTGATAACGGACTGTGTCAGTGACCGGGGGAACGGCAGCGGTTTTATAGGATTTATTACGATTCTTTCGCTGTCGTCCGGATCGTCAGCCATTGCCGCATTGGCGCATAAAAGCAATGCAGACATTAATAGTATAACTCTTTTCATATTGAAAAACTGAAATATAAATGTGTTTCTCTTTATGCAAAAGTAGAGAAAAATAGATTAATACTTATAAAAAAACGATTTAAAAATCTTTCATCGTCACGGCGTATGTCGCAGAAAACTAATAAAATATATGTTGCGTATATTGCATAAATCTTGCAGCGTTTGTAATACATTGGTTGTTAATGTGTTATATGCCAATATGATAAATACCGAGGGCAATGTGCTAAGTTTTAGTATATTATGCCATATTGTCGATAAATATCGATCGCGACGGCGCTTCCGATTTGGCGATTTTGTTCTTCAAACGGCATTTGCGCAGATAGATGTTATTGGGCTTGTCGCCGGTGAACAGAGCTATGGTCGAAGTGGAGAATCCGGCGTAGATGTAGAGCAGCAGGTCGAACTCCTTGTCGGAGAGCTGCGGCAGCTCCCGGCGTACGGACTTCATAATGTTGTCGCGGCCGATATTGACCGTGTATTCCAACTGCTCCCTGACCTTCGAATCCTGTGTGTATGAGTCGAGCAGGCGTCCGACATCGCGGTATATGCCGGCTTGTGCAGTCTTGGAATCTTTGCGTTCGTAGTATGTGGTGGCTATGCGGTCGATAGGTGCGAGACTGCGGCAAATAAGTCGTTGCATGTGCTGCACCTGCTCGGTCTGGATGTCGATTCGTTGCGACATGCGGCGGCTTTCGCGCAGCGATTGTATGTATCGCAGGCGGGCAATGCGCCGGCGTTTGCGCATTACATATATAATGTAGTATATGATCGCACCGGCAACGACGACGGTCAATGCTATCGACAGCCAGAAACGCTGTCGCAACAGATCGGCATTCTCATTTGCCCGATGATACAGCTCTTGAAGATGATCGCGGTGAACCGATGCCGCCGACTGTCTCAACGCGATGAATACGAGGCTGTCCTGTATGTGGGCATAATGTTTTATCTGCTCGGCGGCCTCTTTGTAGCGCCCCTCCTGCATATCGATCAAAGATCCGTAATGAGATACGCAGGCGCTGGTTCGCTGGTCGCAGATGTACTCGCTGGCCTTTGCGAGGTAATATCTTGCCTTGTCGGATTGCTTCCGCCGATGGTATATGTCGCACAGTAAGGCGTATTCTGCAAATCCATGCGGACGGGTTATGCGCCGGATGGCCAACTCGGCCGAATCGATCTGATTGTTATGTATATAGCTGTATGCCATGTTCGAGAGAACGTGGTCGATATTAGCCGTGTCGCGCAACTCTTCGAAAATGCGCAATGCCTTATGAAAATTGTCTGCGGCCTGCTCATGGCGGCGAAGACATGCGAGACTGTGTCCTATGTCGGTATATATCAGTCCTTCGTTGACGGGGGCGTTGCTGCATCGATACTGTTCCAATGCGAGGAGTCCGTAAGAGATTGTGTTGTCGTAGTTGTATTGTCGACTGTATATCTCTGCGATTTGACCGTATAGCACTCCGAGGTGATAGTGGTCGCCCGATGCGATGCCGGGTTCGATGCAGTCGTGCATCATGCACAATGCGCCGGGCAGATCGTTGCAATTGCGCAGGTAGCAGGCGTAGTAGAACTTGGATAGAAAACGCTCGCGGTCGCTGCCGTGATTGCGGTAGTAGTCGTGCGCGAGCGTGACCAACGAATCGCTCGTGACGTCGATGTAGTTCTTGTCGAGTGCCATGGAGTAGAGCAGTGCGCGACGTGCGTTCTGCTTTTTGCTGCCTGTGGCGCGGGTGCGGCCGATGATATGAAGCGCGCTGTCGGGGTGTTCAGACATTACGGCTTCGGCGCGGTCGAGTTCGGCTTCGAGCGCGGAGTCGCTGCACGAGCACATCGACAGGGCGGCAACGACAGACAATATGTTGATATATCGCCTCATAGGGGTTAGCGCTTAACATAATGCAAATTTAGCAATTATTTTCCAACCATAGCCACAAATCGTCGGGATATGCTGTAAAATGTCGATATTTTCCGCTTCGGCGGCGGTATTGTTGCGCATCGGCAGCGACTTTCCGCCGGGTGTCGGCCGCAGATGCCTTGGATGCCGCAACGGCCGCTGCGTCAATACATATTGTCGAACTGCGTGTAGCTCTTGTCGTATTTCAGATCGGCCAATGACGCCGCCTTGACACCGATGTTGAAGCTCCAACTCTTATGGTTGCCGAAGGGTATCCATGTGAACGACATCTGCCAGCAGTGCAGGTCGCGCACCATCGAAATGGAGGTCATCGACATCTTGCCGGTGGAGAAGTCGTAACCGCTGGTGACGTTGATCATAGTCTTGGGCGTCAGTTTGACGCTGCCTTGCAGACCGAGGGTTTGGGAGACGTTCTTTTCGTAACCCGTGGTGCCGTTGTTGACATATCGTATGCCGTAGGAGACGTTGTAGTTGAATCCGAAGTTCCATGGCAGCGAGAAGTCGTAGTACGATCCGGCCATGAACTGCCGTCGCATAGCAGGGTTGAGCTGCCCGTAGGGGTCAGACCATGAATTGAAATACTCGGGCGGCAGCGTGGTTATGTCGTTGGCCGCAGCGCGCGATTTGTCGTCGCGCGACTTGAACGTATAGCCGAAACTCCAACCCGTGCTGACCACTCGTCCGGGCAGACCGCGCCGCCACATCAGTTTGTTGTAGCGCACGCCCTGAGGCGACACCTCGTAGGGGTCGAGGTTGACCGTGAGGTTGATGCCGAAGTTGCCGTAAATGGTGGTGCGCAGCGAGACGGGGATGTTCGACAGCCCCATCGAGTCGGCTAAAAAGTTGTACGACCCGCTGATGGACAACTGGTCGATGAGCTTTATCTTCTTTATGCCCGAGGTGTCGCGCTTGCTCAACACTTTCATCTCCAACGACTGGTCGAGTCCGAAATTCAGTGAGAACGATTGTCCGCTGCCCGGTATGCCGTAGGCGTTGTCGGAGAAGGGCGAGTAGACCTTGAACTTACCGGTGGTGTCGGTCTGTACGGCCTCGTAGAATCCATATTTCTGACGGCTGAAATCGGGGGCGTAGGATACGCTCACGCGCGGCGTTATGGTGTGACGCACGGCCTGTATCTTGCGGGTCTTCTTCTTGGCGGTGTAGGTTCCGTAGAGGACTGTGGTGGCCGATACCGACGCATTGTAGTTGTAGATGCGCCAGAATCCGTATTCGGGTTCGAGCGTTTCGACGGTGTGCGTCTGCTCGTTCCACTTCTGCTGCACCTTCTTGAAGTACCAGCGTTCGGTGTAGTTGAACTGCGGATTGATGTTCAAGACGTTGAACAGCGTGAGATTGGTCTGCACGGGGATATTGTGCTGTATGCCGTTCTTCATCTTTTTAAGCGTCTCCGAGGTGAATATCTCCTCCTCGGTGGTATTGACCGTGTTGGTCATCTTGGCCGAGTAGCTCATCTTGATCTTCTCGTACCAGCGCGTCTTGCCGACGGCCTCCTTGCGCTTGAAAGGTGCGAAACTCGATACGTTGAATGCTATGGTGGGCAGTGTGATGGCTATGCTCTTGCTCTTCGAGTTCTGCGACACGGCCATGTTGAACGACAGCGAGAACGGCGTGCCCTCCCAGTTTTTCGAGTAGGAGATCGACGAGTTGGTCTGCGTGGCGAGAATGTCGTTTACCGTGGTGGCCGAGTAGCGGTTGAAACCGCTCGAAGTGAGGTTGACCGAGGCCGAGAATGTCGATCCGGGGTTGGCCTTGGGGTCTTGTGTGTGAGTCCATTGCAGACGGAAAGTGTTGGTTTGCGCGAAGTCGGCTTCGCCCTTTTCGCCATTGCGCACGGCCGAATACTGGAGGTTGAAGTTGCCCCTGAATTTGTAGCGTTTGACATATTGCGAACGCGCCGATAGCTCCCACGATCCTAACGTATATATGCCGCCCCTTATGGCCAAATCCATGTGTTCGCTCAACTTGAAGTAGTAGCCCAGATCGCGAATGAAGAAGCCTCGCGAGTCCTCGCCGTAGGTGGGCATCAACAGACCCGACTTGGGACCCGAACTGATCGGGAAGAATCCCTCGGGGATGCCGGGGAAGTATATCGGGACATCCTCCATTACCAGATAGGCATACCCCGTGATGACCTTCTTGCCGGGAATCGTCTTGGCCTTGGTCATGGCTAAATAGAAGTGGGGATGGTCGGTCTGGTCGCAGGTGGTGTATTTGCCGTCGGCGATGTGTATCGAGTTGTCGGGCTGCTTCTTGACGCTGCCGCCAACTAACCAGCCGTCGCCCTCCTGTGTGGCTACACCCTTGATCTTGGCCTTCTTTGTTGAGAGATTGTAGGTGATCGTATCCATGGAGTAGGGCGACGATCCCCCGTCGGAGAATGTGGGGTGGGTGACGGTGGGCTTGCCGTCGACCGAGTCGGGCTTGCCGTAGGCGTGGATGTTCTTGGTGTCGAGGTTGACGCGCATGAAATCGGCTTTGAGATTCATGTTCTGGTATGTCACGTCACCCTCGTTATAGATGTATATCAAACGGTTGCGGGCGTCGAACACGAGCGAGTCGGTATTCTTGCCCTCGATGATGTCTTCCAAAAAGACTCCGCCGCCTCTGCGCTTGCGGGTCGTGTCGGGGGCTATGGTGTCGGTGCGCTCTTCGAGCGACGGGTCGGGACGTTTGGCTGTGAGCGAATCGGTCTGTGCCGGCGCTTGGACATTGCGGCGTTCGCGGCGCGGAGTGACATTGCGCTCGCGTTGCGAGAGGGCGCGCTCCGGCTTCGCTGCATCGACGGTTTGCCCGGTGGCCAGCGAATCGGGTCGATCGACAGCCGCACCCCCGGCAGCCGATGCCTGCCCGATGCCGAAAAGCATCGATACGAGAAGCGACAAAATTGCCGGCCGTCGCAGATATTTCGCGTAAAATAGACTCAAAACCAAAAAAAATTCGTAACTTTGCCGACAAGTCGGCAAAACGACTCGGATCGGCTCCACATGCCTTTCAGAGAGTGTTTTTACAACTTGCAAATATAATAATTATTTCGCATAAACTTAATTTTTGAGACCATTATGAGAAAATTAGTCATCGCTTCGATCATGTTGCTCGCACTCTGCTGTAATGTTAACGCCTTAGGTGCGGAAAATGTTGCCGAACCCGCTAAAAGAGTAATCATCATCGATCCGGGTCACGGCGGTGAAAAGTATCCGGGAGCCGTCTACAAGGGTTATAAGGAGAAAGACATAAATTTGCAGGTCGCACTGAAACTGAAAAAGATACTCGATGCCCGACTGCCGGGCTTCACCATAAAGATGACCCGCACAACCGACAAGCAGCTCAACGCCGACAAGAATACCGATCTGCGTATGCGCGCCGATATGGCCAATGCGCAGGAGGCGATGTTCTTCATCTCGATTCATTCCAATGCAGTGACCGGCAATACGTCGGCCTGCGGTACGGAGACCCATATCCTCGGAGAGGATGAAACCAGCCGCCAGCGCAACTATGCAGCCATAAAGCGTGCCAACGGCGAGGAAGAGGGCGAAATCATCGATATGTCCGATGCGTCGGTGGCGGCGTTGGAACGTGCGGTGATAGAGAGCCGTCAGTTGGTGAACGGCGCCTATAACCGGGCTTTGGCAACCATCATCGAGCGCAACTACGCCTCGGCCGGCATCAAGTCGCGCGGTATGCGTCAGAGTCCGTGGGCGGTGTTGCGCAACCTGTCGATGCCGGGTGTCCTGACCGAGATAGGATTTATGACCAACAGCGCCGACTTGGCCTTCATAACCTCGGACAAGGGACAGATGAAGATCGCCGAGTCGTTGGCCTCATCGGTCGAGGAGTATGTGAAGCTGGTCGACCGTGTTAACGGCATTTCGGACGACGATGCCGCCGGGACGGACGCTGCGCAGAGCGATGCCGATACGACCAAAGCCGTCGGGCAGAGCGCTCCGACATCGAGCGGATATACGATACAGCTGCTGGCCAGCGCCGCCAAAGTGTCGGCGAACGACCGCGAGTTCAAGTCGTATCGCGGACGCGTTATGGTGCTGACGGGCACGGGTGCGCTGAAATACAAATACTGCTTCGGCACATACGATTCAATGGCCGCTGCCAAAAAAGATTTGAAACAGATACGCAAGGAGTTCCCCGACGCATATGTGGTGGAGTTCGATGGCGGTGAGATAAAACAAAGAAAATAAACAGACAAAATATTTATGAAAATCAGAAAAGAGGTAAAAATCGGCTTATTCGCAATCATCGTCATCGTGGTTGCATGGTGGGGTATAAAGTGGCTCGGGGGGCGCAATATCTTCTCGAGAGAGAATACCTACTACGCATATTACGATGATGTGGCAGGGTTGCAGGTCTCGTCGCGAGTCTTCATCCGCGGCGTCGAGGTGGGCAATATCGGAGAGATCGACCTGTCGCTCGAACGTGTAAAAGTCGCCATAAACGTCAAGCGCGAGTTCGCCGATATGATACCCGAAAATTCGGTGGCCGTCATCGCGTCGTCGGGACTTATGGGCGGACAGCAGATAACGATCGTGCAGGGCGATTCCAAGAGCCTTTTGGCCGACGGAGGGGAGATGCGAGCCGAGGTCGATGCGGGGCTTATGGGCATGCTGCAGGATAAGGCCGGTTCGCTTATCGGCGAATTGGAGCAGACGCTCTCGTCGCTCAACGGCATCCTCGGCGACAACCGCCAAAATATCCGCGACCTGTTGGCCGATTTGGAGGGCGCCGCCTCCACGCTCGACGGAATGCTGCGCTCGCAACGCTCCAACATCGAGGGCGCAGTGGGCGATTTCAAGACGTTTACCGGCACATTGGCCGCTAACACTTCGCGCATAGATTCGATGATAGGCAGCCTCGATGAGTTCACCTCAGAACTGTCGCAGAGCCATGTGATCGGCGAGTTGCAGAAGACGGTCGAATCGCTCAATACGGCGGTCGCCGCCATAAACAATGCCGAAGGCTCGGCCGGAAAGTTGATCTACGACGACCGTCTCTACGACTCTTTGGACGAGGCGAGCGCCAATCTGTCGGCTCTGCTGGCCGATCTTAAAGAGCACCCGACGCGATATGTGCACTTCTCGCTGTTCGGGCAGTCGGAAGAGAAGGCAGCCCGCCGCGAGGCGCGTGCCGCGGAGCGCGAAGCCAAACGTGCGGCCAAGCGGAGCGAACGCGAAGCCGGCAGGTAACGGCGCCGGCAGGGGGGCATGCGGGTGCTCGGCCGGCAGGTAATGGCGTCGGCAGGGAGCATGCGGGTGCTCGGCCGGCAGGTTGCCGTCAGACAAGTTTACAGATTTTAATTGAAGATGATATATCCGTCGGATTTCGAACATAAGGTGGGCTTCGATCGCCTGCGCGACCAGATCGCCGCGTTGTGTACGATGAGTGCCTCAACCCGGTTGGTGACCGAACAGCGTTTCACATCGTCGCACGATACAATCGTGCGACGTTTGTCGTTGGCCGACGAGATGCGGCAGGCATTGATGATGGAGAGCGGCGCACCGCGCGGCGAGTATGTCGACATCGATGCCGTGGTGGAGAAGATACGTGTCGAGGGCGTGTTTCTCGATACGGCCGAGGCAGTTGCGCTGCGCAGCGCACTGCGTTGCGTCGACGAGTTCGTCGCGTTCATCATGTCGCGGCCTGCGGCGTCATATCCGTGGCTGCGCCGCATAAGCGAGGGCGTGGAGTCGTATCCGCATGTGGTGCGGCTGATCGACTCCATTGTCGACGATATGGGCGAGGTGCGCGATTCGGCCTCTGCGGAGTTGGCGCGTCTGCGTCGTGCGCGCCGCGACCACGAGGCGCAGGTGTCGAAGCGGTTGCAGCAGGTGCTGTCGTCGGCCAAGACGGCCGGCATAGTCGATGCCGACGCCATGATCTCTATCCGCGACGGTCATGCCGTCATACCCGTGTCGGCCGCCAACAAACGCAAATTGTCGGGCTTCATTCACGACGAGTCGGCCACCGGACGCACATTCTACGTCGAACCGGTCGAGGTGGTCGAGTTGAACAACGCCCTTCGCGAGTTGGAGTATGCCGAGCGGCGCGAGATAGTGCGCATCCTTACGGAGATGACCGATGCCCTGCGCGTCGATGTCGACGGCTTGGCTCAGGCGGGGGAGTATCTCTCGCGGATAGATGCTCTGCGGGCGCATGCCCGCTGGGCGTTGGACAACGGCGCTGTGCGTCCGATCATATCCGACGACGGACGCATGGTGCTGCGCAACGCCCGGCATCCGCTGTTAGCGCAGACTTTGCGCGCGCAGGGGCGGCAGATAGTGCCGCTCGACATGCAGCTCGAAGCCTCGAAACGCATACTCGTCATATCGGGTCCGAACGCAGGCGGAAAATCGGTGTGCCTGAAAACCACGGGCATACTGCAATATATGGTGCAGTGCGGTTTTTTGGCGCCGGTGTCGGAGAACTCGGAGTTTCAGGTGTTCGACTCGCTGATGATCGACATAGGCGACGAGCAGTCGATGGATAACGATCTGTCGACCTATTCGTCGCACCTTATGAACATGAAAGCCATGCTGTCGGAGGCCTCGTGCCGGACGTTGGTGCTGATCGACGAGTTCGGCTCGGGCACCGAGCCTACCATAGGCGGCGCCATTGCCGAGTCGATACTCGAACGCCTGATAGAGAGAGGCGCCTACGGCGTGGTTACCACGCACTATGCCAACATAAAGTATCTGGCTTCGCGCCACGAGGGCGTGGCCAATGCCGCCATGTCGTTCGACGTGCAGCAGATAAGGCCGCTGTTCCGCTTGGAAATGGGCAAGCCCGGCAGCTCGTTCGCCGTGGAGATAGCGCGCAAGATAGGCCTGCCGGAGGATATAATACGCTCGGCCATGGACAAGGCCGGCAGCGACCACATCAATTTGGAGAAGCAGTTGCGCGAGATAGCGCGCGACAAACGCTACTGGGAGCAGAAGCGCGACCGCATACGTCTGACCGATCGCAAGGTCGAGGAGTTGGAACAGAACTACTCGGAGCAGCTGTCGCGAATACGTCAGGAGCGTCAGGAGATACTGCGTGCGGCGCGCGAGCAGGCGCAGGAGCTTATCGCTCAGGCCAACCGCACCATAGAGAACACTATAAAGACGATTCGCGAGGCGCAGGCCGAAAAGGAGCTTACGCGCATGGCGCGCCGCGAGTTGGGCGATTTCGGCCGGCAGGTCGAGAGCGGCGCGACGACGCCGGGTGACGACTCGCAGCAGATAGAGCGCGAGATGGCGCGTTTGGCACGCCGCCGGGAACGTCGCGAGCAGCGCCGCCGGGAGCGCAGCGACGAGTCGAAGAGGGCTGCGGATGCAGCTGCGGCTGCCGGGAGCGCCGAGACGGTCAAAATAGAGGCGGGGTCGAAGGTGCGCATCGAGGGGCAGGACATACCCGGTGTGGTGCAGAACATCAAGGGCAAGCGCGCGCAGGTGGCCTTCGGGCAGTTGCTGCTGACGGTCGATGTCGACCGTCTGCGCGCCATATCTTCGGCCGAGTTCCGGCAGGCTGTGCGTCCGGTCGCGCCGCGCACGGTGGTGTCGGTCGACATCACGCAGCGCAAACTCAACTTCAAGGATCATATCGATGTCCGCGGCATGCGCTCATCGGAGGCTTTGGAGGCGGTCGAGGATTTGATCGACGACGCCCTGATGGTGGGTGTCGGCGGAGTGACGATCCTGCACGGCAAGGGTACGGGAGCCTTGAAAGAGGAGATACGCCGCTATCTGAGAGGGGTAAGCGAGGTGGAGAGCATCGCCGACGAACATGCCGATCGCGGCGGAGCCGGCATAACGATAGTAAGATTCAGAACCGATATATAAGAGATGAATTTCCTTTTATCCGACATAGCCCGCATTTGCGGCGGACGGCTCTGCGGCAGCGACCGCAGGGTGAGTTGCGTGGCGACCGATTCGCGCAGTTGCTCGACGGGCGACGATGTGTTGTTCGCAGCCATTGCAGGCGTGAATCACGACGGACACGACTTCATCGGACAGATGTTCGCGCGAGGCGTCGAGGCGTTCGTTGTGGAACGCGATGTGGAGCTGCCCTCGGCGGAGTGCGGCGCGGTGGTCGTGGCATCGACGATCGATGCGCTGCAAAGTATGGCCGCCTATAACCGTTCGCAATTCAAGGGTCGTGTGGTGGCCATTGCCGGCTCCAACGGCAAGACGATAGTCAAGGAGTGGATAGCCGCTGCCACGCCGCCGGGCGTGAAATATGTCTCGTCGCCGATGAGCTACAACTCGCAGTTGGGTGTGGCCTTGTCGCTGTTGATGATCGAGGGTGACGAGGCGGCGGCCTATATCGAAGCCGGCATATCGCAGCCGGGCGAGATGGCGCGGTTGGAGCGCATGATACGCCCCGAGATAGTGGTTTTCACCTCGATAGGCGATGCCCACTCGGTCAATTTCGAGAGCCGCGGGCAGAAGATCGACGAGAAACTCCTGCTTGCCGCCGGGGCATCGACCATAATATACAGCAGCCGTTATCCCGAACTTGCCGAGCGCATTGTGTCGCGCTACGGCGACCGCCGCCTTGTCGACTCGTCACGGCTGAACGTAGAGCGCGTACACGAGCGCAGCGAGGCTCTGCACATCGATGCGCAGCATACGGCGGCATTGTGCCGCGTGCTGGGCTACGATTTCGATCCGGCGACGGTGTGCAGCGACGTGGCCATGCGGTTGGAAGTGAAGCAGGGCATAGGCTCGTCGACGATAATCGACGACACGTATAACTCCGACATCAACTCTTTGGCCGTGGCTTTGGACATGCTCCACTCGCAGTCCATGGGGCGGCGCAAGATAGCGGTGCTGTCGGACATACAGCAGAGCGGCACGCCCGAGCGGGAATTGTATGCGCGCGTGGCCGAAATGGTGTCGCGCGCCGAGGTCGACCGTTTGATCGGCGTCGGTGCGGCCATAGGGCGGCATGCCGATATGTTCGGGTGCGAGACGGTGTTTTACTCCTCGACCGACGAGCTGCTGCACGCGCTGCACGGCGAAGATTGGAGCGAGTCGACGATATTGCTGAAAGGCAGCCGCAGCAGCCGGTTGGAGAGAGTGTGCCATAGGTTGGAGCGCAAGAGTCATACGACGGTGTTGGAGGTCGATCTGTCGGCAATGAAATCGAATCTCGACTATTTCCGCCGCCTGCTGCCGCCGCACCACCCGTTAATGGCTATGGTCAAGGCGGGCAGCTATGGTGCGGGCGATGCAGAAGTGGCGCAGATGCTGCAGCACGAGGGTGTCGACTATTTGGCGGTAGCCTTTGCCGACGAGGGCGTTACGCTGCGCGAGCGGGGCATTGCGATGCCTGTGGTGGTGCTCAATGCCGATGAAGACAGCTTCGAGCAGATGATAAGTTACGACCTCGAACCCGAGATATACAGTTTCCGCTCGCTCGACGCATTCGCCCGTGCGGTCGATCGTGCGGCGCGCAAGAACTATCCGATACACATCAAACTCGATACGGGTATGCACCGGTTGGGCTTTATGCCCGACGAGATCGATTCGTTGGCCGGGCGTCTGATGTCGATCCGCAATTTGAGAGTGGCGACGGTGTTTTCGCATCTCAACTGCTCCGACACGCCGTCGCAGGACGACTATACCCGTGCGCAGATCGCCCGCTACGACGAGATGAGCAGCCGCCTGTGCGCGCAGCTGCCATATCGCGTGGTGCGCCATACTGCCCAGTCGGCCGGTATGGAGCGCTTCCCCGAGGCTGTGTTCGACATGTGTCGTTTGGGGTTGGGACTCTACGGCTTCGGCTTCGAGCACAACGATGCCCTCGTGCCGGTGTCGACGCTGCGCACGCGCATCGTGCAGATCAAACATCTGGCCGCAGGCGATACGGTCGGTTACGGCCGCGCCGGAGTGCTGACGCGCGACTCGGTGACGGCGACCGTACCGATAGGCTATGCCGACGGATTGGATCGTCATTTAGGCTGCGGCCGCTGGTCGATGTTGGTTGCCGGGCGTCCGGCTCCGATCGTGGGGCGCGTCTGCATGGACAGCTGCATGATCGACATAACCGACATAGAGGGTGTCGAGGAGGGCGACGAGGCGGTCGTATTCTCGGCGCAGCGGGGCAATACGCTCGAAGACATGGCGCGCGTGCTCGATACCATATCGTATGAGA
Organism: uncultured Alistipes sp.; assembly: GCA_964516585.1. Taxonomy (GTDB): domain Bacteria; phylum Bacteroidota; class Bacteroidia; order Bacteroidales; family Rikenellaceae; genus Alistipes. The sequence continues at coordinate 18,912 of CAZEXJ010000024.1, forward strand.
TAATGGCATCGGTTTCGACGCGCGTAAAACGAATATACAGAAAGTAATGGCTAAGGGTACGCTATATATGATCCCGTGTCCGATTTCGGAGCATACCGGCGTCTACGACGTGGTGCCGGAGTGCAATCGGCGCGTTATCGACTCGCTCGATTATTTCATCGTGGAGAATACGCGCTCGGCGCGCCGCTTTCTGTCGCGCGCCGGTGTGGCGCGTCCCATTTCCGAGTTGGAGTTCGTCGAGTTGAACGAACATACCGCCTCCGCATCCGACGTTGAGCGCATGATGCTGCCGTTGGAGCAGGGACGCTCGGCAGGAGTCATCTCCGAGGCGGGGCTTCCGGGCGTGGCCGATCCGGGTGCGCAGGCCGTCGAGGCGGCGCATCGACGCGGAATACGCGTGGTGCCGCTGGTTGGACCATCGTCGATAATGCTGGCGTTAATGGCATCGGGGCAGAACGGGCAGTCGTTCGCATTCAACGGCTATCTGCCGGTCAAGGAGCCGGAGCGTTCGCGCGCCATACGGTCGTTCGAGCGTCGCGCCCATGCCGAACGGCAGAGTCAGATATTCATCGAGACCCCGTATCGCAATGTCAAACTGTTGGAGACGATGCTCGGAGTGCTGTCGCCCTCGACGATGCTTACCGTGGCGGCCGACATCACCTCGCCTTCGGAGTCGATCTCGACACGTCGCGTGGAGCAGTGGCGGCAGGGCGGAATACCCGATATAGGGAAGCGCCCGACGATATTCATATTGGGCATATAATTTGCTCGATATATGGCCATAAGACTAAAAATAAACAGATTTATGAAAGGTAAAAAGTCTAATAACCAAGAAGATCCTATGACAAATACCTCATCTCGGGCAGCCGAAGCTACTGCGGCCGGGACATCGGCCGCTGACAATATGTCGGACGAAACCGCTTCATCAACTGACAATATGTCAGAACCATCGCTCGAAGAGCAGATAGCCGCATGGCACGATAAATATTTGCGCCTGCAAGCCGAGTTCGACAACTTCCGCAAGCGCACGCTGCGCGAGAAAATGGAGTTGGTCGAACATGGCGGCGAGGAGGTGTTGAAAGCCGTATTGTCGGTCATGGACGATATGCAGCGCGCTGTGGAGGCATCGCGCAAGAGCGACGACATAGAGGCTTTGCGCGAGGGCGAGAGCTTGGTAATAAAGAAATTCGCCGATATGCTCGCAAAGTTCGACGTACACGAAATGGAGTGCATCGACACCGAGTTCGATGCCGACCGCGAGGAGGCTGTGGCGCGTTTTGCCGCCGGAGAACAGAAGCGCGGACGCGTGATCGATGTCGTGGAGCGGGGATACATGCGCGGCGAAAAGGTGTTGCGTTATGCCAAGGTTGTGGTAGGTGAATAACGCGGCGTTCGAACGATTCATAACGAAGAAACTATGGCAGAGAAGAGAGATTACTACGAGGTGTTGGGCGTTGAACGCAATGCCGATGCCGATACGATAAAGAAGGCCTATCGCAAGGCCGCAATCAAATATCACCCCGACAAGAATCCGGGCGACAAGGAGGCCGAGGAGAAGTTCAAGGAGGCTGCCGAGGCCTACGACGTGTTGTCGAACCCCGACAAGCGCGCCCGTTACGACCGTTACGGCCATGCCGGCATGGCCGGTGCGGCAGGCGGCGCAGGCGGTTTCGAGGGCTTCGGCGGTTTCGGCGGCGGAGGCTTCTCGATGGAGGATATTTTCTCGCAGTTCGGCGACATATTCGGAGGACACTTCGGCGGTTCGTCGCGCAGCGGCTCAGGCCAGCGTGTCAACCGCGGCAGCGACATACGCATAACCGTCAAACTGACTTTGACCGAGATCACCAACGGCACCACCAAGAAGTTGAAGATAAACAAAATGGTGGCCTGCGACAAGTGCGGCGGCACGGGAGCCAAAGACAAGTCGGCCTACCAGAGCTGCCCCACGTGCAACGGTTCGGGTTATGTGACGCGTGTCGAGAACACATTCTTCGGCCGCATGCAGACCCAGAGCGTGTGCCCGACGTGCGGCGGTACGGGAAAGATCGTCAAGGAGAAGTGCGACAAGTGCGGCGGCGAGGGCGCTGTCAAAGGCTCGGAGGTGATCGAGGTGAAGATCCCGGCAGGCGTTGGCGACGGCATGGCTCTGACGGTTCACGGCAAGGGTAATGCGGCGCGTCATGGCGGTGTCAGCGGCGATCTGCTGGTGGTGATCGAGGAGGAGCACGATCCGCAGTTGGTGCGCGACGGCAACGACCTGATACACAATCTCAACATCCCTGTTACGACGGCTTTGTTGGGCGGCGAGGTCGAGGTGCCCACCATCGACGGCAAGGCACGCATAAAGGTGGCTCCGGGTACGCATGCCGGCAAGGTGCTGCGTTTGAGGGGCAAGGGTCTGCCCGATGTCAACGGCTACGGTCGCGGCGACATATTGGTTGTGGTCGACATCACCATTCCCGACAAACTCAACGCCGAGGAGCGTCGTTTGGTCGAAGCCTTGTCGGAGCAGCCGTCGTTCAAACGGGCCTCGAAGGTGGAGAACCAGAATATTTTCGAGCGAATGAAGAATTTCTTTCGTTAGACAGGAATAATCACAACGGTGCGCTGCTGCCATTGGCGCGCGCCTAAACATTAATAGCGTATGTCGATATTTCGTCCGTTCCGCAAGGATCCCAAAAAGTTCAATTACATACCGCGTTATTTCGATCCTGTGAAGGAGGAGCGCGAACAGCGCCGCCGGGAGCTGCACGGTCAGAGCCGCGATACCGACGCTCAGGGTTATGTGCCCGGAGCGTATATCCGCACGCAACGCGATGCGCGCGATGCGCGACGCGCCGAGCAGCAGCGGTCGCAGGGACGCAACCGTCTGATGGGCATCATCATATTGTTGGTGTTCGTGGCGGTGTTCATATTCGTGCTGTATCCGCGTATCATGGGGTTGGTGAACCGTGCCGCCGAAGAGAAACAGGCGTCGGCCGTTACGGACAGCATGGTAATGGAGCTGAGAGAGATGGGCATCGACCTGTCGAAATATCCCGATTACGTGAAGAATATCGAGGAGTTGGAGTATAACCGCGAACGCACCTCCTCGACGCAACTCAACATCTACGACGACGATGTCGATTTGAACGAGAAACATTAGAGACGGACATGAGCGATAAGATCAAACTGCTGCCCGAAATAGTCGCCAACCAGATAGCCGCCGGAGAGGTGGTCAACACGCCGTCGAATGTGGTCAAGGAGATGATGGAGAACTCGATCGACGCAGGTGCGCATCACATAAAGGTCAATTTCCGCGACGGAGGCAAGCAGCTCATACAGGTCATCGACGACGGCGAGGGCATGTCGCCGCTCGATGCGCGCATGGCCTTCGACCGTCACGCTACGAGCAAGATCTCGTCGTTCGACGACATCTATTCGCTGCACACGTTCGGCTTTCGCGGCGAGGCTTTGGCCTCGATAGCGGCGGTTGCGGAGGTGGAGTTGAGGACACGGCAGGCGGGCGACGAGGTGGGTACGCAGACGATCATCCGCGGCGGAGAGTTCCAGAGTCAGACGCCGGTTATGTGCCCCGTGGGGTCGCAGTTCGCCGTGAAGAACATATTCTACAATGTCCCCTCCCGCCGCAAGTTCATCGACGGCGACAATGCGCGGTTGGCGTCGCAGATGAAGCAGGAGTTCGCGCGCGTTGCGCTGTGCAACCCCGATGTGGAGTTCGAACTGTTGTCGAACGATGCGCCGTTGTACCGTCTTGCCGCGTCGAACCTCGCAGGCCGCATAGTCGATCTGATAGGCAAACACATAAAACAAAATCTGTTGGATGTCGCAGTCGAAACATCGGTGGTCACGCTGAGCGGTTTCGTCGGACGTCCGGCGGCAGCCAAGAAGCGCAATTCGGAGCAGTATCTGTTCGTCAACGGACGTTATTTCCAGTCGCCGCAGATACATAAGTCGATATGCAAGGCCTACGAGAGACTCATACCCGAGGGCTGCGCTCCCTCCTACTTCATCTATATGAGAGTCGATGCCGAAAGGGTCGATGTCAATGTCCACCCGCAAAAGACTACGGTGAAATTCGCCGACGGCGAGGTCGTAGCGCAGATCGTGCAGGCCGCCGTGCGCGAGACACTGGCCAAGACGGGCGCTATTCCGATGATGGACTTCTCGACCGAAGGGCGCGTGGATATTCCCGTCATGCGCCGCGATGCCGTCTATCGCGAGCCGCGCTCGATGAGCAACAGCTCCTACAACCCGTTCCGCGAGGAGTATATCGATGCATCGGCTCCAATGCCCGACGAGGCCTTTACGGGCTTCGATGTACCATACGACGGCGAGATGCCGCCGAGCGTGCACGAGCCTTCGCCGGGCGGGATGCTGCACGGAACGGCCGAGTCGGCGGATGGTGAGTTCATCTCGATATCGTCGGCTATGGGTTCGCCCGAACGCTCGTCGACAATAGAGTATATCGATGAAGAATCGTTGCAGCAGACGGATCGGGAGTTGGATTATGTCGCCTCGGCGGCAATAGACGATGCCGCTCGCGGCGCGATGCGAGCCTTTGCCGATGCGACCTTCGACGAGGTGTGTTCGTTGCGCAACGGTTATGCAACGGCGTTGTATGGCGGCCGGTTGGTAGTGATCGATCTGAGACGCGTACGCGAGCGCGTGCTCTATGAAAATACGCTCGCCGTGTTGTCGCACGGTTCGGCGCCGAGTCAGCGGCTGCTGTTTGCGGAACGTCTGACGCTCGGCGCGGAGGAATACGGGTCGATGGAGCTGCACGCTACGGAGTTTGCCGCGCTGGGCTTCGAGGTGGAGTTCGCGGGCGACGGCGTGATAGAGGTGACGGGCGTACCGGCCATGACAGGGCAGGGCGTGGCCGTCGACGAATTGATATACGATCTGTTGCGCGGCATCGACGACGGGGATATGCCTGCGGAGATGCAGCGCCGCCGCATGGCGGAGGTCATGGCGCACCGCGGTGCCGCCTCTTACGGCCGGGGCGTAAGCTCGGCCGAGGTGCAGTCGCTTATGGCGCAGCTGGAGAGCTGTTCCGATCGCAGCTTCTCTCCGTCGGGGCGTCCGCTCATGGCCGAGATCACGATAGAGGATATACGTGCAAAACTTAATCGATGAAATATAAATTATTATGAACAGATATGTATCACAACGCGCCTCTGTGCCGCCTGCGGTGATGAATCTCATCATCGCCAATATCGTGGCATTCATGGCGATGTTCCTTTTGGCAAAGTCTCCCGAGCAGGAGATTGCGATCTATGGCCGTTTCGCGCTGCACCCCATGCAGAGTCCTTTGTTCGAGTGGTGGCAGCCGGTAACCTACATGTTCATGCACGGCAGTTTCAGTCACTTGTTTTTCAACATGTTCGCGCTCTACATGTTCGGACGCTCGTTGGAATGGGAGTTGGGCACGAAGCGTTTCCTTGTCTACTACTTCGTCTGCGGAATAGGCGCGGCTCTGATTCAGATGCTTGTGGGACAGATCGATATTGCCGGCATGGTCTACGGTTCCGACGCATATTGGCAGTATATGGTTACACCCACGGTGGGCGCTTCGGGAGCGGTGTTCGGACTGCTGCTGGCTTTCGGCATGATGCACCCCGATGCCGTCATCATGCTGCTTATCCCGCCAATACCCATAAAGGCCAAGTGGTTCGTGGTGATATACGGCGCCATAGAGCTGTTCTTCGGCGTCTCGGGACGCATGGACAGCGTGGCGCATTTCGCGCATTTGGGCGGTATGTTCTGGGGTTGGCTGCTGCTGCTCTGGTGGCGCAGACGGCGCATATATTAAACTCGCAAACAGGTGGCAATGGGACGTCATGACGATTACTATTATGCCGACAGTTACGGCTCGCACGACCGGGGCAGGCGCACTCCGCTGTGGCTTGTCGCCGTCGATCTGATTATGGCCGCCGCCTCGCTGCTGCTGACGGCGGGTCTTATCGTGGCGTTAGCGACGCCGTATATCGATCCTTCGACGCTCGGCTCGCTCACCATAATAGGCATATTCGCTCCGCTGCTTTATGTGGCAGTGGTGGCGGCGATGCTGTTTTGGGTGGTGCGCAAGCGTTGGGTCGCGGCGGCGGTGTTGGCCGTACCGGTTATAATCGGGGCGTTCAATGTCTCGAAATTTTATCGCATCGACTTCAAACGCCGTTACGAAGTATCGGAGAACAAGCGCTCGTTCACACTGATGAGCTACAACGTACACGGATTTCTCTCCGAGGATGGCGGCAGCAACGTCGATATGTTCGCCAATTTCTTCTCTTCGATCGATATGCCCGATGTGGTGTGCATGCAGGAGTTCGACAGCTCGGTTCGCGGCATAGAGACGATCGACTCGCTGTTCGAGGGCTACTACATGCGCGAGGTGTCGGAGTCAGGCAATGTCATGGTGCGTACATACAGCCGTTTCCCGATCATCTCCGAGGGTGACATCTCGGGACAGTCGCGCGGCACGTCGCAGTGGTGCGACATAGTCGTTCGCGACGATACGATACGCATATTCAACAATCACCTCCATTCGATGCACATCTCGGCCGACGACAGCCGCGATATAGCGGAGGGCAAAATATTATTCGACGACAACAGGATGCGCAGCATCGTGGCGCGCATACGCGACAACTCGTCGATACGCGCCCGGCATGTCGACACGTTGTCGCAGGTCATCGCCGCGACGCGTTATGCGCGTGTGGTGTGCGGCGATTTCAACGACACCCCCATGTCGTATGTCTACCGACATATGCGCCGCGACATGAAAGATGCCTTTGTCGAGGCGGGACACGGCTACGGCTATACGTTCCGGCCGATGCACGGACTGTTGCGAATAGACTATATCATGTCATCGTCGGATATCGATGTCGACTCGTTCTCGGCGATGAAAGATTGTTCGCTCTCCGATCATCTGCCGATCATGGCATGCATGCACCGAACCAAATAACGATAAACCGATATTACCATGATTTTAGATTCCGTTAAAAACAGTGAGCGTTACTTTTCGCTCAATCCGCGCTTTGAGAAGGTGTTCGAATTCTTGAAGCAGCACGATGCGTGGACTTTGCCTTTGGGACGCAACGAGATCGACGGCGACGAGTTGTTCGTCAACGTCTCGGAGCTTGATCTCAAACCTGTCGGGGAGGCGCTGTCGGAGGTACACGACAAGTATATCGATATACAGGTCGTCTTCGGCGGCGAGGAGCTTTTCGGTTGGAGCGAGCGCCAGAATTGCAGCAAGGCACAGGGCGAGTTCGACCGCTCGCGCGATGTGCAGTTCTTCACCGACACGCCGCAGACGTTCTATGCCGTGCGCGAGGGGCAGTTTACGATACTCTTCCCCGAGGATGCACACGCGCCCATGCTCGGCGAGGGACATGTGCGCAAATTGATTTTTAAGGTAATGCGATAGGGTAGCGGCTATGAAACTCGTAAAATTCTTTCTTGCGGCATCTATGCTCGCCGCTGTCGCCTGCGGAGGCGACGACAACGACTCTCCCGTGCGTCTTGCGACGCCGCAGCCGGTGCAGAACATGTCGGCTACGACATCCTATAAGGTGGTGGTCGAGTGGGAGGCTGTCGAACATGCCACAGGATACAACTGCGTGCTCGACGACTCCGTCCCGTTCTATACCGAGTCGGCACAGGCCTCTTTCGGCGGATTGAAACCTTCGTCTGCGCATACGTTCAAGGTTATGGCCGTCGCCGACAAAACAGGCATGTATCTCAATTCGGATTGGAGTGAGACGATCGAAGTCAGCACTATCTCTTTTCCGTGAAAAGGCATCATTTCCTGCGCCTCGTTCAAGTCCGCAAATGGGCAGTACAACCAGTACAGCCCATCTGCGTCCTCTTCACGTGCGGCTTGTAACTAATGCCTTTTGACGAAAAATATAGTCGTGGTGCTTGGGTTGTTTTCCGTGAAAAGCGGCATTCTACTGCCGCGCCTTGTCGCTCGACAATGGGCAGTACACACAGTACAGCCCATCGTCTCGCTCCTGCGTTGCGTTCATTCCATGCACTTTTTCTCGCCGCGGCAAAGTCGAAGTAAACTTCGCTTTGCTCGTTCGGCTTGACGAAAAAGTTGCAACTAATGCCTTTTGACGAAAAAGAGGGTTGTGGTGCTTGGGATGTTTTCCGTGAAAAATACTATTCTACTTCCGCGCCTTGTCGCTCGACAATGGGCAGTACGCCGAGTACAGCCCATCGTCTCGCTACTGCGTTGCGTGGTATAATGCCGCTTTTGACGAAAAAGAATGTTGTGGCGCTTGGGACACGATTTCCATCGACATGTCATTGCGAGCCGAGCGCAGCGAGGCGTGGCAATATCTTCCCCGCCGTCGTGTCATTCTGAGGAGCAACGCAGTTGCGACGTGGGAGTCTCTATCCACACAGAACAGTGGGAATAATCGTCCCCAAATGAGATTCTCACGTCGCGTTCGCAGAACGCTCCTCAGAATGACACGACGGAGGAAATAGTCGTCCAAGACAAAGATTCTCACGTCGCGTTTTTCAAACGCTCCTCAGAATGGCATATCGGTGGAAATAATCGTCC
>CAZEXJ010000025.1:0-6003 GCA_964516585.1 uncultured Alistipes sp.
CGTCCTCTGCTACTCCACTATCGCGCCGGCGACGGCATTGGCCACTTCGGAGCGCATGCGCGCCACGCTGCCCGCACCGGCAGGATGCACGCGGTTGGTAAGCAGTATGATGCCCAAATCGAGTTGGGGATCGACGACGATGCTCGTGCCGGTGAAGCCCGTGTGACCGTATGCCGACGGCGAGAGCAGGTCGCCCGCCGTAGCGGTATAGCCCGTATAGCTCTCCCAGCCGAGCGTGCGGCCGAACGCCTCAAAGCCGCGCGGCACGGCAGATATGGCCGCCACAGCCTGCGGCGACAATATGCGCACGCCGCGATGCTCGCCGCCCGAGAGCAGCATGTCGACAAAGATGGCCAAATCCTCGGCCGTGGAGAACAGCCCGGCGTTGCCCGATACTCCGTCGCACAATTCGCGGGCGAGCGGGTCTTGCACCACGCCGCACAGCAGGCCTCCGCCGGCGGTCGCGACAGTCGGTGCGCAGCGAGCCGACAGTTCGGCATCGGGCGCATATCCCGTATCGTTCATGCCCAACGGGCGAAATATGTGTTCGGCGGCATATCTGTCGAGCCTCTCGCCCGAGACGGTCTCGACGATACGCTGCAACGTCACGTAGTTCAGACAGCTGTAACGATACTCCTCGTGCGGAGGCGACATGCGGTCACAATGCGCAATATAGTCGATCGTCGCATCGCGATCGGGGAAAACGGCATCGGGACGCTCGGCCGCGACGGTTTCGGGTCGGGCGTATGCCGGCAGACCCGAGGTGTGGGTCATCAGGTCGATGATGCGTATATGGGTCGTGTCGCGCACATCATCGGGATTGCACCACCCCTCGAAGCCGGGGATATAGCGGTCGACCCTGTCGCCAAGTCGCAGCCTGCCCTGCTCGACAAGCTGCATCGCGGCCGTATTGGTCGCCACGACCTTCGTCAGCGAGGCCAGATCGAACACCGTATCCTCGCTCATCTTCACCGTATCGGGCAAGACGCTGCGATTGCCGTATGCACGCAGACAGGCTATGCAGCCATGGCGCACGATGCACAGCACGGCTCCCGGCGCATCGCCCGATTTTATGGAGCGCATCACCGCCTCGTCGACACAGTTCAGACGTGCGGGATCGATTCCGGCCTGCTGCGGCTCGACATGCCGCAACTCCATGCCCTCCGGCATATCGTCAGCCGGCGAAACCGCATCGTCGCCCGCCCAGAGCGACGCTATGCCCCATATCGCCGCAACGGCAGCCGCCAAAGCGGCCAAACACAATAGTTTACGCATAAGCATCGAAGTAAAAAACGAGGTCGTTCTTCGGCGAACGACCCCGTATTCAATCAACATCTCGAATTTGCCGCTCTATCGCAACTTGAAATCGGGATCGGCCACATTGGGAACCGGCTTGATATACTCGCCGGCCTCGAACTTGGCACGCACGGCCTTGAACGTATTGATCGTGAACTCGACATCCTCCATGGTGTGAGCCGCCGTCGGAATGACGCGCAGGATGATCTCGCCCTTGGGGATAACCGGATATACGACGATCGAGCAGAACAGACCGAAATGCTCGCGCAGGTCGTAGATGAGGTTGGTTCCCTCCTCGACACCGCCTTTCATATAGATAGGGGTCACGGGCGACTGCGTTACGCCTATGTCGAAACCGTTGTCGGTCAAGCCCTTTTGCAGTGCGCGCGTGATCTCCCACAGCTTCTGCTGGTACTCGGGATGCTTGCGTATCAAATCCAGACGCTTCAACGCGCCCATAACCATGGGCATGGGCAGCGACTTGGCATAGAGCTGCGAGCGCATGTTATAGCGGAAGAGGTTGATCAGCCAGCGCGGACCCGACACGAACGCGCCTATGCCGGCCATCGACTTGGCAAATGTGTTGAAAAGCACATCCACGCCGTCCACGACACCGAAATGTGCGGCCGTACCCTTGCCGCCGGGACCCATAGTGCCGAAACCGTGAGCATCGTCGACTAACAGGCGGAACCGAAAATCCTTCTTGGCGCGCACGATAACGTCCAAAAAGCCCAAATCGCCCTTCATGCCGAACACGCCCTCGGTTATGACCAACACGCCGCCGTTCTGCGACTCGGCCAGCTCGGTGGCGTGATGCAGCTGCAACCGCAGCGACTCCTCATCGTTGTGAGCATATGTAAAACGCTTGCCCTTGTGCATGCGCAGACCGTCGATGATGCAGGCGTGGCACTCCTTGTCGTAGACCACCACGTCGCGCGGCGTGAGCAGGCAGTCGATGATCGAGATCATGCCCTGATAACCGAAGTTCAGCAGGAAAGCGTCCTCCTTGCCGACAAACTCGGCCAGCTCGCGCTCCAACTGCTCGTGATACTTGGTCTGACCCGACATCATACGCGCACCCATCGGAGCCGCCATGCCGTATTTTGCAGCAGCCTCGGCATCGGCCTTGCGCACCTCGGGATGGTTGGCCAATCCGAGATAGTTGTTCAAGCTCCAATTCAAGACCTCCTTGCCGCGGAAAACCATGTGCGGACCCATCTCACCCTCCAACTTCGGGAATGCGAAATAGCCATGGACGCTGGCCATGTACTGTCCGATCGGACCGCCGGCATTCTTCGATAAACGATCAAAAATATCTGTCATTATTATTTATGTTTGGTTAAACTTTTCAATTTTTGCTCCTTCCCGCGCTTCGGCACAGCCCGAACAAGTCCGGCTCCGCCCCGGCTTATCGAAAACGCTTATTTAAGGCCATGCAAAAATAAAAAATAATTCCGTTGATTGCCCCTTTACACCTTATAAATAAGCGGCAGTGCGCAACAAATAAGTATATATACTTACCGGCCGCGGCAGCCGGCGTAAAATAAATACTGTCGCCGACGATATTCAGGCAGCCGGAATTGATCGCGAAACGAAAATTTATTACCTTTGTAAGGCCATAAAAACGAAAATATATGACAACGATAAAACCTCTGTTCGCACTGTCGCTGCTGACCGCGACGACAGCTGCCGCACAAGACGACAAACGTCCCAACATCATCCTGTTTTTAGTCGACGACATGGGCTGGTGCGACTCCGAAGTAGCCTATGACGGGCATGCTTACCCCAACAATCTTCGGCACGAGACACCCAACATGCTGCGTCTGGCACGCGAGGGCGTGGTAATGTCCGACGCCTATGCCTGTCCCGTATCCACACCCACCCGAACCAGCCTGATGACAGGCATGAATGCCGCGCACACCGGCATTACGAACTGGACGGCCACCACGCGCGACACGCCGAGCGACGCCTCGGGCGGAGCCGTGGCCATGGCGGCGGGAGGATCGGTCGGCGCAGCCGAGGGCGACCGGCTGTCGCGTCCCGACTGGAACATCAACGGGCTGAGTCCTGTCGAAGGCATCGACAACACGCAATACGCCACGCCGCTGGCGCGCCTGCTCTACGATGCGGGTTACTATACGATCATGGTGGGCAAGGCTCACTGGGCATCGGCCGGCACGCCCGGAGCAAGCCCCTACAACATGGGCTTTACGGTCAACGTATCGGGCAACATCGCCGGCATGCCGCGCAGCTATCAGGGCGAAGACAACTACGGCAATACGCCCGAGCTGTGGAACTATTTAGCCGTACAGAACATGACCGAATACTACGGCACGCACACCCACCTTACCGAGGCTCTTACGCTCGAAGCGTTGAAGACGCTCGACTACCCTATCCGCCACGGCGAACCCTTCTTCCTCTACATGGCGCACTACGCCACGCACACCCCCATACAGCGCGACGACCGCTTCATACAGAAGTATCTCGACCGCGGCATGGACGAGGGACAGGCGCGCTACGCATCGATGGTCGAGGGCGTCGACAAGAGCTTGGGCGACATACTCGACTACATCGAGAGCCGCGGAATAGCCGACAACACGATCATCATCTTCCTGACCGACAACGGCGGCAACAGCGAGAACAAGCAGAAAGGCGGTGTGCCGCACACCCAGAACCTGCCTCTGAGAGAGGGCAAAGGCTCGTGCTACGAGGGCGGAATACGCGTACCGCTGATCTTCAAATGGCCCGGACATGTCGAGCCGGGCACACGCATATCGACACCCGTTATAATAGAGGATCTGTTCCCCACGATCGTCGACATGGCACGAGCCGATTCGTCGCAAATCGTGCAGACGATCGACGGCGAGAGCCTCGTGCCGACTATTACCCGCACCGGCGCGCTCGATCCCCAGCGCACGCTCGTATGGCACTACCCCCACAAGTGGAAGCCCTACGATCTCGACGACATCGACTTCCTGAGCGCCGTGCGCAAGGGCGACTGGAAACTCGTCTACCGTCAGAAGAGCGGCGACATAGAACTCTACAACCTCAAAGAGGACATCGGCGAGCGCAACAACCTCGCAGCCAAGTATCCGCACAAGGTGCGCAAATTAGCCGCAGAGCTGTCCGACAAACTCCGCGCATGGAACGCCCCCATGCCCGTCATACGCGCCACGGGCGAAAAAGCGCCCATGCCCGATGAAATTTTGAAATAAATTTGCCCGAGACGCAGCACTCAGACAAAAAAAATAGTAATTTAGCGACATAAACTCAAAAAAAGTTACAAACATGAAAAGATTTTTCGCAATCATGACCGTCGCGCTTCTGGCGCTGTCGTTAGGCTCATGCGGCAACAAGGACAAAAAGGCGGAGCCGACCGTGAAACAACAGGCAGAGCAGTTCGTCGAGGATATATTTACCGCTGTCAATGACAACGACTTCGGCCGACTTGAAACCATCGGCAAAAATATGGGTAATTATATCAATAAACTCACCGAGCAACAGGGAGAAGAGTTCGGCGAGGAGTTCTCTGCCAAGTTATACGAGTGCAGCGACAAATACGGCTACGGCAAGGAGTTTGCCGACGAGTTCCTGCAAGCAATGGTCGGAGCCATGGCCATAGAAGGAGAGGCCGAGACTGATTCCGGCTATTACAATTGACAAAATCGCCACCGTCAACATCTCAATTTAAAACATTTACGACCATGAAGAAGTTACTGTTGCTTTTCACCGCCGCACTTCTGCTGTCGGCAGGCGTATGCTCGGCACAGACGCCCACACCCAAACAAAAGGCCAAGGCATTCGTCGAGCAGATATTCGACTGCATCAACCAGCAAGATTTCGACAAGTTGGATGATATAGGCACCTCAATGGGGGAATACTTTCTCACTATCGACGAGGAGCAGGGCACGGAGTTCGGCGAGGAGTTCGCTGCCAAGTTCTACGAGTACAGCGACAAATACGGCTACGGCAAGGAGTTCGCCGACGAATTTCTGCGATCGATGTCCCAAGCTATGATCGAAAGCGCAGGAATCGAGACCAATTCCATAGAATAGAATTAATGGAAATGCCGCTGCCTGCGCATTGATTTAAAACATTTACAGCATCGGCCATCAGCCTTGAAAGTCCTCTTTTCACGAGAGGACTTTTGTTGTTATGCTCCGGGCGGGGGGTGGAACGGGTATCGATCATCCCGGGTCGTACGCTTTGCACGCCCACCCTGTCATTGCGAGCCGAGCACAGCGAGGCGTGGCAATCTCGTGCGAGAATGAGATTCTCACGTCGCGTTCACAGAACGCTCCTCAGAATGACATGTCGGTGGGAATAGTCGTCCCCAACCAGATTCTTCGCTTCACGTTGTTACGCTCAGAATGACAGAGTACAACGCCCCACCTTGTCACTCCGAGGAGCAACGCAGTTGCGACGTGGGAGTCTCGGCGCTTGACATGACAACGGAAATAGTCGTCCCCAACCAGATTCTCACGTCGGCCTGCGGCCTCCTCAGAATGACAGGGCAGGAACGAGAGATTCTCACGTCGACCGCAAGCGGCCTCCTCAGAATGACATAGCGGCGCGAATGAGATTGCCGCGCCGCGTGCAGGCACGCTCCTCGGAGTGGCACAGAGAGGATAGACAAACCGAGGGTCGGCACCTTGCGGTGTCGACCCTCAGCCTTCAAAATCAACTAAATTATATCAATGGTCCGTT
>CAZEXJ010000026.1:0-3487 GCA_964516585.1 uncultured Alistipes sp.
CCGACGGTCAACATCCAATTCGCCGATATGCACGTGAGCGTGATCGGAGAGGTGGCGCGTCCCGGTGTCTACAACATCACCAACGACCGCATCACCCTGCTTGACGCCCTCTCGATGGCGGGCGACCTGACCATCTACGCCATGCGCGACGATATTACGGTGATCCGCGAAGAGAACGGCAAGCGCACATTCGCCTCGCTCAATCTGCAGTCGAAAGACATCTTCAACTCACCCTATTTCTACTTGCAACAGAACGACCAAGTCTATGTGCGGCCGAACCGCTTCCGCGCCAGCGCAGGCCAGGTCAACCCCAACCGCAGTTTCTATATCTCGTTGGTTTCTACACTCGTATCGGTCGCTACGCTGATCGTCACCATCACCAAACTCTAAGCAGATATGGCTGAATCGAACAACAATACGGGCTATTACGAAGAGGAAGGGGCTTCCATACAGCCGAATTTCTCGATACATGATCTGATGCGGATGATCCTCGACAACTGGTACTGGTTCCTGCTTTCGGTGGTCGTCTGCTTGGGGTGCGCAACGCTCTACATCATGCGCACGCCCAAGGTCTACAACCGCACGGCAACCATCTTGGTCAAGGACTCGCGTAAGGGCGGCAGTGCCGACTTGACGGCATTCGCCGATATGGCCGGCTTCTCGACCGTCCGCAACGTCGACAACGAAATCTATATGTTGCAATCGCGGCGGTTGATGGATGGCGTGGTACGCAAGCTCAACCTCTCGGTCAACTACACCGTCAAGGAGGGATTGCGTATGCGCAACCTCTACAAACAAAGCCCTGTCGAGGTGGAGTTCGTCAACAGCAATGAACGCGACCAGTTCCGCTTCGACCTCACGCCACTCGAGGGCGACAAGGCCGAGTTGTCGGAATTCCACTATGTCGACCCCGCAACGCGCGAAATCGTCGAAGTCAGCCAAACGATCGAAGCACCGTATGGCGACACAATCGCCACACCGATCGGGCAGATCATCCTGCATCCGGCCTACTCCATTGTTGATGACAGTTATGTGGGGCGCAAAGTGAGCGTTTCGAAGACGACCGTCGGCCGCGCGGTCGACAAGTTCCGCAATGCCGTCAACAGCTCCGTGGTCAACAAACAGTCCTCGATCGTCACGCTCTCCATGAACGACGACGTGCCGCAGCGGGCCGAGGACGTGCTCAACGCATTGATCACCATATACAACGAAGACGCTGTAATGGACCGGCAGGCCGTCACGCGTACCACAGCCGAATTTATCACCGACCGACTCTCCGTCATAGGCAAAGAGTTGGGGAGCGTGGATGACGACATCGAAAAGTTCAAGCAGCGCAACAAAATGTACGACGTAGCCTCCGAGGCTACGCGGTCGATCACCGAGGGGTCACAATTCAAGGTGGCGAGCATTGACATCGAGAACAATGTGCAGATGGCTCGCTATATCCGCAACTATCTTTTGGACAACGACAAGCGTTCGGCCCTGATCCCCGCTTCGGCCTCGATCGGCAACGCGGGCATCTCGCAGCAAATCAACGCCTACAACGAGGGCGTACTGCGCCGCGACAAGTTGGCAAGCGAGGGTTCGAGCAACAACCCCATCGTCCAAAACTTGGACAACGTACTGACCTCCACACGACGGGCCATCGTCTCGTCACTCGATTCGCACATCTCGTCGCTCGAACTGCAGTTGAAGAATATGCGCAAGGAGGAGGATCGGGCCAACTCGCGACTCATGTCGGCTTCGACGCATGAAAAGGAGATCCTCTCGATCGCCCGCCAGCAGAAAGTCAAGGAAGAGTTATACCTCTATCTGCTGCAGAAGCGCGAAGAGAACGAACTGGCACAGGTAATTGTCGAACCCAGCGCCCGCATCGTCGACTTAGCCTACGGGGCGGCGCAACCGATCTATCCGCGCACGATGATCATTATGCTGGCGGCCATTATCATCGGGTTCGCCATACCGTTCGGCCTCTTCTACCTGATGCGGATGCTCGACACCACGATCCGCAGCCGCAAAGACATTGAGGACAGAACCAGCATCCCCTTCTTGGGCGATATTCCCCACGCCGATGGAGCCATGCGCCGCAGTATCGTTGTGCGTGAGAACGGTCGCGACCCCGTGTCGGAGGCCTTCCGCATCATGCGCACCAATATGAACTTCATGGCCGTCAAGGCAGAGGAATTGAAGGTGATCATGCTCACCTCATCCAACCCACACGCCGGCAAAACTTTCGTGTCGCTCAACTTGGCGATGACGCTGGCACTGACCGGAAAACGAGTCCTTTTGATCGACGTCGACCTGCGCCGCCGCTCGCTCTCGAAGGCAATGGGGCACGGCAAGAATACCGCCGGTGTGAGCGCCTACCTCTCAGGAAATGTCTCCGAGTTGAAAGAGGTCATTCATAATTCGCGCTACAACGAGAATCTCGACTTGATCTACGCCGGCGCAATGCCGCCCAATCCGGCCGAAATGCTGCTCTCGGAGCGATTCGAACAGATGATCGCCCGTCTGCGCAAAGAGTACGACTACATCCTGCTCGACAGTGTGCCGGCCTTGCAGGTGGCCGACGCCGTGATTACCGACCGCGTCTGCGACTTGGCTATCTACGTGGTGCGCGAAGGTGTGCTGGACCGCCGGCAGCTGCCCGATATCGAACGCTTCTACCGCGACGGGAAGTTCCACAATATGTGCATCGTGCTGAACGACTCGTCCGCACAGCAGAAGTCCCACGGTTACGGGTATGGATACGGTTATGGTTACGGAATCCCCGACGAGGAGACCTATTCACAGAAAGAGAACCCGCAAGGTCGCGGATTGGCCGCACGGTTGGCGAAAATATTTAAGCGCCAATAAGTTAAGTCATGGACAGCAGTCGCAACGTGATCGCCATTGATTTCGACGGCACGGTCGTAACGCACGAGTATCCCGCCATCGGGCGCGATGCCGGCGCCGTGCCCGTGCTCAAGGAACTCGTCGACCGAGGATATCGGCTGCTGCTGCTGACCATGCGCGACGGCGTACTGTTGGAGAACGCCAAACGCTGGTTTGCCGATCGCGGAATACCCCTTTGGGCCGTAAACACCAACCCCGAACAGCGCAAATGGACCGGCTCGCCCAAAGTCTACGCCAACCTCTATATCGACGACTCGAATTTGGGTTGTCCGCTCAAGATCATCGACGGCGTAGCACGCCCCGTGGCCGACTGGGCCAAGATCCGCCAGCAGCTTATCGCAGAAGGTTTCTTGGATTACGACGATTGACCCACCCTCAATCAGCAACGACGGGGTTGTCTAACAAGGTTTAGGTGACCTCTCTTTTGTCTTGATACGACTGCGCTCGTCGGGGCGGGATAGGACCCCGCCCCTTGCCGCGCGGGCGCTCCCCGGTCCGCGCTATTTGTTGCAGGCGGCGCTACCCCCTCCCTGTTACCGCTTCTGAAGGGGTAACGCCCGCGAACGCCCTACCTCTCCGGTATGTGAGGGAG
>CAZEXJ010000027.1:0-2390 GCA_964516585.1 uncultured Alistipes sp.
GTATTTCTCCTCCTCCGAAGGTCGTATCGCCCTGCTGGACGGAGTAGACCAATACATTATAGAGCCGCGTCATTACAAGTTGGTCATTGGCGAGATTCCGCAGACGCTGCTGCCGGATGCCTACCCGCTGGCAGGCGATGCGTCGATTTATTTGGATAATGTCCTTGCCCGCAACTTTTTCCAAATCGACAAAGACGGCAATGCCGTCCGCACAATTCGGGACAGAGGCCTGTGGAGCGCCGCAACGGCCGTCGATGACCCGTATCAGTGCAATGAACTCACTCAAGATGAGGTATACCATATTTCGTGCAAGTGGCGCTGCCTCGTTGAAGGCTCGACGGCCGAACCCCGCTACGATTCGCCGGACTGGCTGTTGCTGGCCGGAGATACGACGCTCTCGCTCGACATCGAATCGAGCGAGGGAGACACCTTCCTGTATGGCCGGCTTTTGACCACCCTCAAGGCGCGTGTTCGTCGGGGTGTAAACGATATTACAGCCGATATTCTGCCGGGCGACTGGACGTGGACGCGCGACACGGGCGATGTGCCGGGCGACACGGTGTGGAATACGTCCCACGCCGACTGCACCAGCGAGTTGTCGCTGACCAACGAAGACCTCGCTGCACAGAGCGGACGCTTTATCTGCGAGGCGTATGTTCGCGACGGCATACCGCAGGCCCTGCACGCGGAAGTGGCATTTTAACGGTTTACAAATGTAATTTGAACGCTATATGAAGAAGACGAAAAGACTGAATGTTATCTACCGGCCGCTCGATGTTTCGCTGTCGCTGCTTGTCCACGGCGGCAGTCTGACGCAGACGCACTGCGCCGAGACCTCGGAATTTATCCCTGACCGTGAACTGACGCCGCTTGTTATCCGGCCGCAGATGTACGTTCACGATTCGGACGGCCTTGTCGAAAGCGGTCACGTGCAGATGTCGGAGATGATGTGGTATGCCTTGCCGGAAAATATCGCGGCCAGCGTTACGGACGAAAGCTATCTGAAGGCGGAACTCAGCCAATATCTCATCACGGCGGCGACGGCCGGATATGCCGTCGGTCAGAACGGCGAGCTGACGGTGTCGGCGAACATCCCGTATCGCGCGCCGGTGGTATTGGTATTCGCCGGCAGTTATTGGGACGGCCGGAGCGGCAAGGTACTGCGCGTACACGCATCGGCAACATTGAATACGACCTCGGTCGCCCTGCCGGCTACGCTGTCGCTTGACAAGCCTGCGTCATGGACATTCAACCCGATGGAGGACAGCGGTACACGTTCTATTGCTGCGTCGCTGCGATTGGGCGGCAAATCGGCTCAAACGGCACAGTGCAATGTCCGATACTGGTGGTATAAGGCCGTCGATGGAGTGGAGTCGCTCGTCGATGCAAACGATGATCTGTTCTATGAGAGCGGTCAGAACACGGCTGTCCTGACGATAGATCCGCGCTATCTTTCGCGTCCACTCCGTCTGATATGCAAGGCCGAGTATGCCCTACCCGGAGAGAGCCTCCCGCAGATGCCTTCGGCGACCAGCCTCAAGGCGGAAACGGTCGTCGCCCGACGCTATCCGAACTACGACTACGAAAATTTCGTTCACGGCGGTGTCGAAATATCGTCGTCCGCAGAAAAGGTCAAGAACGAGTGCGTCGTTACGGTCGGCCGGCGCGTGCTGGAATCGCCGTCGGAGTGGTTCTCGGTGAAGTGGTCGATTAAACGAGCCGTATATGGTGCCGAGTGGCTCACAATAGGCTACGGCGACAGCATACAGATTCCGGCATCGGAGTTCGCCGACGGAGCGGATGTCGGCCTCGAATTGGAGGAACGTGAGGCGCTGGGCGCAATGTCGGTCGGCAATGAGGTAATATGCGACAATGGAGCGGTAATAACTTTATAGGCCATGAAATACAGATATGCAATCATTCCCTATTCGGGCGCGGTTATGCTCGGAGTGGAGCACATTCGCCGGCAAACGGTGACGGGCGAGGTGATTGTCAATGAAAGCGACTTGCTCACCTATGGGGAGCAGACTTCGTTCGAGGATAAAATCAAGCAGTTAGGCGGTCGGACATTGACCGCATTGGAGGCGAGACAAGAACTACAAAAAAATATAGTCAATGAGTAACGTAAAGGGCCAAGCCCATATTCACTATGTCAAACAGGGCGATACTTTGACCTGCGATTTGCGCAGCACGTTCCCCCTCAAACAGTTTATCTCCAACGGCAGCGGAACAATCGCGCCGTCGTTCGTCGCGAACAAACCGTGCATCTATCCGGTGGTTCGAAGCTCGCTGACCGCCACGCGCGTTCAGGTCGAAACGGTCGGTTACAAATGGCGTTATAACACGGTCGAACTCAGGTTCGACAACTCCGGCCTGTCGCTGGCAATGGG
>CAZEXJ010000028.1:0-2033 GCA_964516585.1 uncultured Alistipes sp.
GGACCAAGGCGTGAAATATACGCATCCCGATTTGGCTGCCAACATGTGGGTCAACTCCGCCGAACAACAGGACGGCAAGGACGATGACATAAACGGCTATGTCGACGATTTGTATGGATTCAACTTCGTAACGAACGGAGCCCTCTCGTGGGACAAAGACGTCGTCAACGACAAGGGCGAACATGTGGGCGACAGCGGCCACGGCACCCATATCGCCGGCACGATTGCCGCGGTCAACAACAACGGCACAGGCGTCTGCGGCATAGCGGGTGGCACGGGCAAAAACGACGGCGTACGCATCATGTCGTGTCAGATCTTCTCGGGCGACCGCGGCGGTACGGTCGATGTCATTGCTGAAGCCATCAAATATGCGGCGGATAACGGGGCTTCGATCATCTCCTGCTCATTCGGTTTGGGTTCGGGCGATGTGCTCTCCGACGAAGCTTACGACCGTTCGCACAGGGTGGAAGTCGATGCCGTCAAGTACTTCATCAACACGCAAAACTGCGACGCCGTAGACGGCGGCATCGTTATCTATGCGGCCGGGAACGATGGTAAATCGCCCTGCAGCTATCCGGGCGCCCACAGGGACTACATCGCCGTAACCTCTATCTCAGGCGATATGCTGCCGGCCTACTACACCAACTACGGCCCGGGCGGCAACATTGCTGCTCCAGGCGGCGACTATTCAATTTCGAAGGATAACACCTCCAGCATGGTTCTTTCGACCATGCCGTCGGAACTCAACGAAGGCGACGATTATGCCTTCATGCAGGGTACGTCGATGGCTTGTCCCCATGTAACGGGCGTAGCAGCGCTCGGGCTCTCCTATGCGCTCGACTGCGGCAAGACTTTCACGCTCGACCAATTCAAGTCGATGTTGCTAACCTCAGTCAACGACCTCGACAGCTATCTCGAAGAGGAGACGAAAAAGACGGTCGCCGGAACGCTGATGCTCCGCAACTACCGCAAGCAAATGGGTACGGGACTGATCGATGCCTATCAACTGTTGATGCAGATCGAGGGCACGCCCTGCCTCCGAGCCAAAGTCGGCACGCTGCAGCTACTGCCGCTAACCAGTTATTTCGGCGAAAGTGCGGCGAATCTCACCTACACGACAGTCGAAATGTCGCAAGCGGATATGGACAAACTCGGTATCACAGAACAACCCACGATTGCCTACGGCAAACTGCGCATCCAATGCACCCGACCGGGTGTCGCCCGCATCACGGTACGCGCGATCGCCGGTGGCGATAAACTCGGAACCGGTACGACAATGGGCGGTATGGAAATTTCGAAAGAGTTTGCCATCATCGCGCGCAGCGTGCAAACGGAAAATGGAGGTTGGCTCTAAAAACACACGATGAATCATGAAAAGAAAGATCATGCAACTGGTCGCCGCATTCGTCGTCCTGCTCTTTGCGGGATGCGGATCGGGCGACGAAACACCGGCCATCCGTTTCATTGGCGAATGGCACCTCACCCAATGGAACGGAACGGCACCGGAGGAGTTCGATGCCTATGTCGTCTTCAATGAAGACCGCACGTTCGTGATTTATCAACAAATCGAACGGATCGGGTATCAATCGTTTTCGGGGCGCTGGGCTTATGACGGCAAATTGCTGTCGGGCATTTACGACGACGAAACACCTTGGGGCAGTAACTATGACGTGGCGCTCGACGAAACAGACGACGTACTGACGCTGACGAGTCAAACATCGATCGGCGAAGTGAGCGTATACCGACGTGCGACCGTACCGGAAGCGATCAAAGGTTCTGCACTCCCATCGACGGCTGGTCGGGCAGAAAACATTCGTCTGCTCTGATCGGATACGAAACCAGCAGTCGATCGAATTGCAAGAAAAAAGAGGGCTCGAGATTTGCAGTTACGAAAATTTTGACTACCTTTGCACCACGATCGGGAGAAACTGACGTTTCAACGTCGACCCGCATCACGGATGGTGCCATAGCTCAGTTGGTAGAGCAAAGGACTGAAAATCCTTGTGTCCCCGGTTCGATTCCTGGTGGTACCA
>CAZEXJ010000029.1:0-1963 GCA_964516585.1 uncultured Alistipes sp.
GCCGTTATACAATTCTGACCCACCCCTAAATCCCCTCCTCGGAGGGGACTTGGGTCGCTTCGCTCCGGGTGGAGCGTGGAACGGTTATCGGGGATCCCGAAATGTGTGCTTTGAACGCTTACCCTGTCATTCCGAGCCGAGCGCAGCGAGGCGTGGGAATCTCGTGTACGAAAGAGATTCTCACGTCGCGTTCGAAGAACGCTCCTCAGAATGACACCTTCACAATGTCACTCCGAGGAGTGTGCTTTGCACACGACGTGGGAGTCTCTGCGCTCGACAATGGAAATAATCGTCCACAAATGAGATTCTCACGTCGCGTTCTTCGAACGCTCCTCAGAATGACAGGACAGATGAAATAGTCTTCCAAAGGACATCAACTTCCTTTTTCGTCAAGCCAAACGAGCAAAGCGATGCGACTACTTGCTGTATCTACGCCGCAAGCCCGAACAGAAATGTCCGGGCTTGCCGAAACGGGAATCTCCGTTATTTCACATGCAGGTCGATGTTGCAGGCAAGCCCCAAACGGAACTGCTCGTAGGGGTAATCGGTGAAACCGTACTGGTATACCGCAAAAATCTCCCAATTACGGATATGGTAGGTGAAATTGGTCTTCAACGACATCGGACGGTCGTGAGCGAGATTGGAATTGTTGCACGACTGACTCTCCCACCCTGCATATCCGCCGAAAGTCTCCGTCAGAGACCATCGGCGCGCATACAGACCGAGCATCGCACCGAACTGAATGGCATCGTTCTGTCGGCCGTTGTCGGTCTGCCAGCACAAGAAGCCCGACGTTGCGGCAATGCGCAGCCGCAATCCGCCCGGTTTGCTTATCGCGAACGACTTGGCCACTGCCACATCGAAAAAGTATCCCGGGCAGTCGTAATAGCGAGCCAAGGCATAACCGCCGCCCGCCGCCGATTTGATAGCGGCACGAACAACGACGTCGGGGGCATAGCGCTTCTCCTCGAAGACTTGAATATCTACGCTCGCATAGGCATCGCCCGTCAACGAACCCCGGCGCGCCTCCCCGCGGTTCTCCTCGGCGACATGGCAAACATCCATATTGCGGTCGGTGTTGCGATACCACTCTACAACCGGAATCCACAACGAAAGATTCACCCGGCGCGAAAACAGCGGGATATTGGCCTTGACGGCGACATCGTAGACAGCATCGCCGCGGCGCCCCTTGAAATAATCGCCGGCCACCTCGATGCGCAAATCCTTGTTCACCTTGTAAATCAAATCGGGAATAGGGAACGCATTGGGACCGAAATAATATGGTGAAATAAAACTTGCATCCGACCTCGAAGGCGTTTCAAGCACCGGATAGTCTTGCGCGGCTGCGGGCGACAAACAGAGAAACGCAAAAATAGACGAAAGACGGCAAGCGCGCAGAAAATGATTCATTCCATTTGCCATGAAAACTGAGTTGTATGGGTTAGTGTCGCAGGCTCCCTATCGGCAAAACAAACATTTCAAAAAAGCGTGAGAGCCATATCTGACGCTCGTCTGCTGTCTCAGGCATGCGGCATAACCCACTTCGGCAGAACGCGCGACCATGAGTTGCCACATTTCATAGGCTGCCAAGAACAAGTGCAAATAAACGCTTTGCTAAATGTATTCTCCACCCTCTGCCGCTGCATAAACAGCTGCGCACCGACGGCGTGAGAACGAATGCAAATATAACTACTATTAGGCGATTATCCAAACCATGCAGCAAAAAATCCGGGGCGGCCGCTCGGCAAAACGACTCACGGAGGAAATCTCCTGCTGAGAAATTCCCCGAAATCAATCGTACCGTGCCGGCTGCTCCACGCGGCGAAGAAGTGCGCTTTGCACGCCTCGCCTGTCATTCCGAGCCGAGCGCAGCGAGGCGTGGGAATCTCGTGCACGAAAGAGATTCTCACGTCGGCCGCTTGCGGCCTCCTCAGAATGACACCTCCACAATGTCACTCCGAGG
>CAZEXJ010000030.1:0-7861 GCA_964516585.1 uncultured Alistipes sp.
CCCGTCAGGCGGTAGCAATCCATATAGACAGGGCCGGTATAGCCGTCGTGGGCATTGTCGTGGGCATTCGAGGGATTCCACTTGAGGATGATTTCGAACCGTCCGTCGCCGTCCACATCCCCGACCGAGGCATCGTTGGCCGTGTAGGTATAGGCCTCGCCCGCGGGAGTGACACCGCCGCGGGGTACGTCGAGCGGTATTTCGAGATAACCGACGGGAGCGCCGGAGAGCAGGGTGACCGTATCGAGCGTCCGGCCTGTGGCTGCATCGCGCAACTCGTAGCGCGCGGCTCTTGAACCGTCGCAGCGCTCTTTATACCACGTGACATCGGCCACGGGTTGCGGGTTGATACGCCGGCCGTCGCGGTAGAGGTCGAAGGCCGCATCGTCGGCATCCGACGAGAGAAAGCGCCAGGAGAGCATCACCGAATCGTCCGGCTGCCGCACCGCCACCAGGCCGCGCCCCAACCGTTCGCGGCGAAGCTTGCCATAGTCGTAGGCCGTGCCCCGCGTTTGTGCCGAGGCCGCTACCGACATCGACACCGTCAGCACGACAAGAGTGCATATAGATCGCAGATTCATCCTTCCATTCCATAACGGGCGGAGCGTCATTCCCGACATCCGTCTTACATTGCAAATATAACGATTTTTCGGCATACGGCAAAGGCATTCGGACGGAAATCGCCGACCGACCGATCCGCACCGCGGCATTTTACGAAAAACGCCCGCCGGTCTTTCGACGGGCGGACGCATTTCGGGAGCGTTCTTGCGGTTTTACTCCTTGCTGAAAGGACGAAGATCGAGGTACAGCTCGTCCAACTGTGCGGGATCGACAGCCGACGGAGCGTCCAACATCACATCGCGGCCCGTGTTGTTCTTCGGGAAGGCGATATAGTCGCGGATCGAATCCGAACCGCCGAAAAGCGAGCACAGACGGTCGAAACCGAACGCCAGACCGCCATGGGGAGGCGCACCGTACTTGAAGGCATTGATCAGGAAGCCGAACTGCTCCTCGGCCTTCTCGGGCGTGAAGCCCAGGCACTTGAAGACCAGCGCCTGCAACTTGGGATCGTGGATACGGATCGAACCGCCGCCGACCTCCGTGCCGTTGCAGACAAAGTCGTAGGCATTGGCGCGCACGCGGCCCGGGTCGCTCTCCATAAACTCGATATCCTCGGGTTTGGGCGAGGTGAAGGGGTGGTGCATCGCGTAGAAACGCTGCGTCTCCTCGTCCCACTCGAACATCGGGAAATCGACGACCCACAGCGGAGCGAACTTCTTGGGATCGCGCAGTCCCAGTTGCTGCGCCACCTCCAAACGCAATGCGCAGAGCTGTGTGAGAGTCTTGAACTTTTCGCCGCACAGCACCATAATCATATCGCCCTCCTTGGCGCCCGTGCGCTCGGCCATTTTGCGAAGATCGTCGGCCGAGAAGAATTTGTCGATCGACGACTTGATATTGCCGCCTGCCTCCAACCTGATCCAAACCAACCCTTTGGCTCCGACCTGCGGACGCTTCACGAACTCTGTAAGCGCGTCGATCTGCTTGCGCGTGTACGAGGCACAGCCCTCGGCAGCAAAGCCTGTCACGTATTCGGCCGAATCGAACACCGAGAAACCGTGGCCGTGAGCCAGATCGGTCAGATCGGCGAACTCCATGCCGAAGCGCATATCGGGTTTGTCCGATCCGTACTTCTCCATGGCTTCGATCCATGGCATGCGGCGGAACGGCTCGTTGAACTCGATGCCGAGCACCTCGCGGAACATGTATTTAGCCCAACGCTCGAAGATCTCCAATATGTCCTCCTGCTCGACGAACGACATCTCGCAGTCGATCTGCGTGAACTCGGGCTGACGATCGGCACGCAGGTCCTCGTCGCGGAAACAGCGCACGATCTGGAAATAACGGTCGTAACCGGCTACCATAAGCAGCTGTTTCAATGTCTGC
Source organism: uncultured Alistipes sp. (assembly GCA_964516585.1). Classification (GTDB taxonomy): domain Bacteria; phylum Bacteroidota; class Bacteroidia; order Bacteroidales; family Rikenellaceae; genus Alistipes. The sequence goes on from CAZEXJ010000030.1 coordinate 1,948, forward strand.
GGCGACTGCGGCAGCGCATAGAACTGATTGGGGTTCATGCGGCTCGGCACAACGAAGTCGCGTGCACCCTCGGGCGTCGACTTTATAAGGTAAGGCGTCTCTATTTCGAGGAAGCCCTCTTTGTCGAGAAACGTGCGCACGGCCTGAGCCATGCGGTGACGCAGTATCATGGCGCGCTGCAAGGGCGGACGGCGCAGGTCGAGATAGCGATACTTCATGCGAAGGTCGTCGCCGCCGTCGGAGTTCTCCTCGATTGTGAACGGCGGAGTCTGCGCACGGTTGAGCACCGTGATATGCTCGGCGGCGATCTCTATATCGCCCGTGGGCATCTTCGGATTCTTCGAGGCGCGTTCGATGACGCGACCCGTAACCTGTACGACGTATTCGCGACCGAGCGATGCGGCCGCCTCACGAACCTCCGCTGCGGAGTTCTCCTCGACGGCGATCTGCACTAATCCGTAACGGTCGCGCAGATCGATGAAGGTCATGGCGCCCAGATTGCGCACCTTCTGCACCCAACCGGCAAGTGTAACCGTTTGATTGACATTGCAGAGACGAAGCTCTCCGCAAGTGTGAGTCCTGTACATAAGAAAATTATTTAGGTTTTACTCTATTTTTTTTATCTTTGCAACTTACAAAGTTAGCTATTTTTTGCAAGATAACCGTTATTTTAACCGATATTTTTATGGAGCAGAGACAGCGCGACGAAAAATTCATGCGCATGGCACTAAACGAGGCGCAAAAGGCGTTTGATATGCAGGAGGTGCCCATAGGAGCCGTCGTGGTGGCGGGCGACAGGATAGTGGGACGCGGCCACAACATGGTCGAGACGCTGTGCGATGCCACTGCCCATGCCGAGATGCAGGCCTTGACGGCAGCGATGTCGACCCTCGGAGGCAAGTATCTGAACGATTGCACGATTTATGTTACCGTAGAGCCGTGCATCATGTGCGCCGGAGCTTTGGCGTGGAGTCAGATCGGGCGGGTGGTCTATGGCGCGGCCGATGCCAAACGCGGCTATTCGACCTATTCCCAGCGGGTGCTGCATCCCCGCACGCAGCTTGCGTCGGGCGTTTTGGCCGAAGAGTGCGAGGCGCTTATGAGCAGTTTTTTTGCCTCTCTGAGGCAGTAGAGTTTTGAAATATGAAAAAAAAGGCTTAATTTTGTACTTATGGATAGATATTATAAATCCTAAAATGTAATAAACGCTATGAAAAGATTATTTTTAAGCGCGGCCGCGCTTCTGTTTTCGGTATCACTCTTCGCACAGTCGGAGATAGTGACTACATTCAACGAAGCGGTTACCGCCGCCAAAGCCAAGAACTACACCGAGGCATTGGATTTGTTCAACAAGGTGATCGACGAAGGTATCGATTCGGAGGATGCAACCGTTCAGGGTATCGTGTCGAAGTCGAAGAGCTTCATCCCGGTATGTTATCAGAGCATGGGTACAGCAGCAGCTGCTGCCGGCAACTATGAGGAGGCTCTGGCCAACTTGCAGCAGGCTGCCGACATGGCCGAGCTTTACGATAACGCGCGCGCACTGACCAAGGCCAAGCAGACCATAGCAAACGTATATCACGCTCAGGGTGCCGATGCATTCAACTCGGGCGACTATGCTACGGCTATCGAGGTGTTCTCGAAGGGTTACGAGGCCAATCCTCGCAATACCGACATGGCTTTGAATCTTGCAGAGAGCTATTTCAAGAGCGACCGCTATCAGGAGGGTATGGCCATATGCGCCGACATAGAGAAGCTGCCCGAGGCCAAATTTGCAGATGCAATCGCCGAGGCTCGCGCCAAGATGAATCTCTATACCAACAACGAGGTGGCCAAGATGCAGATGGCCAACGACTACGACGGCATCATCGCCATGGCCGAGCAGCTCGACAACGTAGCTCTTGGCAAGAAGATCGCCTTGCAGGCTTACTTGGGCAAGAAGGACTTCAACAAGGTAATCGAACTGGCAGAGGAGGCTGTTGCCGTACAGCCCACCGAGGAGGACAAGAGCGATGTTTACTACCTGTTGGGCATGGCTTACAACAGCAAGAACAATCCCGAGAAGACTATCGAGGTAATGAAGATGGTAACCGTCGGCGACAAGGTGCCCATTGCACAGAAAGCCATTGCCGATCTGACGCAGAATCAATAAACCGCCCTGTGCGGGTTTTACAACGCCGATACGCAACCGCGTATCGGCGTTTTTCTGTGTCTCGCCCTGTCGCTGCTCTGTTGTGATATGTCATTCTGAGGAGCGTTTGAAAAACGCGACGTGAGAATCTTATTCCCGCGTTGTCATTCTGAGGAGGCCGCTTGCGGCCGACGTGAGAATCCGGTTGGGGAAGACTGTTTTCGTTGTCTTGTCGAGCGCAGAGACTCCCACGGTCGAAGCTGCGCTTCTCCCTCGGAGTGACATGGCGGAGGTGTTGCAGGCTGTCATTGCGAGCCGAGCGCAGCGAGGCGTGGCAATCTCTGTCTGCGGACGAGATTCTCACGTCGCAACTTCGTTGCTCCTCGGAATGACATTCCGGACATTCGAAATACCCGGCAACCGTTCCGCGCCTCACCCGGAGCGGAGCGGCAACAGCCCACTCCCGGAGGAGGGGCATTGAGGTAGAAATAAAATGTCCCGGGGCGGAAGCGCCCCGGGACTGTTGCAGAGTTATTCGAGCGGTCGTATGATGAAGTTGAAACGGTAGTCGTCGTATGGCAGGGTGTACTCCTCGCGCGGCAGTGCGTTCCAGCTGTTGACGCAGCCGACGCCCTGCTGTTTAAGGTCGAAGTTGACGTAGATATTGCCATCCTTGCGCAGCTCGGGGAAGTGCTTGGCGGCCGTCGGCGACATGATGTCGATGCTCTCGGGCGCGTAGGGTATAGCCGAGGCCGAGAACAGTGTGTCGGAGAGTATCTCCAAGCCGCGGCCTGCGCTGTCGCGTATACGCCACCAACGCAGCAGGCAGTGCGTGCCCGACTCCTGCGGGCGGACATAGAGCGGATAGAACTGCTCGTCGACGCTCTGCACATAGCGGCCTATGCGTGCGCCGCTGAGACGGTCGCAATAGTTCTCGAACGGACCTGCGCCGTAGAACTCCACGGTGTCGAACATCGACGGCACGGCCACAGACATGCCGAAGCGCATAAGCTTCTTTATGTCGGTGCGGCTCTTGTCGGCCGTCATAGATTCGGTGACGACCACCTCGCCGCGGGGGCAGATGCGATAGGTCATATCCAATGCGGCACCTGTTTCGGCAATGACGTATGCGGCCTTGACAACGACGCAACCGTCGGCGGCTGCCATGTCGAACGATTGCAGACGCGGAGCGATGTTGCGCCACACAAACCAGTTGTGCGACGGGTTGTTGCGCGCTCCCTCGTCGTTGTCGACAGGTGCGCGGTAGAATTCGGGACGCAGGGCGCGGCTCAACATCTCGGTGCCGCGGTATGTGTAGTTCGACAGGAATCCGTCGGCATCGAACACAGCCTTGAAATCGTCGCCCTCGACCGTGCGGCCGTCTATGCGCAGGCTGTTGACCGTTGCCGGAGCGGCCGCGGCAGCCGCATCGGCTGCATCGAAGCGCTCCGCCGCATCGTAGGCTCGCACAGCGATCTGCTCGTGCGCAACTTCGTAACCTGCCTCCAACAGCGCGTCGCGACGTTTGAGCGTATATGAAAGGTCGAGCAGGATCTCGTCGCCCGACAGGGCGTCGATCTCTGCCGCCGTGCAGCCCAAATCGACCGCGGCGCTCTGCTGCGGTTCAACGTCGAGGTGCTCGACCGTGCCGCAGAGGGCGGCTTCACCGTCGACTAACAATCGCCAGTCGAGACGGTATTTCGACAGATCGGTGAAGAAGTTCTCGTTGAATATCTCCACGCGGCCGCTGCGCACGTCGGCTGCCGAGGTGTGTATGTTGCGCTGCTGATGTTTCACCTCGTATGCCCCCGGGTGCCATGTGCGGTTGGGCGCCACCACGCCGTTGCAGTTGAAGTTGCCGTCGGAGGCGTCGCGCTCGTTGTAGTCGCCTCCGTAACGATAGGTGAGCACACCGGTGTCGGGATCGCGGTAGGCCAGCGCCTGATCGGCGAAATCCCATATGAAACCGCCTTGATAGGCGGGATACTTGCGTACTATATCCCAATACTCCTTGAAGCCGCCGAGCGAGTTGCCCATGGCGTGGGCATATTCGCACTGAATGAGCGGGCGCGAGGGGGCAGACGAAGAGTATTTCTCGCAATAGTTGTAACCGGCATACATCGGGCAGTAGATGTCGGTGTTGGGGTCGGTCTCGGCGCGCTCGTACTGTACCGGACGGCTCTTGTCGTAGCTCTTTATCCAGTCGTAGCACTCGTAGAAGTTGGCGCCGTTGCCGGCCTCGTTGCCCATGCTCCAAATGATGATCGAGGGATGGTTATAGTCGCGCAGCACCATGCGGCGGTTGCGCACCATATGCGCCGCACGGAAATCCTCCCTTCGGGCGAGGGTCTTCTCCCCGTAGCCCATGCCGTGCGACTCGATGTCGGCCTCGTCGACGAGATATATGCCGTAGATGTCGCACAGATCGTACCACAGCGGCGCATTGGGGTAGTGGCAGGTGCGCACGGCGTTGAAGTTGAGTTGCTTGATCGTCTCGATGTCGCGTATCATATCCTCGCGGGTCAGGTAATATCCCGTGTTGGGGTTCATCTCGTGACGGTTGACACCCTTAATATATATAGGTTGTCCGTTGACGAGCAGCTGCGCCCCGACGATCTCCACCTTGCGGAAGCCGACGTTGAAGCCCGCAGCCTCGATTACTTGTCTGCCGTCCGATGCCTCGACGCTCAGTCGATAGAGGTTAGGCTCCTCGGCGCTCCACTTGCGCGGGGCGGCTACCTCGAAACGCGTCTTTACGCGGCCTTTGGTCACCTGACAGTCGCGCTGGCAGACCGTATTGCCCGACGCGTCGGTCAGACGCAGTGCCACGGAGGCGATGCCGCGGGTGGCTGTTATGTCGATGTCGAGCACGCCGTCGGTGTATTCGTTCACCAAATCGGGCGTGAGTTTAACGTCGGTCAGGCGCCGCTTGTCGCGGGCGTAGATGTAGCAGTCGCGGCCGATGCCCGACATGTGCCAGAAGTCCTGATCTTCGAGATAGGTGCCGTCGCACCAGCGCATAACGCTCATGGCCAGCAGATTCTTCTCGCCGAACTTCACCAATCGGGTTATGTCGAACTCGGCTTCCAACTTGCTGTCCTCGCTGTAACCCGCCTCGCGGCCATTGACCCACAGCGTCAGATTCGATGTGGCCGATCCTATGTGTATGAATACGTCGCGGCCGCGCCACTCGGCCGGCACCTCTATCTCGCGGCGATACGACCCGACGTGGTTCTGCTCCACAGGCACGTATGGCGGATTGTCGGCGAAGAACTTGTGCCACGGGTAGGGTATATTGGTGTAGACCGGGTCGCCGTAGCCGTTCAACTCCCACATGCCCGGTACGGGTATCGTGCCCCATGCCGAGGCGTCGAAGTCGGTGCGATAGAACCCTTCGGGTTGCTCGGCTATGGTCTCAGCCCAATGAAAACTCCACTGCCCGCCTATGGAGCGGTATTGCGGCGACGATGCGAAGTCGTTTTCGTATCGCACCTCCTCGGCCGAGGGGTAGACGATGAAGCTCGACCGCATGGGTTCGCGTCCCGCTTCGAAGACTTCGGGGTCGAGCCATCTCTCCTTTTGCGCCGAGGCCGCCGAGCCGATCAGCAACGCGCATAACAACCAAAGATTTCTTTTCATATCATCAAATATTTAACGTTTTTATACATCTTTGCGTAAAGATATGCAAAAAAAAGTTAATCGGCAAGCCTCCGACACAAAGCCTCCCGATCGTGAGAGTCTCTCGCCCATGTCATTGCGAGCCGAGCGCAGCGAGGCGTGGGA
>CAZEXJ010000031.1:0-8079 GCA_964516585.1 uncultured Alistipes sp.
CGGCTCGAAGAATCTATACATCGACAACTTTTTGACAAACACAGACAATGTTCAGACAAAGTTGGACATCGTGCAATTTTCTTTCAATGAGCCGTTTACGAGTGCAAACATAAGCTCACTATTTGGAAGTGTCAAGTTAATCCGGAACTATCTGCAAAGATTACCAAACATTTAGCACTACGGGGGTACAGAAAATAAAGACCTATGTCTAAGTTTCAGGGGATTGGTTTCAAAATGGTTTGTCGCTTTTGTCTATTTTAGTTGGACAACCGATAGACAAACATAGACAAAATTCGGTAGGTACGCCTTTGGCGGGGGTGTGGCGGGCGAGGGTAAACCGTTGAGACAAAATGAAAAGGGAAAAACTTTCGTTTTTCCCTTTCAGTACCCCCTCAGGGGCTCGAACCCTGGACCCCAACATTAAGAGTGTCGTGCTCTACCAACTGAGCTAAAGAGGCATTCAATCTTTCGATTGCGGTGCAAAGATATTACAAATTTCTTTCTTGGCAAAATTTTTTTTAAGAAAAATTTTGATTTTACCGCTATTTTCTCGAATCGTCATTCCACTCGCCACCGCCGTCGGTATAGAATACCGGGCGTTCGTCAGGCAGCGATTTCATCGCGAGATAACTGTCGTACAGGCAAATACCGTTTGCCGAGCGTGCAGCCGGGCGATATATCACCACGCAAGGGTGGCGTTTGGTGGTTTCGATCAGCATTCGCCCGCGATCGATATATGTATCGCGCCATGCCGGATCGTTCGACGGATTGCCGCCCACGCGGCGCGACTCTCCCGCCGCAGACGAGTCGACAGCGGCCGTCAGATCGACATATATACCCAGTGAATCGCACAGCGACAGCAGCTCCTCCGAGACATATCCCGCTGCGAAGCGCAACGCATTAAAGCCCTCGGCGTGCAGGTTCGCGACGTGTTCGCGAGATGCCAATGCATCGACATCCGCCCAGTGCATCGTCTCCCGGCGTCCATTTATCAGAAACTCACCGTCGGAATACTCCTGCGAACGGAACCCGACGGGCAGCGAATAAAACTCGACATCGCGCCCTTCGATGCGATTCCGCAGTTCCAGCCGGTACATTGCAGGACGTTGTGCGCTCCACAATGTGGAGTCGGGAATATTGGCCGCAAAACGCACTGTATCGATGCCGTGCATGCCCAACTCGACATCTTTGTAGCCGTTGGCCACGCACACGCTGTCGGGCGAATAGAGTTCGTAATAGATGCGTGAGCGTTTGGCATTGAGAGTCTGATTGTGCATGATAACTCCGACATCGATATTTGCACGATCGCCCACGCCCATACGTGTACGATAAAATACATCGCGCACGCGCAAGCGAGGCTGCGAAATGACGTATGCACGCAGCGGCATATCACCGGCGACCTCGAACGACTCTATCGCAGAAAGAGGCGAGGAGTCGAGCAGCCGTATCTCCACCGAATTTTTATCGTCGCGGGACAATTTGGTTATGTTGTACTCCGATGCCGCGAACCCGTTCTGCGCATAACCGGCCGTGCGGCCGTTTACAATCACTTCGTATGGCGCGCCGGCACTCTCCACGCGCAGGAAAATCTGTCGTTCGATCCACGAAAAAGGTTTGGTGAACTCGGCCGCCATAATCGTCGAGCCGTCGTCGGACGTCGTGCTGCGCCACTCCTCCAAAGGCTGCATGTATCGCTGTCGATGCATCGATGCGGCGGCGGCCTCCCCGGCCGTCGGATAGGGGACGAGGCGTCCGCGCAACGCATCGCGTCCGTCGGAGATAACCGACAAAGGTCTCTGTGCGCAGAGGCTGCCGACTGCGGCTGCAAACGACAAGAACGACACTACAAAATATTTCGTCATACCGTAATGCTTTGTTAATCGCCGTAAAGTTACAAAAAATCGCATCATTTCCTCTGCTCCGACACGAACTTTGAGAAAAACTCCCATATCGCTTCGGGCGTATCCATGTCGGACTCGCCCCAAGAGTGTTTGCCGCCCTCGATGCGATAGAGCCAAACCTCCGCACCGTCGGTGCCGCCCACATAACGCTCGCGGACGATCAGCCGCTCGGAGCGCGACGGTATTGTATCGCGCAGCGAGTGGGTGCAGCGATCGGCCGCGACCCAATACCCCACTGCCACGGGAACCGACAGATAGGCGCCCCAGCCGCCGCTGTTGTCGGGATCGCCCTCCCACAGCGACGTGCGGTCGGAGGTTCCGTGCACCTCCATAAGCGGCACGGCGCGCGTGGCCGACAGTGTGCGATACATCGATTCGAGCGTCAGTCCGGCAATGGGGGCTACGGCGCGAAAGACGTCGCCGCGCGTATAGGCCAGAAGATAACACATCTCGCCGCCGTTCGACAGGCCGGTGCAGAATGTGTTTTCGGCCGACAGACCATACTTTTTCTGCAAATGCCCTGCAAGCTCGCACAGGAACGCCACGTCGTCGATCGTCATGTCGGCCTGAAACGGATACCCCACATTCCAGCAACGTTTGCCGCGCCCGTCCCTCTCGCCCTGAGGGTAGCAGACGGCAAAGCCGTAACGGTCGGCGACGCGATTCATATCGAAGCGGTCGGGATCGGCCGAGCCTCCGTAACCGTGCAATACGACCACAAGCGAGCGATGAGCTGCCATATCTTCGGGAATATAGATTTTGTACGACCGCTCCACTCCGCCCGAGAGCAGCGTTTCGTCGATCGACCGCCCTCTCGCGGCGACGGAAGCCGGCAGACAACACATTGCAATAACGACAGACAACAGAAATGCTTTCATTTTATCTACATATATTTATTCGAATCGAATATACTCCCGCCCGGCAATGCCCCGATAAATTTGGCATTGCTGCCGATTATTCGTATCTTCGCAGTGTAAATATAGTGATTTTTTCGATTCGCGACATGACAGAACTGCCCAAACTCAACCTGCCGTCCATAACACTGCGCGCACGACGCGACAGGCAGGGGCGCACGCAGATATTCGATACGGTACGCCGGCAGTGGGTCGTGCTAACCCCCGAGGAGTGGGTGCGTCGTCATGTTGTGGAATATATGGTCGGACACTGCGGCTTTCCGTTGCAGTCGATCGCCGAGGAGTATCCTGTGGCTATCAACGGCATGGCTCAGCGTGCCGACATCGTGGCAATGGGCAGCGACGGCCGGCCGCTTGTACTCGTCGAGTGCAAAGAGGCCTCGATAGCCGTCGACCACGCGGTATTCTCGCAGGCTGTACGCTACAACGCCGTCATCGGCTGCCGCCACATAGTCATGACCAATGGCCGCGAGACCCACTGCTGGTCGATCGTCGACGGCGAATACAAACCACGGAACAAGTTTCCGCAATTCGAATAAATTTGCTTATCTTTGCCGCCGATACAAAAACTGCGATGAGAAACGGACGCAAAACAATAGTCTCTCTGTTACTCGCCATACTCTTCATAGGGTACTGGTGCTGTACGACATTGTTCCCGCACGAGCACTATATAGACGGAGTTCGCATAGTCCACTCTCACCCGTACACCGGTTCGGCGGCATCGCACAGTCATAGCGGGAGTCAGTTGCAGGCCATATCTTACCTGTCGATGATTGTCGCCCTCGTATCGTTATCGGGCATAACGACAACCGCATTGGCATGGCTGCGTCTGCGCCGCGTGCAAAGCGACGAGCAACTGTCACTGACAGCGCAATACTCGCCGGGGCAATTGCGCGCTCCTCCCGTCTGCTAATCTGTCGTCGTCACCGACACGCACCGGCGACATCGGCCGGGTACATAAGTTTCACACATAAATCCAGACTTATCATGAATTTACGTATGTTGGGAGCATTCGTCATGCTCCTGATTCCTGTCGTGGTATCGGCAGAGAATCTCTCACAAACCAAGAACAGACACAATACCGACGCCAACATATACGGCCATGTCATAAGCGCATCGGCCGGCAACCACCTGCCCTACGTCACCATAGCAGTCAAAGGTTCGACCATTGGCTGCGCCTCGGACGCAACGGGTCACTACTTCCTGAAAAATCTGCCCGCGGGACAGAACACCATAGTCGTATCGTCTGTCGGATACAAGACCATAGAGCGGACGATAGAGTCCATAGAGGGCAAAAGCATAGAGGTCAACTTCTCGCTCGAAGAGGATGCGATGATGGTCGACGAAGTGGTCGTGTCGGCCACGCGCAATGAGACAAACCGCCGACAAACGGCAGCAGTAGTCAACGTGGCTTCGCAGAAGCTCTTCGACGCCGTGGCATCGTCGAACCTGTCGGAGACGATGAACTTCCAATCGGGACTGCGCGTCGAAAACAACTGCGGCAACTGCGGAACGATGCAGCTGCGCATCAACGGATTGGAGGGGCACTATTCGCAGATACTGCTCGACAGCCGCCCCATATTCTCGTCGCTGGCAGCCGTTTACGGCATGGATCAGTTGCCGGTGGCTATGATCGAACGCGTGGAGGTCATCCGCGGCGGCGGATCGGCGCTGTTCGGCTCGAACGCCATAGGCGGCGTGGTCAACATCATCACGCGCGACCCGCTGCGCAACTCGCTCTCGCTGTCCAACACCACACATATCCTCACGGGCGGCGCCACCGACATCAACACCGCCCTGAACGGATCGTTCGTAAGCGACGACAACAAATTGGGCGTATATCTGTTCGGACAGATCAAGGGGCGCGAGGCCTACGACCGCAACGACGACGGATTTTCGGACATACCCGCACTAAACTCGGAGACCGCCGGCTTCCGCGCCTACTACAAGACATCGCCACACACCCGCATCACGGCCGAATATCATCACACGCATGAGTTCCGCCGCGGCGGCGACAACCTGTCGGAGCCTCCTCACATGGCTATGATATGCGAGCAGCTCGACCACAAGATCGACGGCGGAGGGCTGCGATTCGACTACTTCTCGGCCGACAGCCGCCACCGTCTGAGCATCTACTCGTCGGCACAGGGCATCGACCGCAACAGCTATTTCGGCACCGACATGAACCCCGACGCCTACGGCACCACCAACGATCTTACGGTGGTGGCCGGAGCGCAGTACACCTACAACTTCTATCGTCTGTGGTTCATGCCCTCGGAGCTTACTTTCGGCGCGGAGTACAGCTACAACGATTTGCACGACAACTATATCGCCACAGACCGACACTTCAGGCAGGATACGCGCACGGCAGGCTTCTTTTTCCAGAACGAGTGGCGCAGCGACAAGGTGAGTCTATTGATCGGCGGCCGGTTGGACAAACACAATATGGTGAAAAATCCCATATTCTCACCGCGCGTCAACCTACGATACAGCCCCATAGAGGAGATCGGTCTGCGCATCAGCTATGCGAGCGGCTACCGCGCACCGCAGGCATATAACGAAGATCTGCACATCGACGCGCTCAACCACGCCGTGTCGATCATACGCATCGCCGACGATCTGCGCCCCGAGTACTCCCACAGTATCAGCGCCTCGGCCGACATCTATCACTCGTTCGGCAGGTTGCAGACCAATCTGCTTATCGAGGGCTTCTATACCGTGCTCGACGACGTATTCACACTCGAAAAGATCGGCACCGACGCCGACGGCAACACGATAAAGGAGCGGCGCAATGCCGACGGCGCAACCGTCGCCGGTGTCACGGCCGAGGTGAAGTTAGGCATAAAGGGCATATTCGAGATTCAGGCGGGCTACACATTCCAGCGCAGTCGTTACAAAAGCCCGGAGCAGTGGTCTGACGATGTGGAGCCTCAGCGGCGCATGTTCCGCTCGCCCGACCACTACGGCTATCTCACCTCGACGTTCAACATTGCGCGCCGGCTCTCGGCCTCGCTGTTCTGCACCTATACCGGTTCGATGCTCGTACAGCACAATGCCGGCATACTTCCCGTCGACACCCAGACCACGACGCCCTCCTTCTGGGACTGCGGCATAAAGGCGGCATACGTCATACCGCTCTCCGACATAATCGGCATGGAGATAAACGCGGGCGTTAAGAACATGTTCGATGCCTACCAGCGCGACCTCGATTTCGGAGCGGCCAAAGATTCGGCATACATCTACGGACCGTCGATGCCGCGAACGTTTTTCGTCGGCGTGAAACTGACATTGTAATGCAGCGACCGGCAACAAAAAATAATGGCACCGCATCTTCTGCGGTGCCAATTTTTTTCGGTTCAATTCGCCTAATCGCGGCTGCCTCCCAATATGCGCAACAGGAAAAGGAACAGATTGATAAAATCGAGATACAGGGTCAACGCTCCGAGCAGCGCTATCTTCTGCGAGGTCTCGTCGACCGAATCCAAACTCAGGAATATACGTTTGAGCTTCTGCGTATCGAACGCTATAAGACCTACGAATATAACCACACCGGCATAGGTCGTCACCCAGTATATCGTCTCCGAGTGCATGAACATGTTGACCACCGTGGCGATTATCACGCCGATCAACAGCATGAAAAGTATGCTGCCCACACGCGTAAGATCCATACGGGTCACATACCCCACAACACTCATGGCAAGGAACGTTCCGGCAGTCACGAAGAAGGTCGTGGCAATGGTCTCGTTCGTAAATGCCAAGAATATCACCGAGAATGTCACGCCGGTCAACACCGAATAGAGAATAAAGAGCAGCGTAGCGGCAGTCATCGACATGCGCAGCGCGCGCGACGAGAGCCACATCACCACGCCCAACTGCGCAAATATCAAAATCCAGATGCTCGCACGATTGCTGAATATGGTCGCCATGATCTCGGGCGACGAAGCTACAAAGTAGGCTGTAAGACCCGTTATGGTAAGAGCCGCAGCCATTTGCATGTAAAGGCTCTTGAAAAGTGTCGCAACGACCGACTGTCGGTCTATCTGCGACGAAATAACCTGATTGTCCATATATTTCGAAATATTATTATAATGCGTAAACCTCACGCCTAACGTCGTCTCAGCGCTACGGCACTCAACACGGCAAATGCCGCCGAAGTAACCGCATAAACCGTCAGGCCGAAACAACTTCTAACGGCTACATAGTCGTAAATCGTATCCAAAACGCTCGACGCCATAGAAGCGCCGTACCGCACCTCCGACGGCAGCATATTCTGCCCCAAGCCCGACTGCACCATATCCATAACGTTGCTATCGCCGCCACCGCCGACTGTGTAGTTGAGCGCGACGAAATCGGGCGTCAGGAACATGGCCGCCAAAGCCAACACGACACCGGCTACACCCATGACCGTCGCCCACATATAACGGCGGCATACGACGAATATTATGGCGGCAAAAGCGATTGCCAAACCCGCGATACCGTAATATGTATTCACACCCGTGTACGACGGCAGTAGGCGCGTCACGAAATTGACAAGCGCATCGACCGAAGAGTCGCCCATGTTAATCGACACGCGATACCACGACATGAACGTCGCTACGATCATGAATACACCTATGCCTATCAGCGCCTTGCCGATAATATCGGCCGACGGGGCCGATGCCTCTGCGCGGGCAACCGCCGGCGGCGATTGTCTGTAATCGCCCATGCGGGTACGTGCTCCGCAATTCTGGCAATGATTCATTTCGGGGGTCACTGCCGCCCCGCATTCGCTGCAAAACATAATCCTAATCCTTTTCGGCACTCGTGCCATTAATATCATGTCGTCCAATCGCAATCGATAGCCGACAATCGTACCAATGTACAAATATAACACTTTTTCATAAAAAAATTATATAAATATCATTATGACGCGAAAGGCGCAATATTAATAATGCGTCCGCGACCGAGATTGCCACGGTCGGGCTATGCCCTCCCTCGCAATGACAGAAAGGAATGTCACTCCGAGGAGCGTGCTTGCACGCCCTGTTTGTCATTCTGAGGAGGCCGCAGGCCGACGTGAGAATCTCGTTCCCTGTTTGTCATTCTGAGGAGCGTTCGAAGAACGCGACGTGAGAATCTCGTCCACATACTGAGATTGCCACGCCTCGCTGCGCTCGGCTCGCAATGACAGAAAGGAATATCATTCTGAGGAGCGTGCTTGCACGCCCTGTTTGTCATTCTGAGGAGGCCGCAGGCCGACGTGAGAATCTCGTTCCCTGTTTGTC
>CAZEXJ010000032.1:0-2882 GCA_964516585.1 uncultured Alistipes sp.
GTCGCTTCGCTCCGGGTGGAGCGCGGAACGGGTGTCGGGCATTCCGAAATGTGCGCTTTGCACGCCCGGTTTGTCATTCTGAGGAGGCCGCCTGCGGCCGACGTGAGAATCTCTGCACACGACAATGCAACAATAATAATCGTCCCCAACCAGATTCTTCGCTTCGTTACACTCCGCTCAGAATGACATGTCGAAGGAAATAGTCACACAAAAAAGAGATTCTCACGTCGCAACTGCGTTGCTCCTCAGAATGACATGTCGGAGGAAATAGCGTCCCAAGCACCACAACCACCTTTTTCGTCAAAAGCGGTATTATACAACGCAAACGAAGATCGCCCGGATGGGACATACTAACGTATTTCCCATTCGGGCGAGCAAGTGCGCGGCAGTAGAATGCCGCTTTTCACGAAAAAGAGAAGTTATTGATAGTTAGCCCGCAAATAATCCTTTATGGAAAAACGAGTTTTGCAGCGGCTGCCGTCGATGCTGTCGACATCGGCGATGATGCGGAGCCGGCGGTCGGCGAAGATATATTCGTTGATGAATTGCAGAATAAGATCGAGTTGATCTTCGAGGGGAGTGACGGCGAGGGAGTGATCGACGCACTGCGCAGAGTAGAAGTAGTAGGGCGAGGCGAGTTTGTCGAGCTGGCGCGCGATGATTCGGGAGCCGTAGTAGCCCACGCCCATAATAGAAGCCTTTTTATAGGGGACATTGCTGTCGGCATTGCCGTGGAACAGCAGAATGGGCGCAGGAGCCTTGTCCCAGCGCGGTTTGCCCGAGGTGGAGAATATGGCTCCGGCACACGACACCACGCCTGCGTATCGGAAATCGGGAGGCAGGACAGACGCTGCAGCCGTGGAGTTGCAGATGCCGTTTTCGGCCTGCAACACGGTGATAGCTCCGGCGCTCGATCCGCTTATCATGATGCAACGGGGATCGATATGCCACTCTGCGGCATGGTCGAGGACGAACAGCGTGGCCGAGTAGAGATCTTCGACGGCCATGTCGACGGCATTTTTCATAACCCCGATCATAGACCTGACATCGCCCGCAACGGCAGAGTCGACATCTTTCAAACCGAGGCGATAGTCTATGGCCACCACATCGATGCCGTGGCCGGCAAGAAAGTCGTAATAGGGAATATATGCTTCGTTGTTGCGCTCGCCGCCGGCAAATCCGCCGCCGAAGA
Source organism: uncultured Alistipes sp. (assembly GCA_964516585.1). GTDB lineage: Bacteria > Bacteroidota > Bacteroidia > Bacteroidales > Rikenellaceae > Alistipes. The sequence continues at coordinate 1,193 of CAZEXJ010000032.1, forward strand.
CGAATATCATGCAGGGGCGCACACCCTCGGTCGAGGGCGAGGTGTAGCGGTCGAGCATGAGGCGTTGGCCGTTGCGGTTGGCGAACTCGAAGGTCGTCGTCGAGACCTCGCATCTCTGTTGAGCCGCAAGGCTCGCTGCGAGCAGAATCATCACCACCGAAAGTATCGATCTTTTCATTGCAATCTGTTATTTATCGTTTGTACTGTGCTGTCGCTGCAGGTCGCTACACGCAATCTTTGCGCCGCGGCCACTCGCCGATCTCCATATTTTTTATCTCGCCGCCGGCAATGTCGAACCTTACGGCCGTGCGGACATTGTGGTATCCGTAGCTGCCGGCCGCACCGGGATTGATGTGCAGCAGGTCGTATACCGGGTCGTAGATGACACGCAGGATGTGCGAATGGCCGGAGATAAATACCTTGGGGCGTGCCGACTGTATGCGCTCCGCCACACCGGGGGCATAATGGCGCGGCCAGCCGCCAATGTGGGTCATCAGCACCGGCACGCCGTCGGCCTTGAAAAAGGCGAAACGGTCGTATATGCGGTGCATGGCGCTCGGGTCGATATTGCCCCACACGGCACGCAGCGGCCGAAATGCCGCGATGCGGTCGGCCAACTCCACAGAGCCTATGTCGCCGGCATGCCATATCTCGTCGACAGGCGCAAGGAACTGTTCCAGCACCCCGTCGAATGTCCCGTGCGTATCCGATATCAATCCAATCTTCATCGTACACCTGCTTGATAGAGCAAATATACAAATAAGCCTTGGCAAAAAAAAGAATGAATTTCTTTTTTTGCCAAGGCAGGAGAATATTCGACCAAATCAAACATAATAAGCCGGCGGGGCATTGCCGTTTGCGCTCGCAATGACAGTGCGAGGGCGTCACTGCGTACATTTCGGAATACGCGACAACCGTTCCGCGCCCCACCCGGAGCGAAGCGACCCAAGTCCCCTCCCGAGGGAGGGGATCGAGGGGTGGGGTCAGAATTGTATAACGGCGTAAGCCGTCGCTTCGTGGTCGACGTTTGTTTTCTCCCACGTCGCGCTTCGCGCTCCTCGGAGTGACATAGTGAGGCGTTGAACCCTGTCATTGCGAGCCGAGCGAAGCAAGGCGTGGCAATCTCTTTTTCGCTGTGTCATTCTGAGGAGGCCGCAGGCCGACGTGAGAATCTGGTTGTGGACGACTATTTCCACTGTCATGTCGAGTGCAGAGACTCCCACGGTCGAAGCTACGCCTCTCCCTCGGAGTGACAAGGAGGGGCGCTGAACCCTGTCATTGCGAGCCGAGCGAAGCGTGGCGTGGCAATCTCGGTTAGGGTCGGCTATTTCTGCTGTCGTGTGATGAGATTCTCACGTCGTGTTCTTCGAACACTCCTCAGAATGACATAACAGTGGAAATAGCCGCCCAAACGCCACCTCTTTTTTGTGAAAAGGCGTTAATTACAAGCCGCACGTGAAAAGGACGCAGTGGGCTGTACTCAGCGTACTGCCCATTGCCGAGCGACAAGGAGCGGCAGTAGAATGCCGCTTTTCACGAAAAAGAGATTCCCATATTCAATATTTTTGCGCGATATTCCATATCGAGGTTGTCAAGTTGGGGAAAATATTATAATTTTGTATCTGTCGAGGGGTTATCCCCGGGCAGACATATTTTGATGAAAGTGTTTTCGCTTTTGTCCTTATGTGAG
>CAZEXJ010000033.1:0-3032 GCA_964516585.1 uncultured Alistipes sp.
AACTATCGGTTCACCCGCAAAAAGCGGTGGAGAGGGGAAGAAAGAGATTGCCACGCCTCGTTACACTCGGCTCGCAATGACATAGTGCAACGCCCCACAATGTCACTCCGAGGAGCGTGCTTGCACGCGACGTGGGAGTCTCTATCCACACATAACAACTGAACGTTTTTCCCGTCCCCACCGGGTTTTGCAGGTGATTTAAACTATCGGTTGCACACCCGACGACAAAAAAAATCCCCGAGCGGCATTCGCCGTTCGGGGATCGGTCTTGCGACAAGAGTCGCCGTCGATGAAGATATTACTTGTTGTAAGCCTTCATGATCGAGATCAGGTCGAGCACCTTGTTAGAGTAACCCCACTCGTTGTCGTACCATGATACGACCTTAACGAAGGTGTCGGTCAAAGCGATACCGGCCTTGGCATCGAAGATCGAAGTGCGGGGGTCGCCCAAGAAGTCCGAAGATACGACAGCGTCCTCGGTGTAACCCAAAATACCCTTCAACTCACCCTCAGAAGCCTCCTTCATGGCGGCGCAGATCTCTGAATATGCGGCGGGCTTTGCAAGGTTTACCGTAAGGTCGACAACCGAAACGTCCAGCGTAGGAACACGCATCGACATACCGGTCAGCTTGCCGTTCAATGCGGGGATAACCTTGCCTACGGCCTTGGCGGCACCAGTCGACGAGGGGATGATGTTGCCGGCAGCAGCACGACCGCCGCGCCAGTCCTTCATCGAGGGACCGTCGACAGTCTTCTGAGTAGCCGTCGTCGAGTGAACCGTAGTCATCAAACCGTCGGTGATACCGAACTTGTCATGCAGCACCTTGGCAATGGGAGCCAAGCAGTTGGTGGTGCAAGATGCGTTAGAAACGATCTTCTGACCTGCATAGGTATCGGTGTTGACACCGCATACGAACATCGGCGTAGTGTCCTTCGAGGGAGCCGACATAACGACATACTTGGCACCGGCAGCGATGTGAGCCTGAGCCTTCTCCTCGGTCAGGAACAGACCTGTCGACTCTACGACATACTCTGCACCTACCTCGTTCCACTTCAAGTTTGCGGGGTCCTTCTCGGCCGTAACGCGGATTGCCTTGCCGTTGACGATCAGCAGATTTTTCTCCGTATCGAAATCGATGGTACCATTGAACTGACCGTGCATCGTATCGTATTTCAACATGTAAGCCAGATAATCTACCGGGCAGAGGTCGTTGATACCTACTACGTCAAACTTGTCAGTCTGTGTGCATGCAGCACGGAATACCATACGGCCGATACGTCCGAAACCGTTGATACCAATCTTAATCTGTGACATAAAGCAATTTGATTTTATATTAGTAAATAGTAAAAATTCTGTTATTTTTTTAACACGGCAAAATTATACATTTTATAGTTATGAGACAAATAAATTAATAAAAAAATTTCGAATATCCAAATTAAATACCGAAATAATAGCGATCCGAATCGATCACCGCAGGCCAAACCTCCCTTTCGGTTTTGCCTGCTGCTCGCACCATTCTATATATCAAGACAATATCGGGAACAGAGCACCCGGCAGCGAAGCGTAGACGCGTCCGGCGCAAAAAGCCGGATCGATCCGTCACTGCTCCACCGTCTGCAACATCTGATCGAGATGCGAGAATATCCGGCGGCGCAGTGCGGCAAGGCGGCGCACCTTGCGGCGGTTGCGCGTCGAAATGAACCGGTAGCTGCCGATGAACTTCACCACCCACGACATATAGTTCCACGAATAGATGAACAGCAGCGGGAAGCAGAGGAAGAAGACCAGCGCATATGCCCACCCGGCATACGCCCACAGCAAAGCCGCGGGCAGCAGGCAGCACAGCGGATAGGTTATCAGCACCGTGGCGGCAAGGTTGATCGAACTGTAAAACATCTTGTCGCGTATCATGCGCTTTATCATCACGCGAGGCACGATATACATAGGGAACGTCGGCACGATAGAGACGATGAACAGCGGCAGACCGACGAGAAGCCCGAGAAAACGCATTGTCTGACTCATTATCGTCGGCGTGTTGTCGAACAGCCAGTCGCGTATGTGCAGCTCGTGGATGCCCGATATAAGACGGCGCGTCAGACGGAACAGCCGTTTCATCTCCTCGGGCGAGTGCTGCTTCACCTGCTCTATGCGCTCGACAAGCTCCTTGTCGGCCAACAGCTTGTCGGGCAGGTTGTCGGGCGAAAGCCCCTTGCGGCGGGCATACTCCGCGCCGAACCCGCTCTGGCGCAGATAGTCGAGCGATTCGTAGTTGTCGAGATCTTCGATGTTCAACATCAGCGACTCGATCTCGCGGCGGACGAAGGCGTTGACCTTGCGCGCCGCTTCATGGGCGTTGCGCTTATAGTCGTCGTAGAACGGACGGATAGAGATCGGGCGGCCGAACTTTATAAGCATGTCGCCGCGGGCGCGGAAATAGGTGGAGTAGTGATTGCACGTCGGCATCACATATATGTCGCGATCGAAGCCCGAGGCCTCGGCCGCGGCGAAGGCCATTTTAAGATAGGCGTTGGAGAATGTCCCGAGCCAGCGCTTGTCCTGATGACCGCACTCGGGATAGAGTATCACCGTCTCGCCGTGCAGCAAAGCCTCGTTCACGTCATTCATCGTCTCCGTATTCTTGCTCACGGCCGAGCGTCCCTCGTAGGCCATGCGATATGCCGGCAGCAGACCCAAACCGCGCAGCAGGCGGTTGGCCACGGGATTGCGGAATACGTTGGCGCGCGCAAGAAAATGGGGCTTGCGATCGTCCAACGCAAGCGCCAACCCTATCGGGTCGTTTAGACAGTTCTGATGATTCGACACCAACACCACGGGGGTGCCGTCCTCAGGCATGTTTTCTATCCCCAAGGTATGCACCCTGCGGAAATAGAGACGCGAATTGATAAAGTCGACATAGAAGTGAAACATGCGATGCAGCACTCCCATTTTGCGAGGTTTCAACGGTTTCATAGGCTTCGTCTTTTCGGATCACAATGCAAAGTTACATATTATTATATATTTTCGTATATTT